>NZ_AP021861.1:306666-613333 GCF_009177095.1 Lacipirellula parvula
CTCACCAACCCGACGCGTGATTACTACGCGGGTACTCCGGCAAATGATATTGAGGTCAGTTGGGCGGCAAAGCTGTTGCCCGATCTTGATGCTCAAGCCACATGGGAATCCCTTCAGCAAGGGACGTTGGGGGCGGTCCAGAATTTCTCGACCAGCAATCCCGATCAAATTCCAATGTTGTCGGTCTTCCTGTGCCCCGCGGACAGCCACTCGAATTCTGAATTCCCTGGGCTCTCCTACGTCGCCAACACCGGCGGGCAGGATGTCGTTCCGAACTCGACGTTTGACGCCAGCGACAGCAAAGCCAATGGTATTTTTCACAACCTGCTGCCGGGTTACAAAGGTCCGACCGTGCGTGACGGAACGAGCGACATCAAGGATGGCTCGGATCGAACGCTGCTCTTCTCGGAAAACATTAATAAGGACGAGACGGGCGCCCCAGCAACGAAATACGCCGTCTCTTGGCTTCGCTCATCGGCTTTGTTCGAAACCTCGAATCCATCGATTGGCGAGCAACCGTACGGCATGGTTTGGGTTGTTCAGCAAAATTATCCGCAGCCCCCGAACGACCAGGCATTGCCCGGACGCGAATTAGCGACAGGTATTCCGATAACGGGTGCGACGTCGGAAGGTTACAAGTACGCTCGCCCGAATGGTGCTCACAGCGGATCCTTCAACGCTGCCTTCTGTGGCGGCAACGTGAAGGAGATGAACCAGAGCATCGACTATCGCGTCTACCAGCAATTGATGACGCCGAACGGCGCGAAGTGCGTTTGGACGACGAATCCCAACAACTCGAACACGATGCCGACGGCTTACTTCAATGCCGATCCCACGGCTCAGTTGAAGGAATCGGAGTACTAAGCCGCTACCCATCGTTGGTTTGACAATTCAGCCGGCTCGAATTCACGCAATTCGAGCCGGCTTTTTCTTTAGGCGAGTGTTTGCTGAAGTGAGTTGTGAGGTCGGCCATGTCAGACGAAAACCGTCGCCGGATAACGCTCGTTGAAGTGCTAGTTGTCGCTTGCACGCTTTTCTTGCTCGCGGCGCTTCTTCTGCCGACCACTCAGCCTGCCGTCGGCGCTGCCAGAAGGCAGGCGTGCTTGAACAATCTCCGGCAGTTGGCGATCGCCCACGCGATCAATGCGACCAGTCGCAGTGCCGCGTTCGGCGGATACCTCGTGCCGCAAGTCGTCTTCGACGACGCGCGGGGTCATGATGACGCCGCTTCGCCCTCTAGCTCGGAGTTGTTGGTAGCCTGGCCGACGAAGTTGCTGCCGGCGTTAGATTCGCAAACGCTTCACGAGCAAATTGTTGGCGGCGACCAAAGCCTCGACCTCGACGCGCCGCCGCGGATCGACGTCTTTTTCTGTCCGAGCGATCCGCTGGTCGCCCCAGCTGCCGCCGCACTGAGCTACGTCGTCAACAGCGGCATGCCAGACTTGGCCGCCGCAAGCGCGACGCAGCCCAGCGACCTGGCTGCCAACGGCGTCTGTCACGACCAGCGTCCCGGCCGCTTCGGACCGCAGGTTGGTATGCGCCACATCAGAGACGGCCAGAGTTACACGATCTTGCTCTCTGAAAACATCCACCGCGATCCCGCCGGTTCGACGAAGCAGCCCGGCAACACCTGGCTCCGCCCTGCCCTGGGCGCCGCGAACCCCGAGCAGTGGTACGGCATGGTGTGGGTCGTCGATCCGCAAAACCCCCGCTCGCCGCGAGCTGACCTGATGGAGCGGTTCAATCGCGACACGCGTGCGGGAGACGAACGCGAACAACCCTACGCCGCCAGCGGCACGCGCTTCGCCCGCCCGTCGAGCAACCATCCCGGCGTGTTCAACGTCGCCTTCTGCGGCGGCAACGTGAAGGAGATCAGCGAAGACATCGACTACGCCGTCTACCAGCAGTTGATGACCCCCGACGGCCGCAAAGCCGCGCCCGCCGACGCCCCCGGTCAGCCCTTCGAAAAATCGCTCCCCAACGACCAGCGGTTCATGAACCCGCCGATCACCGACGCCGACTTCTGACGAGCGTTGCAGCATTCGCCAAACCACCGTCTTGCTTTCGGCCACTCAATCTGAGATGGTGAACATACGTTCATTCTGTAGGAGTGCTGCGCGCCGACTAAACGCATGTGGTCGCTCAGCCGATTCGAGCGCATGCCGCCATGCCGCCATGCCGCGAAGAGGAGGCGACATCAAATGGCGAAACGCGACATTAAGCGAATGGCCATTTGGCGCAACGCATTACGGTGATGGGCGTTACGGAAAAACTTTAGTGGCGCCAAAAATCGCATCGCGACTTCCACGCGACGCGACACGACGCCCCGCCGGTGTCCCGCCGCAGCGCCAGCGAGTAGCATGACTCACGGCTACAGCATTCCGCATTCATCCTTCAGCATTACTACCGCATGTCCGAAGCCGAAACCATCGACGCCTCCCTCCTGCCCCCGCGGCAGTTCTTTCGCTTCTCGGCCGACGTCAAACGCGCCGACGGCATCGAATCGCCCAAAGGGTTTACGCTCGACGAAACCTACACGCTCCCCGCGCTCGGCGAGCTCGATGGCCGGCCGGCGTTCGCCGAGGTGCGGATGGCATGGAGCCCCAAAGGACTTGCTTGGCAGGTGACGGTCGAAGGCAAAACGCAGCTCCCTTGGTGCCGCGATTCGCGCCTCGAAGATAGCGACGGGCTGCAGGTCTGGATCGACACCCGCGCGACGCTCAACGTCCACCGTGCGGGCCGCTTCTCGCACCGATTCATTTACCTGGCCCGCGGCGGCGGTTCGGCCGGCGATCAGCCGATTGCGGAGCAGCTGCTCATCAATCGCGCCCGCGAGAACGCCCGCCCGGCCCGCGCTCGCGAACTGACGGCCCGCGCCAAGACGAGCGGCAGCGGCTACACCCTGTGGGCCTTCGCTCCCGCCGACGCCCTCGGCGGCTACGACCCGTCGCAGCAACCGCGGCTAGGCTTCACCTACGCCCTGCTCGACCGCGAGCGCGGCCAACAAACCTTCTCCACCGGCCCCGAGTTCCCCTACGAAGAAGACCCCAGCTGCTGGGCCGAATTGCGTTTAGCCGAGTAGCCGCGGCTACTTCAGTTCGCAGAAGTCGCCAAGCGGTCCGCAAGCACTGCAGGCCTTTGCCTTGGCATCACCCGCCGCAGGCTGCGAAGAGAACGCTCCCACCCCGGCTTGCACCACGGCAGCGAGCAGAACGACGAGCGACAGCAGTAAGAATGGTCGGCGAGGCATAGCTACATTCTACGCACAACAGTCGCTCGCGGCTTAGCGGCCCATGAGCGCCTCGCGCCCCTCGCGAACCAGCGCCACTGCTTCCTCCGCGGAACCGGCAATTGCCGTGAGGTGCCCCATCTTCCGCCCCGGCCGAGCCTCGGCCTTGCCGTACAAATGCAGCCGCAGCTGCGGATCGGCCAGCACTTTTTCCCACCGCGGCTCGCCGTTCGACCAAACATCACCCAGCAGGTTGGCCATCGCGGCGGCAGGAACGATCGTCTCGAACGACCCCAACGGCAGACCGCAGACGGCCCGCACCTGCTGTTCGAACTGCGAGCAATTGCAGGCGTCGATCGTGAGGTGCCCCGAGTTGTGCGGCCGCGGAGCGATCTCGTTCACCAGCAGCCGGCCGTCGCGCGTGAGGAAGAACTCAACGCACAATAGGCCCACAACGTCGAGCTCCCGCACGACCGCCTGAGCGATCTTGCTGGCGTCCTCGAACAGCCGGGCGACCCGCGGTTGCGGATAGACAGAGACGTCGAGAATGTGGTGAGCGTGATCATTGGCGATCGGCCCGAAGAAGGCTTCTTCGCCATTGGCCGAACGAGCCGCAAGCATCGAGACTTCGCACTCAAAGTCGACCCAGCCTTCGAGGATCGCGGCGGCGCTGTTGAGCGCGGCGTGGGCTGCTTCCGCTTCGGACGCGCTGCGGACGAGCGCCTGCCCCTTGCCGTCGTAGCCCCAGGCGGCGGTCTTCAGCACGGCGGGGAGGCCGAGTTCCGCGAGGGCCGCGGTGAGCTGTTCCTTGGTAGTCGCCTCGGCAAATGGCGTGCACGGGATGCCCGCCGCGCGGAGAAAGCCCTTCTCGCGGAGCCGTTCTTGCGTGGTGTGGAGGACGCGGCCGCCAGGCCGGACGGGAGCGAACTTGGCGGCCGTCTCGATCGCCGCTGCCGAGATGTTCTCGAACTCTAGCGTCACCACGTCGACCGACTGGGCGAACTCCGCCACCGCCGCCTCATCGTCGAACGAACCGACCGTTTGCCGATAGGCGACGTCGGCCGCGGGGGCGTCATGTTCGGGGGCGTAGACGTGGACGCGATAGCCGAGCCGCGCGGCGGCCATGGCGAACATCTTGCCAAGTTGCCCGCTGCCGAGCACGCCGAGCGTGGCGCCAGGAAGAATGGGAGCGGCGGCGGGATTCGTCGCAGCAGAAGCCGCCATAGCAATATCCTTAGTCCAACGTTTGGCTGCGAACGTCTGCGGTCTGCCGCTGGTGGAACTCGTGCAGTTTCTTCCGCAGTTCCGGTCGGCTGCCGGCGAGAATGCGAACGGCGAGCAAGCCTGCGTTGCGAGCCCCTGCGGCGCCAATCGCGAGCGTCCCCACCGGGATACCGCCGGGCATTTGCACGATGGAGAGCAGCGAGTCCATGCCGTTGAGCGCCTTGCTCTGCACCGGCACGCCGAGGACTGGCAGCACCGTTTGCGAGGCGACCATGCCGGGCAGATGGGCTGCTCCGCCGGCGCCGGCGATGATTACCTCGAGGCCGCGTCCCTCGGCTTCGGCCGCGTAGGCAGCCATCCGCTGCGGGGTGCGGTGGGCCGACACGATTTCACTTTCGTGCGGCACGCCGAACTCGGCAAGCACGTCGGCCGCGGCGCGCATCGTTTCCCAGTCACTTTTGCTCCCCATAATGACGCCGACCAGCGGCTGAGTTGTACCGGCCATGCGTGCCATCTTCAGGGTTTGAGGACGGATGTCAACGACTATCGCGGCTTCACGGCCCGGCCGTCGACGACGTTATCGCCGGGGTGCATCACGACGACGTCCCCTTCGGCCAATCCTCCGCGGATCTCGGCCTCTAGCCCGTTTTCCAGGCCGAGCTTCACCGTTTGCTGGCGGGCGACTCCGTTCTCGACGCGGAAGGTCGCCCAGTCGTCGCCGACGCGGAACAGGGCGCTCGAAGGGATTTTCAGCACATCGTCCGCCTCGGCGATCACAATCCGGGCTTCGACGCGAAACCCGTCGCCCAGATCGTCGCGCTGTTGGGGGGGATCGATCAGGTCGACGATCACGTTGACGCGCTGTTCCTCGACGCCGAGCGTGGAGATCTTCGTGAAGCCTGAGGGCTCTACCAGCCGCACCTCGCCATGGAGCGGCCGATCGCCGCCCCACTCTTCGAGCACGACGGTGGCGCCGGGGCGAACTTTCACCGCATCGCGAGAGAGAACGTCGATTTCAATTTCGAGGTCGTGCGGATCGCCGATCTCGAGCAACGGCTCGCCGGCCGCGACGACGGCTTCGCTCTCCTTAAACACCCGCAGGACGCGCCCGTTGATCGGCGAGAGGATGTTGAAGTGCCACTGCGGATCTTGTTGGGGATAGGGGGCTCTTTCCTGCTCTTCGCCAGCTTCAGGCTTCGCGGGTTTCTCGGGCGGGCGCGAGCGTAGCAGCGCGGCGCGAGCCTGATCGAGTTCGAACTGAGCGATTTCCTGTGAATGCTGCGCGGAACGGACGAGCGCCGCGCGAGTGCGGCGGAACATCTCTTTGTTTTCCAGCTCATTCTGCGTGATCGCGCCGACGCTCTCGCGCTGCGCCGCTCGCGCCCGCCGCATGTCGGCCTCGGCGAACTCCAGGTTGGCCGTCGCTTCGTCGAGGAGCGGCGTCGCGCGGGCGAGCTTCGCCTCGGCCGCTTTGACGTTCGCCTCGGCCTGCAGCAGCGCTCGGGCGTCGAGCAACTCGGGGTCGCGCGGCTCGATGCTGGCGACCAGCGTTTCGCCGGCAGCGACCTCGTCGCCTGGGTCGAGTTCGATCCGCAGCAATCGCCCGGCCAGTGGCGCCGAGACGGTGTAGCGTTCCCGCAGCCGCGTCTTACCATCCTGGTCGACGGTTTCGCGAATCTCGCCGCGGACGACTTTGGCCAAGTCCGCCTCCACTGGCGCCGGGCGCAGGCCAAGGATAATCGCCGCGACAACCGCGGCGACGAACCCAATCAGCAGGATCCGGCGAACCAAAGATTTCATGACTACAGCTTAGCTTGCCTACTCGCGAGATTTCAGGACTGCGACCAGATCGAGGTGGTCAAGGTTTCGCCGCACCAGCAAGCCCGAGAGCGCCGACGCGGCGATCACCACGAGCGACGCCCAGGCGTACGTCCGGTTGCTCACCACCATTGGGAAGCGAAAGAGCTCCTGGTCGAACGCGGTGCACATCCACCACGCGAAGAACGTGCCAAGACCGAGGCCGACGGGGATTGCCAGCAGCGTCACGATCGCCAGCTCGCCGAGCAGAATCGACGAGATCTCCTGCCGCGTGAAGCCGATGACGCGCAGCGTGGCGAGCTCGCGGCTCCGCTCGGCGAGCGAGATGCGGGCACTGTTATAGACTACCCCCGCCGCAATGATACAGGCGAAAATAAGGTTGATCCGCTTCATCACGCCGAGGTTCTTGGCGATCGTATCGTTGAAGCTGTCGATCGAATGTTGCTTGACCATTACGGTGGCGACGGCGGGGGTTTCCTTCAAATCGCGGTATAAGGCGTCCTGGTACGCGGGGTCGACTTCCATATTCACGCCGTTGATCACTGGCCCTTCCAACATGATTTGCCGCAGTTCCGCGAGATCCATGTAAGCGCTCAGGCCCACGAAATCTTTGATCGTCGCCGCGATCATCACCCGCCGGTGGGGACGCTCGTCGGTGAGGACTTCGAGCTCCACCCAATCGCCGACCTTCACGTCGAGCACCTCGGCCAGCTTTTGCGACACGAGCAGGCCGTGCGGCGGCAGCGTCGCTTCATGGCCATCCATGTTCACTAGGCCGTAGAGCGTGCTGTCTGGTTCGATGCCGCGAACGCCGACGCGGCGGTTACGCGGGCCGGCGCGCAAACGAGCGGAAACGGTGCGCGTCGGTTCGCAGTGCATTACCCCCGGCATGCTGGCGAGCTCGTAGAGCGCCCGGTCGCTGACGGGGTCCGAAGTGGCAATCGAGACGTCGAACCGCTGCACCCAATGGAATTGGGCGTTCATCATGTAGTCGATGGAGTCTTGAAAGAAGTTGCCGATCACCAGCACAGTGACGGCGAGCGAGATCGCGAGCGTCGAGAGGCCGGTTTTGACGGGGTGGCGTTCCAACTGGCGGACGACCATCAGCGCGATCGGCGGCACGTAGCGGCCGACGCCAAGGCGTTCGAGAATCGTCGGCCCGAAGCCAGCGGGAGGTTCCGGACGCATCGCCTCGGCGGGGGGCAGCCGGACGGCGCGCAGCACCGAGCCCAACGCGCCGACAACCGCGGCCGACGCCGCGACCAGCGCCGCGGCGACCAGTACCGAGGGATAGATGCGGAATAGAAACACCGGGAAGTGAAACAGCCGCGCGTACATCCCCGTCACCAGCCAGCCGAACCAAGCCCCGGCCGGGATGCCGATCGCAAGGGCAAGCGCCGCAATGAGCAGCACTGACTTGATGTAGTGCCAACCGACCTCAAAGTTCGAGTAGCCGAACGCCTTGAGCGCCGCGATCTGCTCGCGCTGACTGTTGATCGTGCGCGACATGACAACGTTGATCAAAAACGCTGAAACGCCCAGGAAGATCGAAGGGGCGAAGAGCCCCATGTTGCGGTTTTGCTCGATCTCGTTGTCGACAAACTGATGCGAGAGCTGATCGCGGCGATCGAACGCCCCCAGGCCGCCGTACGGTTCGATCAGATTGTCGACCCGCTGGATGACGTCCTCGGGGTTGGCGCCCCGCATAAGCTTGATGGCAAGGTCGTTGAACGCGCCATCCATGTCGTAGGCGAGTTGCAACGCCTCTTCGTTCATCCAGAAGACGCCGAAGTGGCGGTTGTCCGGCACGATGCCGCCTGGTTTGATCTCATAGATGTACTCGGGCGAGAGGACGACGCCGACGATCTTCAATTCCTTCATCCGGCCGTTGATAACGGCGGAGAAGCGGTCGCCGACTTCCATGCGGTTGGCGTCGACGAACGCTTCGCTGGCGAGGGCTTCGTCGTCGCTGCGGGGAGTCAGCCAGCGGCCGCGGCGGAGGAAGAGCTGATTGAGCCGCGGGCGGCCGACGTCTGGCACGGAGATGAGCCGGCCTGAGGCTGGTTCGTCGAGTCCTGGCACCGACAGGTTGACCGGGACGACGATCCGCCGCTCGGCGGTCGCAACGCCGGGGATGCGCTCGATGCGATGGATGATCTCGTCGGGCGCCCGTTTGATCGAGGCAAAGACGTCGGCGAAGTTGTAGCGGTCGTAATAGGTCTGTTGCGTCAGCTCGAGCGAATGGAGCATGCTCCGCGACAGAATAAAGAGCGCGATGCCGCAACCCATCACCACCGAAATCGCCGCCGCCAGCCCGCGCATGTGCCACAGGTCGCGAAACATTTTGCGATCTAGCGGGGGGATTAGCATTTGGCAACGGGGGTTATACAAGGCGAGGTTTGCGGGGGCTGTCAGTGGTCTGTCGTCAGTTGTCAGTTGCTAAATGCGTGAGAGTGGAAGGTCGAGCGAACATTAAAGCCACCGGCTCCGCCGGTGGACGCGGCTGGAGCAAGGCTAGCGAGCACTTCGTCCACCGGCGGAGCCGGTGGCTTGTATTAGCAACTGACAACGGACCACTGACAACTGACACATTCACCAATTCAATTCCGAAGCTGGTCGTTTGCGAGAGTTCATTTCAACGCCCGTAATCTCGCCGCCGGAGAGGTGGATCACGCGGTCTGCCATTTCCGCGATGACGGCGTTGTGCGTGATCACCGCGGTGGTCGTTTTCAATTCTGCGTTGATTTTCTGGATCGCCTCCAGCACCAGCACGCCGGTGCGGACGTCGAGGGCGCCGGTCGGTTCGTCGCACAGCAGCACGTCGGGGCGTTTGGCGACGGCGCGAGCGATCGCCACCCGCTGCTGCTCACCGCCCGACATCTGCGCCGGGAAGTGGTCGAGCCGCTTGCCAAGATCGACCAATTCGAGCGCCTCGACGGGGCTCATCGGGTTACGGGCGATTTCGGTGATCAGGCTGACGTTCTCGCGGGCCGTGAGGCTGGGGATCAGGTTGTAGAACTGGAAGACGAATCCGACATGGTCGCGGCGGTACCGCGTCAGCGCGGCGTCGTCGAACTCCGTGAGTTGGCGATCGCGGTAAAAAACCTCCCCGCCGCTGGGGACGTCGAGCCCGCCCAGGATGTTCAGCAGCGTGCTCTTGCCCGAACCCGAGGGGCCGAGCAGCACGACGAACTCGCCGGCAAAGAGTTCCAGGTCGACGCCGCGGAGTGCGTGCACGTCGACCTCGCCCATGTGATACACCTTCGTGATCTGCCGAGCGGTGAAGACAGTCTCGACCGAAGGAACAGATGAAGGCATAGGGGGCCGCCTCGAGCGGCGGAGCGGCGTGAGAAGGTGTATGAAGGATTTGTGAACGCTATCGCTGGGCCCGATTTGCGAGGCATGGCCAGCGTCGCGGAGGACATTTCAAGTATCGGCGCCCTCCTGGGGAGGGTCAAACTGGTCAATTGACGCCTCCCGCCGAACGGCGTGGCGGGTCGGTTCGTACCCATTTCAGGGCCGTCGTAGCGTCAGATTGGGGGCCCTGGAGAGGGGCGAAACGACTGTGCCGGATGTGCCGTCCGCGGCATCGTTGACACGTCCCCCCCCGGGGATACGATGAACTTAACTCCTGTCCTGACAGGCCCTAAGGCCACGTTGAGGAACCGTTCGATCAGCGTCTTTTCTCGCTCTCATCAGCGGCGCTTTGCGGACCTTCCAAGGCGCGGTTCCTAACGACTTCGGTGAATGGGCTTCGGTGATTGGCGTCGCGGCTGAAAAACGCCGCTGAGCGCCCTCGCATCGAACCCGCACACTCGACTGAACAGAGATTTCCTTCGCCAACTTACGCAGCGAATACGACATGCAACGCTATCGCGTCAACTACGTTCTGCTCATCATTCTGGTCGTCGGGGGCATCCTTGGGACCATCGGCGTCCACTTCCTGTGGCGATATCAGATCAACAAAAATGCCGATCGGCTCTTGGCCAAGGCCGAAGCCGCGGAGGCCTCCGGCGACATCGAAGCGGCATTTGACAGTTTGCAGCAGTACGTCCAATTGCGGACGGATGACGACGAAGCCTTGCTCAGCTTCGGCGAACTCGCCGCGAAGGCGGTCGAGACCGACGGGCTCGAGATGGAGGTGCGCGCCAAAGGGTACGGCCGACTGGGCGAGATCGTCCGTGAGACGTCCGTGTCAGAATCCGAAGCCGTGCGCGCCGGCAGTGCGAAGCTTCGCCGCAAGTTGATTGATTTGCAGACGATGTTCGGGTCGTTTGACCTGGCCCTCGGCAATATCAACGAATTGCTGTTAACGAATAGCGACGACCCCGAGCTGTTGACGCTTAAGGTGCAGGGCTTGTTCCAAACGCAAAAGCAGGGCGAGGGGGCGCGCGTCGCCAACGAACTCATCGGCTACGACCCGCAAGAAGATAAATTCGACGTCGCGAAGGCCAAGGCGCCGCACGATCCGCGGACCTACTTAATGCTGGCGGCCTATTTGAACGACCAGAAACCGGAACTCGCCTCGCGCGTTATCGAGCAGATGGTGACTGCCAACCCCGAGTCGGCTGACGCGTTTGTGACGCAATACAGCTTTTACAAGTCAACGGGAAAGAACGACGAGGCCCGCGCCGCGCTCGACAAGGCGTTCGCCCTCAAGCCGGAGGATGCGGCAGTGTTGAACGCGAAGGGCGCCGAAGCCATCGCGGATTTCCAACAAGCGTTTGCCGACGCTAAGGGCGACGACGCCGAGAAACAACGCACCGAGGCGAAGAAGCATTTAGACGAAGCGGCGAAGTTTTACGCCCAAGGGATGGAGAAGTACCCGGACCGGATCGACTTTTTCGAACGCGCCGCGCGGATCGAAACGTTCCGCGAGAAACCGGATGATGCGCTGAAGATCGTCGACAAAGGGATCGCCGCGTTCCCGCTGAAATCGAACTACAATCGGCTCGGCATTCCTGCCGCGCTCGGCCTAGCGAACATCAAGATGGAAATCTTGATTACCCGGAAGGATTTTGACGGGGTGAAGAAAGAGATCGCCGAGTTGCGGTCTCTCAACGACGCTCGCGTCAACGCCGTCGCCGACTTCCACGAAGCCCGTCTGGCCGCCGTCGACGAGAAGTGGGCCGACGCCGCCAAGCAACTGCAAGACGTCCGTCCGCGGCTGCTCGGCTTCTCTGAATTGCAGGCCCTCGCGGCGGCAATCCAGGGCTTCTGTCACACGCAACTCGGTCAGTTCGACCTAGCGCTCGAAGCATACAAGGCGGCTCTCGACATCAATCCGGAGTTGCCGCAGGCCAAAGCGGGCCGCGAACAAATCCTGGCGATGATGAACATTGAACAGCCCGAAGAGGGCATGCTCGAACTTGATCGCGAGATTAAGGAGATGCTTGCCAAGCCGAAGGGAGAGCAGGACTGGGGCTCGCTGACGGCGAAGATCGACGATTACATTGACGAACAAGCGTCGCAGCGAGTCGTGCCCACCTCGTGGGCCGCTTCTCGCAAGGCGCTGTTGCGCGGCCAGATGTTGGCGATGCGGGCGGTCGAAGAGAAGAATCCAGCCGAGCAGAAAACCTTGTTCACGCAGGCGCGCGACGCGATCAAGCAAGCGTACGCCATCGATCCGAAAGATCCTACCGTTCAGGTTCAAGCCATTCGATTGTTGGCGCAAGAACCGGACAGCGGTCCGGCGAAGGCGCTCGAACTGCTCGACAGCATCGTCAAGAAGGGTAAGGATTCCGCCGCTTTCCGGACGCTGCGAGTCGAGCTTCTCGCCGCGATTCGTGATCCGCAGCTGCCTGCCCAGCTGAATGCCGCCACGCAAGGGATGGACGACTTCGAGGATGCTCAAAAGGCATTGGTTTGGTCGGCCGTCGCTGCCCGGTTCGAGCAGCTGGGCGATATCGCCGAAGCGCGCCGCTGCCTGGAGCAAGCGGTCGCTCTGTCGCCGAACAATTTGCCGACGCGGAATGCGTTGTTCGATCTCGCCCTTAAGCAACGCGACGATCCTGGCATGCAGGCCGCGCAAGAGAAGATTCTTGAGATCGTGAAGAGCAAGAGCGATCCGGTATACGTCCTTTCCGAAGTCAAACGCCGTCTCTCGGGGCTCGAAGCCGGGACCGCTTCGAAGGAAGAGGTCGCCGAAGCTCGCCGCATGCTCGATGCGGCGATCAAGCAGCGACCCACCTGGGCCGATTTGTACGTGGTGAAGGGGCAGTTGGCGCTGCTGCTCGACAGCAACCCAGATCAAGCATTGAAAGACTTCGAGAAGGCGTTCGAACTCGGCGGCACGAACCTCAACGCCTTGGCGTTGCAGATTCGCCTGTTGGCCGAGCGCGGCCGCGTCCAAGAAGCGCGGCAGCGAATGGATCGCCTCCCGAGCTCGGCGTGGTCGGGCGTCTTGGGGACGACGGCCGCGGATATTCTGGCGAATGTCGGCGAAAGCGAGTTGGCGTTTGCCGAGGCGCAGAAGGTTGCCGAGTCGAAGCCGGAAGACGCCGCCGTGCAATCCTGGTTTGCAGGGATCGCCGTCCGCGCCGATAAGTCGGACGCCGCTGAAAAGGCGATGAAGAAGGCGATCGAGATCAATCCCGAGGATCCCGATGCCTGGACGCGACTGGTCAGCCTGTACCGTGAACTGAAGCAGTACGACAACGTGGAGAAGACGTTGCGCGAAGCGTTCCTGGCGCTCGACGACGAATACTTGCCGCTGCTCACGGGGCGCTACTACGAGCTCCAGTCTCGTTGGCAAGAGGCGGAGGATATCTATCTGACGACCTATGCCGGACGTGAAGACGAGCCGCAGGTAGCGCGTCGCATGGCCGAATTCTACTTGCAGTGGATGAGTGCCAATGCCGCCAACCGCGGGAAGGCCGCCGTTCAGATCAACAAACTGCTGAAAGCCTCCTACGACGGCAAGCTTGAAGCCAACGATCCGAGCGGTCCGTGGGCGCGCCGTCAGGCGGCTCAATTGCTCGCGACGAGCGGCGAACTCAAAGACTCCGCAAAGGCGGAGCAGTTGCTCGCGGCGGCCGTGGAAGGGAAAAACGCCACGCCCGAAGATCTCGATCAGCTCGTCGATCTACTCTCGTTGCGCGCCGACCCGGTTTCGCGCCAACGGGCGGTCGACACGCTGCAGAAGGTTAAGCAGATGCGCGGCGGATTGACGCCCGAGCGCGAGCTGCAACTTGGGCATCTGCTGTACGAGTTGGGCGAATGGGATGCGGCCCAGAAGCAAATGCTCGATTCGATCGGCAAGTTTCCGAATGATCCGCGACTGCAAACCGCGTATGCCTCGATGTTGATCGGGCAGAAAAAATTTGACGATGCTGCACTCCGCATCACTCGTCTGGAAGGCCTGCCTGGCACGGCCGCGGGGGTGAATGAGCTCCGTTTGCGTTTAGCGTCTGAAAAAGGCGATAAAGACGAAGTTCGACGGATGCTGACGGCGATGACGCCGGATCTCACCCGGCTTACCGAAGAGCAGGTGAAGTACGTCGCCAGCCTTGCAAGAACGGCTGACGGCGTGGGCGACCATGAGTACGCTCTCAAGCTCTTCCAAGAGTACGCCCGCCGCGCTTCTGACGCCGGTTTGGAGATGGCGCGTCTAACGGCTCTTTACGGCAACCTCGATGAAGGCATGGCGGGCGTCCTCGCCCAGTCGTCGCAGGATATGGACGACGCGATGCGTATTGCCGTCGAAGTGCTCCGGAGTCGTCGGAGCGAATCGCCCGAGAAACTCGACGCCGCAGTCGAACGAATCATTCGCGCCGGCCTTCGTGACGATCCGGAAGCTGCAAAGCGTTTGATCCTCGAAGCGGAAATGTTTGAAGTTCAGGAGAAGTTCGACGAGAGCATCGCCGCCTACAAGAAGCTGCTCGCCAGAGACGACGTTCCCGCGCTCGTGCGCGCCACGGCGCTCAACAACTTGGCGTTTATTCTCGCCCAAAAGAGCAACGTTCCGGCTGATCTTGAACTGGCGCTCAACTCGGTGAATGAAGCGATGGATCTCATCGGCCCGCTGTCCGACGTCCTCGACACGCGAGCTCTGGTGTATCTCCAGCAACAGCAATACGGCCCCGCGGTGGAAGATATGAAGCTTGCCGTGAAGATGAACGCCACGGCGAGCAAATATTACCACCTGGCCGCCGCCCTGTTGGGCGCCGGCGACGCCGACGGCGCCGCCGCGGCCTGGAAAGAGGCCAAGGCCCGGGGGATCGGTCCCGACGCGGTGTCCGACCTCGAAAAGGCTGATTTGGAGGCGTTCACCAAGCAGATCGAGCAAGGGGCTGAAGCTGGCGCCACCGCGCAGGTGCAGTAGGCCAGTTTCCGCCCGATTGGCAGCCCACCGCGGCGGCTGTTTTGCCGGTTCTGACGGCAAAACAGCCGCCGCTTGCCGTAAATGGCCCCCTGTTTGCACCCGAATCGTTGTTTGGCCGCATCGCCGTCGTTAAGATGCGAACTTGGAGCCATGCTGGGACGCTCACTCCGGTAACCTACGGTCGAACGTTTGGCAGTCGAGGCAGCGAGGATTTCTGCCGATTTGCCGCATCTTTCCGGATTCAATCGGTCAGCCCCGCGGGGCGGAGTTCCAAGCATGTTGCGTCGTCTTGTCAGCCCGTTTCGTCGTTTTATTCCTGCGCCGGCCGTCGCCCTGCTGGTCGCCTTGCTGTCAGGCGGGACCGCTGTTGCTCAGGATTCGCCGGAGTTGACCGAAATCTACGGTCGGGGCGTCCACAACTACTTCGGCGGGCAGGTTTGGCTGGCGGACGATCAGTTCTCGCAGGTCATCGACGCCGGTTCGACCGACCCGCGTGTTTACTACTACCGAGCCCTGGCTCGCCTGCGGTCGGGACGTGAGGACGACGCGAAGCAAGACCTCGCAACGGGTGCCGCCTACGAAGCTCGCGATCCGGGCGCGACGTACACGATTGGCCAGGCGCTGAGCCGCATTCAGGGCTCCAATCGGCAGCTTGTCGAGAAGTACCGTCGTAGCGCTCGCATCAATCAAGCTCAGCAGAATCACGCGCTCACGCAAACTCGCTACGAGCAACTGAAGAGCCGCGAGCAACAGGTGCTGCGCACCGAGACGCCGGCCGACCTGAGCAAGCTTGCCGCGCCGCCAGCGGCGCCTGCCGCCACGGTTGCCGTGCCGGCTGTTTCGCCGCCGGCAGTTGCTACGCCTGCCGTGACGCCGCCAACCCCGCAACCGACGCTGGCCGCCGAACCGGCCGCTCCTGCAGCGGCGCCGGCTGAGACCGATCCGTTTAGCGCTCCTGCTGAAACTCCGGCCGTCTCGGCGACGCCGGCCGTTCCGGCTGAGGCAGCGGCGCCTGCGACGACGCCCGATCCGTTCGCGGAATCGACGACCGAGCCCGCGATGCATGCGAGCGAACCCGCCGCTCCCGCCGCCGAGGCTGCCGACGATTTGTTCGGCGCCGAGCCGGCCAGCGAACCGGTGCTCGAAGCCCCGGCGACGGCCCCTGCGGAAGCCGCCGTCGCGCCCGCCGAGGAAGCCGATCCATTTGGCGCCGAGGCGCCCGCTGAAGCCGCTGCGGAAAAGGCAGCGGCCGAGGTTCCGGCAGTTACCTCCTCGGAGGTAGCCGACGGCTTGTTCGACGAACCGGCCGCTGCCGCGACCGGCGATGTCGAAGCTGCCGCGGAAACGAAGGCCGAGACCGCGGCTGAGGCGGATGCCTTCAGCACCGAATCGAGCGCGGAACTGGTTCCAGCCGGCCAAGCTGCCGAGCCGGTCGACGCTGACATGGCGACGGAAGCGGACGCTGCCCAAGCGACCGGCGGACTATTCCAAGAAGAGACCGCCGAAGACGGCGACGTTCAGGCGCAAGAAGATCCCTTCGCTGCGGAACCGGCGCTCGGCGTGCCTGCCGACGAAGCCCCGGGCGCGGCTGAAGCGCCGGCTGCGGAAGCCGCCGAACCGGCCGCTGAAGCGCCAGCCGCCGAGGCCGACATCTTTGGCGAAACGCCCACGGAGACGCCAGCTGAGGAAGCGGCCGAGCCTGCGGAAGCGGCGCCAGGCGATGCGGCTCCGGCTGCAGAAGCTGACCCCTTCGGCGAACCGACCGCGACTGAGGCCCCTGCCGCGACAGAAGCCGAGCCCACGGCTCCGGCAGCGGAAGACGATATCTTCGGCGAATCAGCCGCTACGGATGCCCCCGCGGCGACCGAGGCCGAACCGGCTGCTCCGGCTGCCGAGACCGATCCGTTCGGCGAACCGACGACAGAGCCGGCCGCTCCCGCCGATGCGGCCCCGGCTGATTCAACCCCGGCCGATGCGGCTCCTGCGGAATCGGCTCCGGCCGAGGCGGCAGAAGACGATCCGTTTGGTTCCGCCGCTCCGGCTGAGGCGCCTGCTGGAGAATCGGATCCGTTTGGCGAACCAACGTCGGAGCCCGCCGCTCCGGCTGATGCTGCCCCGGCTGAAGAAGCCCCGGCTGCCGATGCGGCTGAGGCCGATCCATTCGGCGATGGCGCCGCTCCTGCCGAGGAGTCGGATCCGTTCGCCACAGAGCCGGCTGCCGACGCCGCTCCTGCGGAAGGCGAAAAGCCCGCTGCCGAGAGCGACGCCCCCGCTGCAGACGCGGCGAGCGACGATCCCTTCGCCGATGCGGCGACGGACGAGCCAGCCGCCGAAGAACCGGCCGCTGACGAAGCCCCCGCCGAGGAATCGGCGGACGCGACCGAAGAGAAGCCGGCCGACGAAGCCAAAACGGAAGATGCTGCGGCTGAAGACGATCCTTTCAACGGTCTCTAAGAGACTGAAGTCGGCGACTCTGCCGGGTCGATTCGACTAGCACGACGTTCGAGCAAAGAGATCGATGCCCTCCTGGAGTTCCAGCGAAGCGCGCGTGTCGATCAGACCTGCGTGTGATTAGGAACTGAAGCGATGGATTCGGCTGGTTGTCGCGCAAGCTCGGTGGCCGCTCGCTGGAGTCGGCGAACGGTTGGTTGGGCTCTCATGCTCGCGATGGCGTTGTCGTTCGTCGGCTGCGAACGGCCCGCCAAGAAGCTCCCCGCCGTCCCCGTGTTGCCTGCCAGCAACACCGCCGAGGGGAAGCTGGCGCGCATCATGCAGCGGTTCGACGACGCGCTCGAGTCGGCCGAAGCGGCCGGCGGTTCCGGCGTTATCTCGGAGCGCCGCGCGTACTCGAAGCTGATTACGCCCGAAGATGGTTCGGAGCCGCGGGAAGCGATTATCTTTATCGAGACGAAACGCGCCCTCGCGCCGGTCACCTTGAATGCGGCGGCAAAGAGGAAGCTCGAGGAAGCGGCCAAGGCGGCCAATGAGGAATTGGCGGAAGGCGCTGCGAAGCCGTTCACGATGTCCGACACGCAGCAGATCGAAACCGCTGAATTCCCGATGGTCTACGACGGCGAAGCGTGGAAGCTCGCCAAGGAATTGCCGCCGCAGCCGGCAGGCGAGCCGATGAGCATCGAGAAAATTTTGTTCGATTACGCGCTCCATGCGAACGGAAAGTAGCGCGCTGCGAACAAAGGAGACGCGGCGTTAGCGGGAGCCGTTCGCCGCGGTCCGTTCCAGATTTCCTTGGCGGAAGGCGTCGGACATCGCTAGCGGCACTTCGGCCTGAGCGAGCAGCACGCCGGCGCGATTAGCCGCGACTTGGGCCTTCATTTCCTGCTCTAGAGCAATCGCGTTGGCCCGCCGTTGTTCAGCGAACGCTTGAGCCATTCGCGTGTCGGCCTCGGCCTGATCGGCCTGCAGGCGGGCGCCGATGTTCTCGCCGACGTCGATGTCGGCGATGTCGATCGAGACGATTTCGAACGCCGTGTGGGCGTCGAGGCCGCGCTGCAGCACCGCCTTCGAAATGCGGTCAGGGTTCTCCATCACTTCGAGGTGCGTCGCCGCGGAGCCAATAGACGTGATGATGCCTTCGCCGACGCGGGCGATGATCGTATCTTCGGTCGCTCCGCCGATGAGTTGGGCGAGATTCGTCCGCACGGTCACGCGGGCGCGAATCTTCAACTCGACGCCGTTGCGGGCGACCGCGCTCAGCGTCGTCCGCGGTGACTTCGCGGGATCTGGGCAGTCGATCACCTTTGGATAGACGCTCGTCCGCACCGCGTCGAGCACGTCGCGGCCGGCGAGGTCGATCGCCGCGGCGCGGTCGAAGTCGAGGTCGATGTCGGCCCGCTGGGCGGCGATGATCGCGTTGATGACCCGCGGCACGTCGCCGCCGGCGAGGTAGTGGGCTTCTAGCCGCTTGGTGGTGATGCCTGTTTCCGGATCGGTGCCGACGCCGGCCTGCATCGCCATGATCTTCGCGTCGACGATGGTGCCGGCATTCACCTGCCGCAGCTTCATGCCGATCAGTTCGAAGAAGCTCACCCGCGCATTGGACGTGTACGCGCGGAGCCACAGTCCCCCGAAGTTGAACATGACCGCCATCATCACCAGTGCAACAATGGCGATGAAAATGATGAAGGCGATTAGCCCCATTTGCGTGGGTTCGAGGTCCGCAAGCGTGAAAGGTGCAAAAGTCATGGTCGACCGCATCGCGTTACTGGACTGTGGAAGTATGAAACCTCGCCGCCATCATAGGCGATTCGCTGAGCGGTGAGAACACTTGCCGGTTCATTCGCAATTCTCTTAAGCCCTCGCAGGGCATGGACTTGCCGATGGCGTCGATCCTTGAGATTTGGAGTCTCGGACGCTTTTAGTGCCAGTGCGGAAGTTTCCATTCCTCGGCAGGCGCCTAGAATGACGGCGTCTGCCCCCGCGGCAGCCTATCACGCTGAACCAGTAGGAGAGTCTTTGATGTCCCGCACCGCCAAGCTTGCCCTCGCCTTTGTGTTGGCAATTGGTTCCCTCCACAGCCCCCTCCGCGCCGACGAATTCACCGTCGATCCCTCGCACACCTCGGTCATCTTCGGCATCAGCCATCTCGGCTACAGCTTCACCTACGGCCGCTTTAACAAAGTGAGCGGCGAATTCACGCTTGACCCAGCGAAGCCAGACGCCGCGTCGTTCACCCTTGCAATCGACGCTGCGAGCATCGACACCAACGATGCGAAGCGCGACGACCACCTGCGCGGTCCCGACTTCCTGAACACGGGCGAGTTCCCCGTCATCAGCTTTAAGAGCAACAAGGTCGTCGTCGAGAAAAAGGACGATGCGACGATCTACGTCGTTAGCGGCGAGCTCACGATGCACGGCGTCACGAAGCCGGTGACGCTCAACCTGCAGAAGCTCGGCGAAGGCCCCGGCCCGACCGGCCAAGGCTTCCACACCGGCTTCAACTGCCAAACGAAGCTCAACCGCAGCGAATGGGGCATGACGAAGATGGTTCCGCACATCGGCGACGAAGTCGCGGTGACCATCAGCCTCGAAGGCTCGCGCAAGTAGGCGGGCGTCGGTGGGGCTCCCAGTCCGACAGCCCCGCCGAGTTGCGTTTGCATTCTCACGATGCCGTAGGTCAGGCGTTCGCGTCTGACCTACGGCTTTCTTCGAATTGATTGGGTCGACATGCCCGGGTTGAAAGAGTTTTTGCTGGGCGGCATCGTGCCGATGATCGCCGCATTGGCGGCGTTCGCGTTTGCGTGGGTCGCCTCGCGACGAGCGTCGGTCGCGTGGCCGGTGGGCGTGATCGTCGGCTACCTCAGCGGGACGATCGCGCTCGAAGCGGGCACTGTCGGCGTCGCTGCGGCGCTGAAGAAACTTGGCTCGCCGCACGATGCGCACGAGTGGACTTGGATGTTGGCGTTCGCGGCGGCCATTCCAGCCATCGTCGCACCTTTTCTCGGCGAACGCCGCGGCTGGCGTTGGCTCTTGATCGTGCCGCTCGTGGCCGGCGTGCCTCTGTGGTTGATGTGGCGGAGCAAGTATCTGCCGAGCGCTGCGGACCGTGCGACTGGCTTCATGACGCAGGCGTGGAGCGTCGGCGAAGCGATCTTGATTCTCGGCGCTGTGGCAGCGGCGATGCTGCTGGTCTGGCGGTTGTGGGAAGCGAACGAACCGAGCGATCAGCCGCGAACTCGCGGGTTTCTCGTTGCAGTGGCTCTCTCCTGCGCGGCTGCCGTGGCGGGGATGAGCGGATCGTTTGTCTACGCCTACGTGATCGGCATTGTCGCTGCCTCGGTTGGCGGCTGTTTCTTTGCCGCGCTCGCGTGCCGCGCGAACGTGGGGCCGGAATATGCGGCTGGCCCGATCGTTCTCCTCTCCGGCTCGCTGTTGATGCTTGCTACCTTGATCTCGGATCTCAAACCGCTGCATGCCGCTGGGCTGTGGATCGCGATCGCCTTGGCGTCGTCGCGGCTTCCTGGCAAGCCTGCGAGCGAGCGGGGGCGGATCGTACTGCGGTCCGTGCTCTGCTTATTGCCGCTCGTCGCCGTGGCAGGGCATGCGGGGTGCAAGTTTGCAGAGAGCCAGCGACAGCTGCAGGAAGAAGCGGAGTCGAATCCGTATATGAATTTGTGAGTGGAAGGTGAGTGGGTGAGTAGGTGTTTAAGTGAGGAGGTGTGGGATTAGCGGACAAGCTGCTTGATCTTGCGAAATAGCCCTGGGCAAGCTTGCCCAGGGCTAGTGATGGATGCGACGTCGCCACTCTCGCATTTACTTACTCACATAAACACTTACTCACCTAAATACTTCTTTCCTCACTCAATCCACCCGCCGCCGAGCACTCGCTCGCCGTCGTAGCAGACGACCGCTTGTCCCGGCGCGACGCCGAATTGCGGTTCGTCGAAGCGGACGCTCAGTCGGCCATCATCGAGCAGCACCATGTCGCCCCACGCCGGCGCGGCGTTGTAGCGAATCTGCACCAAGCCTCGCGATGGCACGCTGCCCGCCTCTACGAGCCAGTTGCAATCCTTCGCGGTGAGTTCGCTGCGGCCGAGTTCGGTCCGATCGCCGAGCACAACGCGTCGCGTCTCGCGTTCGATCCGCACGACGAACTTCGGTTCGCCGAGCGCGATGCCGAGCCCTTTCCGTTGACCCACCGTAAAACCTTCGATGCCGTCGTGCTGGCCGACGACTTCGCCGGAGGTGAGCACGAATTCGCCCCCCTGCTCTGCCGCATCGGCGACGCCGCGGCGAGCCTGACGGTCCTTAATGAACTCGTGGTAATGGCCCTGCGTGACGAAGCAGATCTCTTGGCTATCTTTCTTCGTCGCGACGTTCAGGCCGATCGTGCCGGCGAGGCGACGGATCTCCGGTTTCTCGAACTCGCCGACCGGCAGCAGCATGCGATCGAGATGGCGGCGCTCGATGCCGAACAGCACGTACGACTGGTCCTTCGAATCGTCGACGCCGCGAAGGAGCGTCGCCTCGCCGGCGGCGCTCCGACCCATGCGGGCGTAGTGACCCGTGGCGACGAACTCGGCGTCGACGCTGTCGGCGTAGTCGAACAGCTTGCCGAACTTGATCCAGTTGTTGCACTGGACGCAGGGGTTCGGCGTGCGACCGGCGGCGTACTCGTCGACGAAGTAGTCGATGATGCGGCTGAACTCGGCGTCGAGGTTCAATGCGTAGAACGGGATCGCGAGCCGATCGGCGACGCGGCGGGCATCCTCGGCGTCGGAAGCGGTGCAGCAGCCCTGCTTGTGATCGAGCCGATTGACGACCGGCAGCGCCGCGAGCCGGGGCGTCTCGCCCCCGGCGTTTTGTCTTGGATTCTTTGAGCTCGCGGAATGCGCCGGGGTCGGGACGACCCGGCTCGCTGTGGGTTCATCGATCGCACACGCCACCGGCGAGGCTTGCCCGTGGCGCATGAAGACGCCGATCACCTCGTGCCCCTGCTCTAGCAGCAGATGGGCCGCGACGCTTGAATCGACTCCTCCGGACATTGCCAGGACCACGCGTGCCATCCCTCAAGTCTAGGCCCCCTCGTGCCCTGCGTCGACGTGCCGTAGAATAGCGGGCTCGAACCCCGTTTCCGCCCTCTCCCGAGGTCTCGCAACAATGTTGGACAGCCAGTGGTATGACCGCGCCGAAGCGATCCGCCAGACGATTGTCCAGCTGCGGGACTCTCTTTGACTGTGCGACGAAGCATTCGCGCATTCTCGAAATCGACGGCGAGATGGCCTCGCCCGACTTCTGGGACAACCAGGAGAAGGCTCAAGAACGCGTCGCCGAGCGTAAGGGGCTCATCGGCATCGTGAAGCCGCTCGACGAGGCGCTCAAGTCGAGCGACGACCTCGCCGCGATGATCGAGATGGCTGAGGAAGACGAGTCGTTCGCCGCCGAGGTGCCGCCCGAGGTCGAGCGGATCGAGGCGCTGCTTGAAGATCTCAAGTTGAAGGCGCTGCTCAACGGCCGCTACGACGCCGCGGGCGCCATCCTGACGATCAACGCTCGCGACGGCGGCACCGACGCCAACGACTGGGCCGAGATGCTGCTCCGCATGTACCTCATGTGGGCCGAGAAGAACGACTACGCCGTCGAGCTGATCGACCGCCACGACAACGAAGAGGCGGGCATTAACCACGCTTCGGTCGCCATCCGCGGACCGATGGCCTACGGCTACCTCAAGGGCGAGACGGGCATGCACCGCCTGGTGCGGATCAGCCCGTTCAACAGCGAAGGCAAGCGGCAAACAAGCTTTGCCGCAGTCGACGTTTCCCCGGAGATCTCCGACTCGGTCGAGATCGAGATCAACCCGAACGACATCCGCGAAGATACGTTCCGCGCGAGCGGCGCCGGCGGTCAGCACGTTAACAAAACTTCAAGCGCCATTCGCCTAACCCACTTCCCGACCGGCATCGTCGTGCAGTGCCAGAGCGAGCGGTCGCAGCACAAGAACCGCGCGACCGCCTGGAAGATGCTGCGAGCCCGTATGGCTCGGATGGAAGAAGAGAAGCGCGAAGCGGCCGAAGCGGCGAAGTATCAACAACAGGCGAAGACGGGCTTCGGCTCGCAGATTCGCAACTACTTCCTGCATCCTGATCAACGGGTGAAGGATGCCCGGACGAAGTATGGGCAAGGGAACTTCCACGCGGTGATGGATGGCGATATCCAGGGCTTCCTCGACGCGGTGCTCCGCTGGCGCGCGGGGCAGCCGGTGGAAGAGGATGACGATTGATCGTCTCTCTTGCTCAACTCGGCTTCATTAATGTCTCACGCAAAGGCGCGAAGGCGCAAAGGAAGTCGCAGAGGGGATCGAGTATTTCTTTGCGCCTTCGCGCCTTTGCGTGAGATCTTTCGAAATTCAAATGGCTGACGAATCGCCGAATGCGTTCATTGAATCTCTCGCCGTCGACGGACGCCGGTTGCGCGTGGAGTTTTTGCAGTTGGGCGATCGCATTGGGCATCGCGTCTTGGCCGTACATGCCGATGGGAGCAAGGCGGTGCTGCTCGCTTCGCAGGAATTAGCCAGCGGCGAAGAATCGCCGGAGGCGCCGGCGCTGCAGTCGGTGCATGTGCAGCCGTTGGTGGATCGCGCGGGGGAGTTGGCCGCGCTCGTCGGCATGTCGGGGGCGAATCACTGGTCGTTTATTGTGGAGCCCGATGCCGAGGCGAAGGCGCCGCGTTTGATCTTTGACGCGGCGTGTCGGATCAAACGCGCAGGGCTTGTGCGGATGGTGAGCCGTTATGCGCGGGCCGCTGAAGCGGTGCGCGCCGAGCGCTTTCGGTTTGAGCTACTGCCGCTCAGCGATCAGTCGATCGCGCCGCGGATTGAAGAGAGCGACGCCGAGATCGCGATCATCCGCGAGATCACGCCCGGCGACGTAGCGCCAACGACCGTGCGTTGGCGCTACGCCATCGAGCTGGTTTGATGACGACTAGCTCGCCTTCTTCACCGGCGTTTCCTTGTCGCCGTTGCGGATGAACGGCTCTTTGACTTGCTTCCCTTCGGCCGGCTTCGTTTCGCGGATCCAGATGTTGCGGAACCGTACCGGGTTGCCGTGGTCTTGCAGGCGGATCGGTTGCTTCACGTCGTGCTTCGCGTACTTCGGCGGTTCGTTGAACGGCGTGTTGCCGAGCAGTTGGAAGTGGTTCTGCGCGACGACGCCGTTGTGCAGCACCGTGATGTATGCCGGCGATTCGAGGGCGCCGTCGTCCTTGAACCGCGGGGCAGTCCAAATGATGTCGTAAACGTTCCAATCGCCGGGGGCCTTCATCGCGTTGGCCATCGGGGGCGTTTGCTTGTAGATCGCCGCGGCCTGGCCGTCGAAGTAGGTCTTCGCTTTGTACGAGTCGAGCACCTGTAGTTCGTAGGGGCCGAAGAAGACGCCGCTGTTGCCGCGGCCTTGGCCTTCGCCAACCGCCGGGGTCGGGGCCGACCATTCGATGTGGAGCTGGCAGTCGCCGAAGGTGTCCTTCGATTCGATCATTTGCTTGCCGACGACCATGGCGCCGTCTTCAACCTTCCACGACTCGGCGCCCTTCCAGGCGGAGAGGTCTTTGCCGTCGAAGAGGATGACGGCGTCGGAGGGCGCCGCGCCGCACTTTTCGCCGGGGGTGACGACGGGCGGTTCCTGCCACTCGATGCCGTTGAGGTATTCCTGGGCGGGGGCGGCCGACGCGGCGAGCGACAGCAGCATGGCAAGAGTGGCGGATGCACGCTTCGACATGACGATTCCTCGTGGATTCGGTGGGTGACGAGTGCCTGGGTGGCTGGGGACTGATTATGGATCGAGGCCGCGGCGGGGGCAATGAAGGGGGATTGCTCGCTTGAACGGCGGTCGGCTTTCGGGGAGAATCACGGGACCGCGGCATGGCGACGGCCGCGGACGCTTTTCTGCAGTCGCCTCGGCGGTCACCAGTTCTTGCGGAGCGTGCGGATGGCGACGTTCACTGAATCTGTCGAAGCGCTTAAGCATCAGTACACCGACAAGTACGTCGTCGTCGACCCGGGACGCCCCGAGCTGGCGCGGTTCCAGCACTACGTCGGGCAGGTCAAGACGGTGAACATGAGTGGCCGAGCGCTCGTCGAGTTCCTCGACTACCACCTGAATATCGGGTGGTTCGATATCGACTTGAGCGCGCTGACGGTGGTCGACAAGCCGACCGCGGAGTCGAAGGCCCAGGCGGAAACGAAACGGGCCGCTGCGGCGCCGGCCGCGAAGCCTGCCGCCGCTGATGCGGGCGGGAAGAAGCTCTCGCCGCTAGAGATGGCCCGCCAGCAAGGCGCCCAGAAGCCTGCCGGGGCTGCTCCTGCTGCAAAGCCGGCGGGCGGCGCGAAGGCGTCGGTGGCCGACATCCTGGCCGCGGCCCGCGCGGGAGCGAAGCCTGCCGCTGCCGCGGCTCCGGTGGAAGCGGCGGCCCCTGCTCCGCCCAAGGCGGCTGCTCCGAAGCCGGCTGCGGCGCCAGCGTCGGCTGCCGGCGGGATTGTGCGGATCGATAAGTCGGGCATGAGCGTCGACCAGATGCTTGCGTACTGCCGTGAGCATGATGCCGGGCGTGCGGGATGACCTCGCGTTTATCGCAGGGCGGCAATGTGGCTGCCGTCTGAGCGAATCACTTCCGAGTGCTTTTGTGAACTGCTCCGGCGGGTCGTTGACCCGCGGCTACTTTGAGGAACTTCCATGCGTGCGTTCGTTGTCGGGCTGATTGCGTGCGGTTTGATGGTCGCGAGCGCTGGCGTATCGCGGGCGATTGAGGTTTCCTCGTTCGAGCCATTGCTGCGAGACGGGAAGTGGGCCGAGGCCGAGAAGCAACTTGCGGGCGCCGTCGCCGCTGATGCGAAGGATGACAACGCCCGGTTTGCTTTGGGCACGGTGCAGGCGCTGCGGGCGTTCGAGGGACTTCTGCAGGGGCTGTACCGTTACGGGCTCGACCCCGAGTGGACGACCAACCTGCCGTTCGTGCGGTTGCCGATTCCGCCGAACCCCAAGCCGACGCCAATGACGAACGCCGACTTCCGCAAGCTCATCAGCGACTTCTCTGCTGGGCTCGCGAAGGCCGAGAAGACGCTGGCGCCGATCAAGTCGGCCGACGTGAAGCTGCCGCTCGCGATCGGTTCGTACCGCATCGATTTCAACGGTGACGGCAAGGCGGATGAATCGGAGTCGTTCTGGGGAATCTTCGCCGAGGTCGTTGGCGCGCCGATCGCCGAGGAAGAGGCCAAGGGCTTCGTCATCGCATTCGACGCGGGCGACGTCCATTGGCTCCGCGGCTACTGCCACGTGCTGCAGGCGTTCTGCGATTTCTTCCTCGCGCACGATTCGCAGAAGCTGCACGACTACACGGCTCCCTTCTTTTTCCCGACCGCCAAGACCTCTTTCCCGTCGCTCCCGCGGGAGTCCGAATCACGCGGCGGGTTTGACTTTAGTGAAATTCTGGACGGCGTGGCGTTCGTTCACCTCATCCAGTTGCCGGTAATCGAACCTGAGCGGTTGAAGTCGTCGCATGCTCACTTGCTCGAGATGATTGCGCAAAGCCGGTTGATGTGGACGGCGATCTTGGCGGAAACCGACGACGATCGCGAATGGATCCCGAACCCCACGCAGCAGAACGCCGCGCTACCCGGAGTCGCCGTTTCGCCAGATATGATTCACAGTTGGCACATCGTGCTCGACGAATGCGAAGCGATCCTTGAGGGGAAGAAACTTATCACGTTCTGGCGCCCCGCCAATGGTCGGGGCGTCAATCTCAAGCAGGTCTTTTTTAAGCCGCAGGAATTCGATTTGGTCCTGTGGGTCCAAGGGAGCGCGGCGATTCCGTATCTGGAAGACGGGCCAATCACCAGCGCCGAAATGTGGAGCGAGGTCCAGCAAGTCTTCGGCGGGCAGCTGGGACTCTTTGCGGTCTGGTTTAACTAAGCCAGCTCACTTGGTTCATGCGGCAGCTGTCGTTTGACGCGACGCGGTTCAATGCGTTGTCCTGTCGTGTCGCATGTGTCGTGTTTTACATTTTAGGCGACACTACGCGAGTTGCGTGGTTGCTAAGTCGTTGGGTGGCAGTCGGTTACGTGCTGTCGTGCGACTGTCGTTGGCCGGACAGTCAATCTGGGATCGCGTCAGACCGGGAGGATTCGCTGAGTTCAAAGAACTCCGGCTGAGTTGAACGTCTCTGTGCATAACGGCGCGCACGAAACCTCTGCGTTAGACCTCAGCCTAGCGACTTCTGTGGCCGATTTCAGCAAGAAAGTTTGCGGATTTGAGCTTCGCCGCGCGTGGCCGTAAAGCGGATCTTGACGGCTTGTGACGTGCACGCCCCCGGTTTGAAGAACCGGGGGCTAATGAGGTGCTTGGATGAAGTTTCGGTTGGGGACGATGGCGTACGCGTTCGCGCTGCTGGCGGCGGGGATGGCGGCGTTTGGCGCGTGGGGGATTGTTCGTGCCGTGGGCGTGATGTGGTTCTGGCTATGGACTAGCGGCGGGAGGCCTCGACGTCGGCCGATGCTGTGGGGCCTCGGGGCGGTCTGCATTGTGGGAGCGACTCAACTGCTGTTGCCGACGGCGACGCCTGCCGCCTACCACGCCGTGCAACGACAACTGTGCCTCGTGAATCTCAAGTTCTGGGCGGCCGGTATCAGCGAGTACGAATCGGCCAACGGGACTTTGCCGCCCGTCGCACTGCGCGACCCCGCGGGGAAGCCTCTTCATAGCTGGCGCACGCTAGTCTTGCCCTATCTGGACTTGAAGGGATTGTACGGCAAGTTTGATTTGCGGCTGCCATGGGACGATTCGGCCAACGCGACAGCCGCGCAGACTCTGCTTGAATTCCAGCAATGTCCGGCCGATCATCAGCACGGGCCGGCGACGAGTTACTTTGCCGTCGTTGGGCCAAGGACGGCGTGGCCGGCGGATGGGAAGCGAAAGATCGATGAAATCACCGACGGGGCTTCCAACACGATTCTCCTGATGGAAGCGCCGGGGCGAAGCGTCGATTGGGCCGAACCTCGCGATCTGTCATTTGACGAAGCGGTCGACGTCCTCACGGGCCAGGGCCTGCGTGCGGGCAGCCATGACGTTGACGTCTACAATCTCATCTTCGTGGTCTACGCGGACGGCCGGCTCGGATCGTTGTCGGCGCCGCTGTCCAGGGAATTAGCGACCGCGCTGCTGACCATCGACGGGGGCGAAGCAATTGACAAGGCGGAACTTGTGAAGGCAGAGCCGCGGAAGATGAGTGTGGAGTTTTTGTGGGGATTGTCGGCGTTTGTTGCGTTGGCGCTGTGGCCGGGCGTTTGCGTTTGGCGGGGCGTGAGAACGCCAACGGTTTGAAGAACCGAGGGTTAAGGGGATTTACGACGCGCATAAAGAAAGCCGCGGGGATGAACCCCGCGGCTCGCTTTTCGTTTGAAGTTGCAACTTCGCATTAAGCGGGCTGCAGTTCGGCCTTGCGTTCGGCGATGATGTCTTGCTGCAGGTTGCCCGGCACGGGGGCGTACTTGCAAAGTTCCATCGTGAACGTTCCCTGGCCTTGGGTCATCGACCGCAGGTCGGTCGAGTAACCGAAGGTTTGGGCCAGCGGGACCTCGGCGATGATTTTGCACATCTTGCCTTGGGTCTCGGTGCTGGTGACCATGCCGCGGCGGCTGCTGACGTTGCCGACGACGCTTCCTTGGAAGGAGTCGGGGCATTCGATTTCGACGAGCATGATCGGCTCGAGGAGAGCCGGCTTCATCTTGCCGAACTCTTCGCGGAGCAGTTCTTGCGCGGTGAGCATGAACGCCATGTCGGAGCTGTCGACGTCGTGGTACTTGCCGTCGTTCAGTTCGAACTTCAGGTTCACCACCGGGAAGCCGGCGAGCGGGCCCTTCACGAGCATGTTCCGCACGCCCTTTTCAATGGCGGGGATGAAGTTCTTCGGGATGCGACCGCCGACGACCTTGTCGAGGAACATGAATTCGGCGCCAGCTTCAGCGCGTTCTTCGTCGGTCATCGGGCCCATGGTGCCCATGATGCAGCCGTACTGACCCGAACCGCCCGTTTGCTTCTTGCGGGTGTGGTTGAAGTTGTAGGGGACCGTGGGGGCCTCGCGGTAGCTGACCTTGGGGGCGCCGACTTCGACTTCGACGCGGTATTCGCGGCGAATGCGTTCGACGTAAATTTCCAAGTGGAGCTCGCCCATGCCGGCGATGACCGTTTCGCTCGTTTCTTCGTCGGTGAAGACGTTGAACGTCGGGTCTTCCTTGCGGAAGCGCTGCAGGGCCTTCGAGAGGCGATCGATGCCTTCGCGGGTGAGCGGGTTGATCGACATCTTGATGACCGGTTCGGCGACGAACATGTTTTCGAGCGTCGCGTAGCCCGACTCGGGGGCGTAGGTATCGCCCGAGGCGCAGTCGAGGCCCATGATGGCGACGATGTCGCCAGCTTCGGCTTGGTCGATGTCTTCGCGCTTATCGCTATGCATCTTCACGATCCGGCTGAAGCGATCCTTCTTGCCGGTGCGTTGGTTGATGTACATTTCGCCCTTCTTGGCCGTGCCTTGGTAGACGCGGGTGAAGGTGAGCTGGCCGAACTCGTCGTCCATGATCTTGAACGCCATGCCGACGAATGGCTTGGTCGCGTCGCTTTCAAGGTTGATGCGTTCGGTGGGGTTCTTCGGGTCGATCGCGGTGTACTTGCGATCGAGCGGGCTGGGGAGGTAGCGCGTGACCGCGTCGATCAGCAGTTGGACGCCCTTGTTCTTATAGGCGGAGCCCAAGTAGACCGGGGTGAAACCCTGGTTGATCGTGGCGTCGCGGATGATCTTGTGGATCAGCTTCTCGGTGACTTCGCCTTCGCTGAGGAGGAGCTCCATCAGCTCGTCGCTGTACATCGAGAGGGCTTCGAGCATGTGGGTGCGCGCTTCGGCGGCTTCCTCGGCCAGTTCGGCGGGAATCGCTTCCACGCGGATCTTTTCGCCGTTCGAGCCGTCGAAGTAGTAGGCCTTCATCGTGATGAGGTCGACGACGCCGTTGAACTCGTCTTCACGGCCGACGGGGATCTGCATCATCACGGCGTCGGCGCCGAGTTTCTCGCGGACTTGCTTGGTGACGCTTTCCGGATTGGCGCCGGTGCGGTCCATCTTGTTGATGAACGCGAGGCGCGGCACGTTGTAGCGCTTCATCTGGCGATCGACGGTCATCGACTGCGACTGGACGCCGCCGACCGAGCAGAGCACGAGGACGGCGCCGTCGAGAACGCGGAGCGAGCGCTCCACTTCGACGGTGAAGTCGACGTGGCCGGGGGTGTCGATCAGGTTGATGTTGTGGCCTTCCCACTTGAGGCTGGTGGCGGCGGAGGTGATCGTGATGCCGCGCTCTTTTTCCAGCTCCATGAAGTCCATGGTGGCGCCGTCGCCGCCGCCGCGGACGTCTTCGATCTTATGGATACGTCCGGCATAGAACAGGATGCGCTCGCTGAGCGTTGTCTTGCCCGAGTCGATGTGAGCGGAGATGCCGATGTTGCGTACTTTGCGAAGGTCCATAGTCGAGGCGCCGGTGAAGGCAGTAAAGTAGAGTTGTCGGGTTCGGTTCCTTCGACCGCGTGCGCAGTGCGACGCGGGTGGAGCCGCTGTTGGTTTGGCCCACGGCGGTGACAGGTCGCCGAGGGCACGAACGATCAAGAGCCGGGAGAGGCTGCCAGATAGCTTCTCCCGTCCGGGGCGGGGACGATCCTACATTTTTACGAAGTGGGGTCGGTGCGACTAGTCCCCGCGGGGTGGTTTTTGCCGGTTTTCGGGGCTGGACGCGGTGGCTGCCGCAGGTCGCGGGAAACGGCGTCAGATTAAGCCAACGGGGCACAATCGCAAAGATCGATTTTGACTACACTGGGCGTTGAGGCGGCCTGCGGAAAATGGGCCGCAGGGCTCTTATCTCGTTGCGGGAACACGATTTCCATGGAAGCACCGGTCAGCGACAACATCCCGGAATCGAAGCGGTGGCTGTTCGAGGGGGACGCCCCGCCGCTGCCGCGCGGAATCTGGGGCCGCTGGCCTGCCATCACGTTCGTGCTGCCGTTCGTGGTTTACATGCTGATTGGCATGCTCGAGCCGGGGCCGCCCAAGCAGTTCCAACTCCCGAAGCCGGGCGAGACCCCCAAGCTGGGAAAAACGGGCGAGCCGATCGGCATCCCCGGCAGCGACGGCCGACGGCACGACGCCGATGGACACGTGATCGGCGACGACGTCGAGCTCAATGACAAGGGCTACACGCAGATTCCCTACACCTACTATCCCCGAATTTACACCATCAAGATCATCGCGACCGTCGTGACGATGCTGCTGGTGTTGCCGGGGTATTTGAGCTTCCCGCTGAAATTGAATTGGATCTCGATCCTCGTAGGCGCCGTCGGCGCCGTGCTGTGGATTGGGATCTGCAAGCTCCATTTGGAGCAGAAGTTGCTCGTGCCAATTGGGCTCGGGAGCGTACTGGGGCTGGGCGAGCGAACTGCCTACAACCCGCTGGAGAAACTGGCGAGCGACCCGACCTGGGCTTACCAGTTCCTGGCGATCCGGCTATTCGGGCTCGCGATCATCGTGCCGATCATCGAAGAGTTCTTCACCCGCGGGTTCTTGATCCGCTTTGTGATGGACGTCGACTGGTTCAAGATCCCGTTTGGTCGCGTCGACAAGCTGGGGCTGATCACCTCGGTGGCGTTCCCGATGTTGATGCATCCGGGCGAACTGTTCGCCGCGTTCGTCTGGTTCAGCTTGATTACGTGGCTGATGATCCGGACGAAGAACATCTGGGATTGCGTCGCCGCGCACGCCGTGACCAACGGCATGTTGGGAGCGTGGGTGCTGTGGTCGGGCGATTGGTGGTTGATGTAGCGGGAGGGGGATCGAGAGGGGGATCGGTGACTGGTGATCGGTGATCGGTGATCCGTGATCGGGAAATGCCAGTCGTGCACTGCCTCCCACCGATAACCGATCACGGATCCCCGATCACCTTCGCTGCTAGCCTTCCACGAAATCAGCCGTTTGCACGTCCGATACCGGTTCGGTGCGGAACGGTTGGCCCGCTTGGTACATCGCGCGGCGTTCTTCGTACGCCTCGCGAGCTTGCGGCGGAGCGATTTGAATCGCTTGGTTGATCGTGGCGACCGCTTCGCGATATTGGCCGGCATTGGCCTGAGCGGCGGCGAGCGTATCAAGTGCGGCACAGCGATCGCCGTAGCCGCATGCGAGAGCCTTTTGGGCTCCGGCGAGAGCGGCCTTCGCATCGCGGATCGTTTCGTCCGGACAGGTGGCGAGCAACCACGCGCCGTTGCGATAGGCGTGTTCAAACTGCGGATCGAGGTCGATTGCCTTCGCGTAGTCTTTCAGAGCGTCGGTATAGCGGCCGAGGTCGACGAGCAGGTCGCCGCGGCTACAGCAGACTTCCGCCGTGATTTCGGTTCCGGCCATCGCCCGATCGAGGTTCGCGAGGGCGTCGTCAAAGCGGCCGGTCATGTGGCAGAGGCGACCATAGCCGACGAGGGCTTGCGTGAGCTGCGGTTCGAGCCGTAAGGCCGACTCGTAATCGGAGACGGCGTTGTCGACGTCGCCGGCCTGCACGTAGAGCGTGGCGCGGTTCGAGTAGGCCTTCGCGAAGTTCGGATTGATCGCGATGCAGCGGCAGATGTCGTCGAACGCTTCGGCGAACTGCCCCGCTTGGGCGAGGCTGACGCCGCGGTTGTGGTAGGCCCGCCAGCAGTTGGCGTCGAACTCGATCGCGGCGCGGAAGTCGGCGAGCGCGAGGTCGAATTGCCCTTGGTCGGCGCGGGCTTGGCCGCGGCGGTTAAGGGCCCAAGCGGAAAGCTCGTGGCTGAACTTGCGATTTTCAGGATTCGAGTTGCCCCGCATCGAGGCGGCGCAATCGCGGATGATTTGCGAGTACTCGGCTTCGCTCTGAGCGGTGAGCGACAGCTGGTAAGAACTCACCAGCAGTTGTTCGGATGTTTGAGCCGACTGCGGCGTCGCTTGCGGCGTCGAGGAGGCGGCGTGCGACGGACGCGCGGGCTCGTCCTGGTCGGTGATCGCGACAAAGTCGTCGGCGCTCGGCTGGCGTTGCGGTTGCTGACGCACTGGCGAGTTCATGCCGCCGCGGCGATTCGATTGTCCGTTGAAAACTGGGCCGCGACGATGAGCGGCCGGCGTGACGGCAGCGTCGGCGAGCATCGTTTGCGACGCTGCGGCAGCCTCGGGCGTCATCGCCGGAGCAGCGACTGGCGCCAGCGGGGCCTGGCGGCCGCTGTTGGCGACGACCGATAGCGTCCCCTGAGCGGAAGGCGTCGGCTGAGCGGCAGGCGCGGGCGTCGCTACGACGACGGCGGGCTGGCTGTCGTCGGCGAAGACTACCAGATCGCTCGCGCCGGCGGCCTCGCCGGCCGGTTCTTGGAGTTCGACGCCTTCGTCGCTGACAAACGAGATGTTCGATTCGTCAGCGTAAGCGCCAGCGCCCGTGGCGACGACGCCCAGTGCTAGCAAAGCTCCGGCAACCCGGTTGAATCGAGTGGCGTTGTGAAATTCCATGTTCGGCCAGTCCGCGAAGAGTGCGACAGTTCGAGAAGCCCGAGCGAACCCAGGCGCGCTGTGCGCCGAGTTCGCGTTGAGTCTGTATCGGTCGCTGCGGAAAGTTGGCGTAATCGAATTTGCAAGAAAAACCGGAAGGAGCTGCGCAGCTTCGCTGGATTGCCGCGCGTGCTAGCAGCCGCCGGTCAACGACCGGCCGGAGCGGTGCTCGAATGGGGAATGCTGAATGCGGAATGGGGATCGTCGCAGAGCGATGACCTCAACCTGGCCGCGTCATGCTGTCGGGGTCGAGCAGGCGGTCGAGCTCCGCTGGTTCGATGAGCTTTTGCTCGCTGACCAACTGGCGGATCGTCTTGTTTTCTTTGAACGCCTGCTTCGCGAGCTTCGCACAGTTTTCGTAGCCGAGTACCGGCGCCAGGCTGGTGACCATCATCAGCGATTCGTCGATCAGCGATTTGCAGCGGTCTGCGTTTACTTGCAGGCCAGCCAGCAGCTTGTCGGTGAAGACGTTGGCGACGTTGGCGAGCAGCTTCACCGATTCCATGAAGGCGTCGATCATCACCGGCATGGCGACGTTCAGTTCGAACAGCGAACCGATGCCGCCGAGGGCCGAGGTGGTGACGACGGCGTCGTTGCCGATGACGCGACAGCAGACCATCATCATCGACTCGGCGATGACGGGGTTCACCTTACCCGGCATGATCGAGCTGCCGGGCTGCGTTTCGGGGAGCAGGAGTTCGAACAGGCCGCAGCGCGGGCCGCTGCCGAGCCAGCGGATGTCGTTGGCGATCTTCGTCATCGAGACGGCGATTGTCTTCAGCTCTGCATGGGCGGCGACGAACGAATCCTTGGCGCCTTGGGCCTCGCAGTGGTTTTCAGCTTCCTTAAAGTTGACGCCCAGCTGTTTGGTGAGCGCGGCGCAAACGCGTTTGGCGAACTCCGGATGCGTGTTGATGCCGGTGCCGACGGCGGTGCCGCCGATCGGCATGTTCTCTTCCAACGCGGCCAAGGCGCGGCCGGCGCGGGCGACGGCGTATTGAGCCTGCGCGGCGTAGCCGGCGAAGACTTGGCCAACGCGGATTGGCGTCGCGTCCATCAGGTGGGTGCGGCCGATCTTGACGATCTCGTCCCACTCCTTGCCCTTCGCTTCGAGGTCGTTAGCGAAGCGGGTGAGCGCGGGGATGAGCTTATCCTTGATCTGCACGGCGCCGGCGATGTGCATCGCGGCGGGGAAGGTGTCGTTCGACGACTGCCCCATGTTGACGTGATCGTTCGGGTGGATGGCGCCCTTCTCGTTCTTGGCGCCGAGGCCGATGCCGCGGTGATCGTTCGCGAGGTTCGCGATCACTTCGTTGGCGTTCATGTTGGTCGAGGTGCCGGAGCCGGTCTGGTAGATGTCGACTGGGAAGTGCTTGTCGTGCTTGCCAGCAGCGACTTCGAGCGAAGCGGCGACGATCGACTCGGTGATCTTCGCGTCGAGCTTGCCGAGTTCCTGGTTGGCTTGCGCGCAGGCGGCCTTGAGGTAACCGAAGGCGTGGATCACCGTGGCGGGAACCGGTTCGAGCGCGACGGGGAAGTTGTCGACCGCCCGCGCGGTGGAGGCGCCGTAGAGGGCGTCGGCGGGGACTTGCATTTCGCCCATGGTGTCGCGTTCGGTGCGGAAAGACATGAGAGGACTCCGAGTTCGATTTATGATTTGGGATTTCTGATTTGTAAGATCGCGAAGACCGCGGGGATGAACCCCGCGGCTCGCATTTGATTGGGATGGTGCGCTAGGGCCAGTTGTCGACCATGACGGTGTCCGCGTGTTCGTAGGCGGGGGCGCAGCAGCAGAGGAAGCGTAGCGGTTCCTGGCTGATCGTGGTGATCTGGTGACGCAGGCCGGGCGGGATCGCGACCGCGTCGCCGGGGCCGACTTCGCGGACGTCGTCTTCGATCTGCATCCGGCCGCGGCCTTCGAGAAGGTAATAAATCTCTTCGGCCTGCGGGTGGTAATGGGGCGCCGTCGCTTCGCCGGGCGGGATGCGGGCTTCAGCGAGGCTCTGGTTGCGAATGGCCGAGTTGCGGTGGGCCAGCAGTTCGCGGATTTCAGAGCCGTCCTTGGTGGTAAACGGCGGGGCTTTGGCGAGGTTGATCACGTCCATGCGCGTATTGTGGCGCGCGTGGGTGGCGGCGCGGAAGGGGTAGGCTGGGACTTCGCGTGGTCACGCGGGCTGGAAACCGCAATAATGGGGGCGTCCCTTCAAAATTCCCGCTGGCGGCAGCGGATCGCTCGTCGCCGGCGCTGACTCCCCGCCCTGAGGTTTCCTATGAAACGTTGCCCGTGGCTGTTGGCCATGTCGCTTGTCGTGTCGCTCGTCGTTGGCTCCCCTTCCGTCCGAGCCGAAGGGAACGGGCAGGAGGATTTCGACGAAGCGATGCGGGTGAAGGTCACCGCCGAGGATATGGGCGACCTCAACAAGGTGGTCGAACTGCTCGAATCGGCGATTCAGAAGGGGCTCGACGTCGAGAACAATGACTTCGCCGAGGAGATGCTGGTCGAGACGCTGATGCAGCGAGCGGCCCAGCTGTCGGCGGTCATCCAGTCGGCCCCCGGCCGGCGGCTCGCTGACGACGATCTGCAGAAGGTGGTCAACCAAGCGACGACCGACCTGCAGCGAGCGATTGAGTACGACTCGGCCCCGCCGCAGGCGAAGGTGTTGCTCGCCCAGCTGTTGACGCTGCCGGGGGGCGATCCGAAGGAGGCGCTCAAGCTGCTGAACGAAGTTTTTGAGGACGAGCGACTCGACGCGATGCCGCCAAAGATGCAGGCGGAGTCGCTCATCATGCGGGCGAAGCTGCTCGCCGAGAGCGATCCGGAGAAAGCCCAGGCCGACTTCGCCGCTGCGATCGAGCTCGACGGCAAGAACCCCGAGCACCTCCTCGCGCGGGCCGATTTTTACAGTCGGCAGAAGAAGTACGACGAGGCCGTGGCGGACATCGACGCGGTGATCGAGCTCCATCCTGAAGTGGCTGGCTCGTATCTCGTGAAAGCCACGCTTCTGCGTGAGCAGGAGAAGTTCGACGACGCGCTCGCGGCGCTCGACAAAGCGGCGGAGATTGCCCCCAACTCGGCAGGCATCATTCAGCAGCGGGGCGAACTTTACCGGGCGAAGGGGGACTTCCCGAAGGCGATCGAGCAGTTCACGCAGGTGATTGAAGCCCACCCCGGGCTGATGCTGCCGGTGATTCACCGGGCCGAGGCGTATCTCAACGATAAGCAGTACGACAAGGCGTTGGCGGACATCGAAACATTCATGAAAGAGAACCCCGAGTATCCCGCCGCCCATGGCCTCAAAGCCCAAACGCTGGCTAGTCTCGAGCGCTTTCCGGAAGCGATCGAGGAGCTCAAGAAATTGACGGAAGATGAAGAAGCGCAGCCCGAGTTCCAGCTGCAACTCGCGCTCTACTACCTGTTCGCGAATCAGCCTCGCGAGGCGATCGCGGCGTACAGCGAGTTGCTGGAGCAAGACGACGACAATTTCGCCGCGCTGCGCGGCCGGGCGGACGCTTACCTGAACATCGGCGAACATGCGAAAGCGGTTGCGGACTTCAAGAAAGCGCTGGAGGTCCAGCCTGAGGAATCAGGCCTGTTGAACAACTACGCCTGGGTGTTGGCCACCTCGCCGGACGATGACGTTCGCGACGGCAAGCTCGCCGTTGAGTTGGCCACGAAGGCGTGCGAAGAGACGGATAATAAAGAGTCGCATATTCTCAGCACGCTCGCCGCGGCGTACGCCGAGACGGGCGATTTCGACAAAGCGACGGAGTGGTCGAAAAAGGCGATCGAGACGTTCGAGTCGCAACGCGAAGCCGCGGTGAAGGCGGGCAACCAGGAGAAGGTCGACGAACTGTCGAAGGAGCTGGCGGCCGAACTGGCAACGTTCGAAGCGAAGAAGCCGTGGCGAGAACGGCAGACCGCGGAGGAGAAGAAGCCGGCGACTGACGAGAAACCCGCCGAGGACGAAAAAAAGTAACCCCGCCAGCGCCATAAAGCCGCCGCCGGTGGCGGCGGGGGTTTAACGAACCCGCCATAACGCGCGGGAAACCTGGATTTTGGGACGCTCCGGCGGGTCGTTGACCCGCGGCTGCTGGCTACTGGGTTGACGTTCGCGGGGGGCGAGGTAGACTACCGAATCTGGTTGCGTGCGGCGGGAAACCGCTGGAGCGGCCAGACTCCAAGGGCTCGTGGCGGAATTGGCAGACGCGCAAGGTTGAGGGCCTTGTGCCCGCAAGGGCGTGCTGGTTCGACTCCAGTCGGGCCCACTTGGCGAGGAACGCACGCCAATGCGTTCCCACAAATTTGCCGCGGTTTCGATCGCCGGCTTATTGAGATTGAGGCTCGCTGTCAGCAGACCGCGAGCCTCTTTTTTTGCGCTCATGCGGCGGTCGCCAAACGTCCGACAACGACTTACAATCCCTTAACGCCGTCCGTTTTCCAGTCTCTCAGATCACGCCAACCGCGGAGAACTCAGCCATGCTCAATGCCGTGGTGCAAGACGCCATCAACGACCAGATCAATTACGAGCTCTTTTCCTCGTACCAATACCTCTCGATGGCGGCGTGGTGCGAGCACGAGCAATTCGTCGGCTGTGCGAGCTGGCTGCGGATCCAAAGCCAGGAAGAGTACGCCCATGCGATGCGGCTGTACGATTTCTTGCTGGCCCGCAACGCGCCGATCAAACTGAAGGCGATTGCCGCTCCTGAGCAGAAATTCGCTTCCGTGGCGAGCGTCTTCGAGAAAGCTCTCGAGCAAGAGCAGAAGGTGACCGAGCAGATCGACCGCCTTTACGAGCTGGCGTTCAACGAAAAGGCGTTCGCCGCGCTCGTGGAACTCGAGTGGTTCATCACCGAGCAGGTCGAGGAAGAGAAGACCTCGCGCGAGGTGGTCCACAAGTTCAAGATGGTGAAGGACGATCCTTCAGCGCTCTTGGATCTTGATCGCGAACTCGGCGGCCGGGCGACGGCGACCGATGCGACGGCGTAAATGATTTATGATTTAGGATGTATGATTTCTGGATTGGGGAGACGGCACGCCTTGCTGGCGAGCGCGAGCCACTCTCCAAATCATAAATCAGCAATCATAAATTGCCGCCTGCTTACGCCCACAACGTCCCGCTGGCCGCTTGCAGCAGCGACCCCGGCACGCTCATGCTGAGCGGGCCGTTCTGGGTGCCGAAGCCGTACTCGCTGATTTCGAGCGCGAAGAAGAGCGACGCCAACATCAACGCGAGCAGCGAGATGAGCAGCAAGGCCGTGTAGATGTTCCAGGCCGACTTCTTCGTCAGGACGGTCGGTGCGGGGCTATCCGACTCGAAGCTTGGTTGCGACATCGTCGTTCTCTTGGATCTGACCTTGCTGGAACTTGCGAATGACTTGGCCCACGGCGCGATCGGGATCGGCCCGGAGGATTTCGGCGCGGCCTAGGTAGCGGTCGCCGCGGAAGATTTCGATCGTCTGACCCTGGCGAACGCCGTCGTCGGCGCCGATGGTGATTTCAATGAGTTGGCCGCTGGCGTTCGGTTGGATCTTGCTGACCTTGCCGCGGACGCGGGGGATGTATTCCCCTTCGGTGTTGACGCCGGCTTCTTTGGCTTTCGCTGTGACGTCGGCGAGCTGAGCCACGACCTGAGCGCTGCGCTCTTGGAGTTGCTGCAACTGACCGCCGACCGAGTGGAGTTCCGAGGTCGCCTTGAGCGTCGTGTGGAACTGCTCGTCGCGATCTTGCTGAGCGACGCGGACGTCATTGCGGAGACCAGTGACTTCGTCGGTGAGGCGAGAGACGTTCTCACCGGTGGCTTTGACCATGCCGACGCTTTCAGCCTGATCTTGGCGAAGCAAGTCGACTTCCTTTTGGATCGTTTGGTTTTGGCTGACGATGACGTTGCGCTCGGTTTCGAGCTTGGCGACGTCTTGCAGAGCGGCGGTTTGCTCACTCTTGAGCTGGCTGATTTGTTGCTGGTACTTCGCCTCGAGGTCGGCCTTGGCGGTTTGCTCTTGAGCGAGCTGCGCGTTGACCTTGTCGTAGGCTTCCTTCCAGTTGCGATGCGTCGCGTAGACGAACATCGCGATGACCATCAGCGAAACGCTGGCCAACAGGATGAGGACGGTGAAGATCTTTCCCAGCAAATTCATCGATGCACTTTCCAGTGAGGAACGAGCCTGCCTTGCGGCGGCGATTCCAACGCGCCTTCGACCGGTTCAATCCAAACCGCTCGAACAGCCTCCAGTGGCACGCAGAGCATCCGATGCCCCGTCACGCGGCGACGGTGTGTCTTCCAGCTTTGTCTGTTTCTCTGGCGACGACGTGTTGCAAAGACTGTTCCGCAGTCGGTCTCGCGGGCCTACTGGTCTTGCCACAAATCACTGCCAGGACAGGAGATATCCCCTGTAGTACCGCAGTATAATCAGGCCCCGAAAAGGGTGTCAAACTTTGCGGGCGTCCAGGCTAGGCCGCAAAGCGAAGGGGCGACTGATCTTAGGGATTATACGGGCGTCTGCCGCGGCGGTGCGGAGTTTTTTCTTGGCCGCAGGCCGCCGCGGGCCAAATCGTGGGGAGCGAATGCCGCGGCCGCCCTGCCCTGGCGGGCGTCGGGTTGGCCGCTAACTGGTCGGTATTAATGCCCGAACGGAGTCGCGTGGCGTGGCGAGATCGCCACAAGGCGGCTTGGGGTTGTTGCCCAACCGCAACGCCGGAGTTCTAGCCCCGGGCTCTGCCCGGGGCTAGTTGTTAGTGGCAGCCGCAACCGGTGCCGCAGCCACCGCCGCCCATCGGTCGGGGGCTCGCCGCTTCGCCGCCGAGGTGGGCCACCGCAGGGACGCTCAACAGCTTCGACAACTTCGTGCCGCCGCAGGAGTCGCAGGTCGGCGTCTCGCTGCCGCGGACGAGGTGTTCCTGTTCCTTTTGGCAATCGCGGCAGACGAATTCGTAGAGGGGCATGGCAGGATTTCTCGTTTCAGCAACTCTGGACAACTATGGGGCGGTCATTCTGAGCGGAGCGAAGAATCTGGTAGCTCGTTTGAGCTGCTAGATCCCTCGCTCCGCTCGGGATGACGTCTACTGCAATATTCGTCGCCGCTTACCAACGTTCTTCAGGCCGGCGCAAGATTTCGTTCGCGATGATCACCTGCCGGATCCCGCCCGGGCGGGCCAGTAGTTCGCGAAACTCCTTGGCCGCGGTCGCCGCGGCGCTTTTGGGGGCCGCGTTCGAGACTGGGGCCAGCGTTCCGACGCGGTGGTCGAACTTCTGCTGCAACTGCGCCTGCATGCGGTCGTCGGCCAGGGCGACTTCTTCCCCCAGCCGCGAGGCATGTTGGCCGATGGAGGCGACGCCCCGCATTTGTTCGGTGACGTACGCGTCGACCGCGGCGCCGGTGGGCAGATTGTTGCGACTGGTATCAGCGACCGATTCTGCCGCGCGGCTGGTGAGCGAGCCAGGGGCGTCGACCAGGCGGCGGGGCTGGACTTCCTCCAGCTGCGGTTCCGGCGCCTTTTTCTGCGGCGTCGGTCGTTGCCGCTGCGGCTGTGGCGGTCGCTTTGGGGCGGCCGGCTTTGGCTTCGCCTCGCCCTGAGCACGACGAAGAAACTCCTCCACTTCGCGGCGGAGCGTTTCTTCGAGCGTGACAGGTTTCGCCGAAGGGGCGGGATTGGCGGCGGGACGTTCGAGGCTCGCACGGTCGGGAACGCCGGCGGGGCGACCCATGTCGAACGGATCGGGCTCGGGCTTCGGGCGGGGCGCCGCTTGCTCGCGTTTCTTTTTCTCCTGCTGCATTGCGCCCACGAGGTGGGCGACGCCGTAGATCACCACGATGATGATTGGCATTACGACTCGCGCTAAGTCGGCGAGGTCGGCGAGCAGGAGTGGCGGAGAGGCGAGCATGCCGGTGAATTGTTTGAGGATTGATGCCGCTGATATAACTCTACGCCCGATTGCTGGTGGTGCCGGCGATCGACTCGCGCATGTCGGTATCGGCCTGCACGTTTTTCAGCTTGTAGTAGTCGAGGATGCCGAGCTTGCCGGTGCGGAAAGCCTCGGCCATCGCTTTTGGGATCGAAGCTTCGGCCTCGACGAGCTTCGCGCGGTTTTGTTCGATGCTGGCGATGTACTCCTGCTCTTGCGAGACGGCCATCGCGCGGCGGCCTTCGGCCTGGGCGCGGGCGACGCGGGTGTCGGCCTCGGCTTGGTCGGCCTGCAGGCGAGCGCCAATGTTGTCGCCGACGTCGATGTCGGCAATGTCGATCGAAACAATTTCGAACGCCGTCTGCGAATCGAGCTTGCGAGCGAGCACCGCGCGGGAGATGCGGTCGGGATTGGCGAGCACTTCGGCATGGGTCTCGGCCGAGCCGATGGCGCTCACGATGCCTTCGCCGACGCGGGCGACGATCGTTTCTTCGGTGGCGCCGCCGATGAGCTGGTCGAGGTTCGCACGCACGGTGACGCGGGCCTTCACCTTCAATTGGATGCCGTTCTTCGCCACCGCGTCGAGCGTGAGCCGCTTGCCGGTTTGCGGCGGGCAGTCGATGACGCGGGGGTAGACGCTCGTTTGGACCGCTTCGAGGATGTTGCGGCCGGCGAGGTCGATGGCGGTAGCGCGACGGAAGGAGAGTTCGATGATCTTCGCCTTGCGAGCGGCGATCATCGCGCGGATCACCAGCGGGACGTTGCCGCCCGCCATGTAGTGGGCTTCGAGCGCCTTGGTGGTGAGTTCTTCGTCGTCATTGAGGCCGGCCTGGACTGCCATGATCTTGGTGCGAGTGATGACGGTGGGATTCACCTTACGAAAGGACATCCGCACCAGGTCGAGCATGCCGACGCCGGCGTTGGTCATCACCGACTGCACCCACAGTCGCGCGAAGCGGGCGGCGATCGCGAACGCGATCACGACGCCGATGAGTACAACGAACCCGACCACCAGCATCGGTGCGCCAGTAAGAAATTCAGGCATCGCAAGTCGCTCCGTCGTTGGGGAGGTGCAAAGAGAAAGTCGGCCTGGGCGTCAGTATAGCGGAATTCGGATGGAATTGGGGAGCCTGAGTTGCTGGGCTATCGCTGTCGGCGGTCGCGGCAATCGCTGAAAGCGTTCTAACGCGATGCGGATGGGCGCCATGCTCTCGATGGTACGCCGTCGTGAACATGCGACTGGCTTGCTCTTGGGAGCCGTTATGCATGCTCACGCCTTTGGGGGCGAGAGCATGCCACCCCCTGGGCGGTTCTTCGCTTCAGGCCAACGGATCTTCCAGCGAATCGAAGCCGAACTCTTCGATTGGGCGAGCGAGGACGTCGTCGGGTTCGAACGCGGCGGCCTGGGCTTCTTCGGTTGCGGCGGGGCGGACCATCACGCGATTCGCGCGGACCTCGACGATGACCACCGGCTGACCCGGCTCGATGGCGATTCCCTGACTAACGGCGTCGATCAGCCTGCCATCGACGAGCACCGCCCCGCTGGGGAGCATCAGCGATTGAGCGACGCCGACGCGGCCGACGAGGCCGCGGCGCGGATCATCGGGTTTCGTCTCTTCCTCGCTGGGCAATTCGCCGAGAATGGCTCGCCCCATCGGCGTCTTCGGCCAGATCTTAAGCGCGAGCCCAATGGCGAGCGGGATCGCTAGCCCGGCGACTGCCATGAAGCTGAGGCCCGTGGTGAGGCTGCGATTGAACGCGACGACGATGCTCGCCACGACGGCGATAAACGCGAGGAAACTGAGAATCCCGCCGGAAGGGATAAACGTCTCGAGCGCGATCAGGCCGCAGCCGACCACCAGCAACACGACCGCCCAACCAATTGGATCGAGCAGATTCATAGGGCAGGAGTTTCTCTGATGCTTCGCGCGGCGATTTTTAGGACGCTGGGCATTCTAGCACGCTGCGGCAAGCGGCGGCAAAGTGGAGGGGATGTCCGTAGTCAGTGGTCAGTTGCCGTCGATGGGCATCGCGTTCAACGAATTTGGAACGCTGCCGGCGTTCAATCTTCCAGCCCGGGGTTGATCGCTATGCGATCTACCCCGGGTACATTCGCGTATCGTGCCGCAACCCTGAAAGGGTTGAATCATCTGCAACCCTTTCAGGGTTGTGGTCAATAAAGGCGGCGGTTGCCCGGGGTAGATTGCCGCGCAATCAACCCCGGGCTGGATGCTAGAACGCTTTCAGCGTTCATGGTCATAGATGGCAACGCTATTGGCGAGGTTCACGTCGCCGCGCGAACGAGCACGCGATTGGCGTGGGCTGCGATGACGACGACGCGCGTGCCGCGATCAAGCGGAATCCCCTCGGCAATGACGTCGACAAGTTGCCCGCCCACGAGAGCGCGGCCGCCAGGGCGAAGGTCGGTCATTGCTTCGCCGACGACGCCGATTAAGTGAGAGTAGTCGGCAATCGCCTCGCGGTGGGAAAGCGTGATGCGTTCTTCCGGGGCCGGCGGTTCAAGCACGAGGCGGTTGAAGATCGGCGCCTTCGGTAGGAAGCGGCGCAGAGCGACTGCCAGCCCGATGACGCCGAGTCCTGCGCCGATGACGATCGACATCGACCGTCGCATCTCGTCCATTTCGGCGCCACTGGTCGGAAAGGTGAAGGTCTGGCTCGCGAGGATTAGGGAGAAGATCACCATCAAGCCGCCAGCGAGCCCGAAGATTCCCATGCCGGGGACGACGAAGATTTCGAGCAGCAGCAGCACGATGCCGCCAACGAACATCACGATCTCTAGCGAGGTGGCGGTCCCTTCGAGCGACTTGCTCCAGAAGAAGAGCAGGAACGCGATCGCCGCCACGACCCCGCCGACGCCAACGCCAGGGGTTTTCATTTCGATGTACATGCCGACGAGGCCGAGCATCAGCAGGAACGTCGCGAGCCCCGGCGAAGCGAGAGCGCGGACGAGCTTCATCGCCCAGTTCAATTCGGCGTGTTGCACGTCGACGCCGTAGAGCCGTTCGAGTTGCTCGAAGTTGTCGACGGTTTGAAAGGCGATGCCGGCGTCGAGTGCGTCCGTGCCGCGAAGTTGGAGTAGTTCGTTGCCGGCGTGAAGCGCGGGGCCCTGCGTCCAGTTGGCGCCGTCGCGCAATTCGCCCGCTTCTTCGACGCTCATCCAGCGCGTGACGCCGGTGTTCTTGTTGCGATACTGAAAGAGCTCGACCTGCGGATCGATCATCGCGTCGAGCAGCGACCAGCTGCGGTTCGTCTTTCCGGCGAGCGAACTACGGAGGCTAACTTCCGCGGACGCGACGGCGGCGCGTAGGCCTTTGACGTCGATCTCGTCGCGCGGTTGGAAGCCGCGGCGACGGCGCGGGTTTGGCGGGAGGTTGCGATTGTTGTCGTCGTTGCGGCCCGCCTCGGCGAGATCGGGCGCGATGCCGATCGTCGCGTCGGGCGCCATGACGAGTTGATCGCAGGCGAGCGCAACGATGGCGGCGCCCCCCTTCGCTTCGACGGGGACGTACGCCACCGTGCGCACGGCGTTGGCGTCGAGTTCCGCCAACTGATTGGCGAGCGTCAGGCAAGCGTCGAGATCGCCGCCAACGCTATCGATGCGCACGCCGATCCAGTTCGCGCCGCCGTCGAGATGAGTCGTCAGCAGCGTCGACGCTTGGCTTACCTCGTCAGGAGTGATCTCGCCGCGCACGGTGATCATGACCGCTTTCCAATCGGCGATGAGCGATTGATCGATCTCCAGCGATTCAAGCGGAATCGAGAGCGCCTTGGCGACGTCGGCTTTATCGGCTGCGAGGTATTTCACAAACCCGAATTGCCGTCCTTCGCGTCCGGTGAACTCGCCGATGGAGCCGGCGGGGATCAGCGTGCGCTCGGAGATGACTTCGTTGTCGCTGCGGAAAGCTTCGACCTCTTCGCGCAACAAGAAGCGAACGCCTTCGTCACTCTCGATCTGGATCACCTCGACGGCGGGGTCGGTCATGCCGATGGCGAGTGCGACGGGAATCGTCCGCTTCGCGTCGGCAATCTCGCGGTAGGCCTCGACGACGGTGCTGCTGATTGCTTGATCCGCCGGTTCGTCGGCGGCAGCGTCGCCGATGCGGGCGTCGGCGGGCATGATGATTTCTTCGCATGCGATCGCCGCGAGCAGGCCGTGGCCTCGCAACGAGTCGGGCAGCCAAGCGACGGTTTTCACGTCGGCCATGTCGCGGCTTTCGAGGAACCGTGCGAGCGAGAAAACAGTTTCAAACTGGCTGCCGGCGCCAGCCGATTCGCCGGGAGCGTCGAACCGCAGCACTAAAATCGGTCGGCGACCATCGCCCCGTTGTCGGCTCTCGGCGACGAGTCGATCACGCGCGCGGGTGATCATTTGCTTGAGCGGGGCTTCGCCGCCGCTGCCGAGCGGCAGCTTCACCTCGACCATCGCCGCGAGGCCTGGTTGCGGCAGGTTGGCGGCGCCATCTGCTGCGGGGGCTGCTTCCAGCGCCTGGCAGACGCCGCTGGAGAATGTGGCGGCGACTAGCGCGAAGAGTGCGAGACAGCGCCAGGAGGCGCGAGCGGCGATCAGTGCGTTCGACTTGTTCATGCGGCGCGTCTAGCGTTAAGTCGACCGTTAGCAACGGGTTACTGCGAACATCGCGAATTATACGCGATGCGGTAAAGTGCGGAAAGGAATCCGAGATTCCCCCGCTGGCACGGGCGATAGGAGAGATTCGTCGGCGCCGCGAGAAGCTTGCCGTGAAACAAATCGCCGAAGAGAACGCCCTAGATGCTGAGCCTGCACAGGCGCGGGCGAAAGAAGAGATCGTCCCCAGAGGGAGCAGAATCGGACTGCCCGCCGATTCTGCTCGCCCCTGCGTTGGACGAATCGAGCGAAGCGATTAACGCTTCTTGGCGACAGGACGCTTGGCCGGAGCCGCCTTGACGCTCTTGCCCTTCGGAATCATGTCGGCCAGCGACTCGGAAGCGAACTTCGAGCGGAGCTGATCGACGGCCGTGTCCATCGACTTCTGGAGTTGGTTGGCGGTAGCCACCTTCTTGTTGGCCTGACGCTTCAGCGGTTCGACGGCGTCGATAACGTCGAGCAGCGAGATCTTGGCAGCCGGCTTGGCGAGGGTGACGCCGCCGCCGACGCCGCGACGCGAGTGGATCAATCCGCCGCGACGCATCGATTGCAGCACCTTCGCAAGGTAGGCGCTCGGGACCTTCGCCTTGGCGGCGATGTCTTTCGTCGTGGCGGAGCCCGACGAGTCGGCGGCGAGCTGCACCATCGCACGCAGAGCATATTCGACGGTTTGTGAGAACATACGCAATTCCTTCTGGCGGGGGCGCCTAGTGGCGCCGGTGTGTGTTGGAACGCCCTTCGCTAGCGTTCACATTTCTCGGTTTTAAGCAGGCCGACGAATTAATGGAAGATGGTTTACGCATAATTGCGGAGAACGGCGATTAAAGGGTCCGAATCTTACCAAAATGGAAGGTCCAGGGACGTGCGCCGGGACTTGAAAGGGTATTTCCCCCTCTGTAACGAGGCTTCGCCGATTTCGCTTTTCAATGCGGCAAGACGCGGTTGACGTCAGCCTTCATTGTTTCCTTTCAAAGTTGCAATCTATGGTCGCTTTTTCCTCCACGAGACGCCGTACGCCCCGTCCGATTGTTGGCGCGGGCGTTTCCCCAACGACATTGCTTGAGCAGAAAAATAGCGTAAACCTCGGGGAAAACGCTACCTTGCGAGGTTCGCGGCGATCGTCGAGCGGCGTTGAAATCGTGCGCGATGCGAGCGGGCGAATCATTCAGGCGCGCATCGGTCGTTGGCGCGTCGTCTCGGCAGCGGCGGATCGCGATATCCTTGAGGTGCATCAAGCATCGTGCGGTCGCACCGCAATTCGGCTGGCGCGCTGCGCCAATCGACAGGATCGCGCGAGTTGCGAAGTGTGGCAACTCTACGATGACCAGGGCCGCCTCTTGGCGTCGTTGCAGCGATCGGCTGACGGAAGGATGGCGGTCATTTCCGACTATCAGTTGCGGCAAGCCTCGCGACTGGTGCGGACTCACGCAGGCGAGATGGAATGCGTGGAGTCTTGGAATATTTAGCAGCTTTTCGGAATGGCGCGCAGCGGACGCATGCGTCACAAAAAAACGAAGACCAAGCCGAGCGGCTTGGTCTTCGTGTTCGTGAGTCGATGGTGGCGGTTGACGGGCTTACTTCTTGCCCTTGGCGCCCTTGGCGGGGGCTGCGTCGTCCCCTTCGGCCTTGGTCTTCTTTTTCTTCTTCAGCGACAGCTTCTTCACGCGGACCTTCGGAATGCCGATGGGCGACATGCCCTCGCTCCAGCGGTCGTTTTCCTTGAGGCGTTCCAGTCGCTCAGCACGGCTCAGGACGTTCCGGGTGCTCGTGGCGCCGCGACGGACTTTCAGGCTCTTGTCGATGGTCATGGGAAGCTCCCGCCCCGCGGGCGGATCGATCGTGAAAGGGTATTGTCGAAGGGCGTTCGCATGGCGAACCGCCCGGATGGTCGGTCGAATTCGGCATTCTAGCGGGTCGAGGTAAACCCCGCAATGCGTGCCGCCGCCGCCGACGCTGCGAAGGCAGTTATCGGCCGAAACAGGGGCAGTCGGCCAATATTGAAGGGGTCGGGGGCCTTCTGCCGCTGGGGAGCCTGCTCGAGTGGAGCGCCGCTAGCGGCAAAAGGCCCCCGACCCCCTCGATTGGCAGTCCTTAAACCGTTTCGGTCTTCGCCGAGCGGATTGCGTTGAGCAGCGTTTTCATCGAACCGAACCGCTTTTCAGCCTCCGGTTCGAGGCATTTGTGGATCGCATCGCGAATGACTGGGTTGATCTTCGGGCAATGCTTTTCCAGCGGCACTGGCGCCGATTGGCCATTCCCCATGGCGGCGAGGCCGTCGCCGCTTCCCCGCTGCCAGGGGAGCTCGAACGAAAACATTTCGTACATCGACACGCCAAAGGCGAAGATATCGAGCCGATGGTCGGTCGGCTTGCGGCGAACCACTTCCGGGGCCATGTAATTCGGCGTGCCGGTACGGATGCCGGGCTGCTGGAACTCCTTCTTCGCCGGAACGGTCAGGCCGAAGTCGATCAGCTTCAGCGACGTGGCGTCCTTCGTGCAGACGAAGTTTCGCGGGCAGATGTCGCGGTGGATGTAGCCGGCTTCGTGGACTGTTTGCAGCGCCTCCCCCGCCTGCGTCATCAGGGCGACGCGATTGCCGTCGAGCAGTTTGCTGCGTCCGATGATGAGCGAGTTGAGGCCGGGGCCGTCGAGATACTCCATCACGACGTACTGCTCGCCCTTGTTCGTCATGCCGTGGCTGAGCGTGCGGACGATGCGGGGATGGTTGAATTGCATCGCGATCTCGCCTTCGCTTGGCTTGTTGAGGCCGCGGAAGCGCTGTTCGAGTTGCTCGGTCTTGTCCTTGTCGAGCACCTTCAGGCCGACGATCTCGCCCGTGTTCCGATCGCGAACCGCCTGGAAGCTGCTCATCGTGCCGGAGACGGCTTCGCGGAGGACTTCGTAACGACGGGTGACGTCGACTTTGCCCCCCTCCATCAGCGATTTGAAGAAGCCGCCGATACCCATAGGATGTCGCGATTCGGTGAAAGGAGTGGAGAACGCCGACGGAACGAAGCGTTGAAATCGTGGCCGCAAATACGCCCATTTAGCGGCGGTCGTCAGGCCGCTTCCCGCCGCGAGCGGCGGGGCTAAATGGCCCTAGCGGCCACCACTCCAATTTAGATGGGGCATGCGATGCGGGCAAGAAAACGCTGGGCTTAGCGCTTGCCGCAGTAGTCGATCGCGCGGGCCAATTCGCTCTTCAAATCGTGCCGGCGGATGATGCGATCGATATAACCGTGCGCCAGCAGGAATTCGCTGGTCTGGAAGCCTTCCGGCAGTTCAATCCGGATGGTCGCTTTAATCGTCCGCGGGCCGGCGAAACCGATGAGGGCCTTCGGCTCGGCGACGATGATGTCGCCCAGCGACGCGAAGCTCGCCGCGACGCCGCCCATTGTGGGGTTGGTGAGGACCGAGATAAACAGGCCCCCCGCCTGGTCGTACCGGGCGAGCGCGGCGGAGACCTTGGCCATCTGCATCAGGGAGAAAATCCCCTCGTGCATGCGGGCGCCGCCGCCTGAGCCGCTGACGATGATCAGCGGCAGCTGTTGTTCCGTGGCGCGTTCGACGAGCCGCGTCAGCTTCTCGCCGACCACCGAGCCCATGCTCCCCATGATGAACGCCGAATCGGTGACGCCGAACGCCACGCGACGAGCGCGAATCATGCCGCTGCCGGTGACCACCGCGTCGCGGAGGCCGGTCCGCTGTTGTTCCGACTTGATGCGGTCGGGGTACGACTTCTTATCGTTGAAGCCGAGCGGGTCGACCGACTGCAGGTCGCGGTCCCACTCTTCGAACGTTCCCTCGTCCAGCACCGACGCGATGCGGCCCTGGGCGCTGAGGTACATGTGGTTGTCGCACTTCGGGCAGACGTTGAAGTTCTGCTCGACCGCTTTGCGAAACAGCATCTCCCCGCACGAGCCGCAGCTCATCCACAGGCCGCTGGGGACCCCGCGTTTTTCGCGCGGAGGTTTACCCTGCCCGCCGGGAGCTTCGGTTTCGCTGGACGACATGGCTTGGGTCGGGGAGGAAACGATGGTCGACATGTGGCGGCTGCTGGGGTGATATCGCCGGTACGCAGTATATCAGCGTCGTCGGCGGGCAACCATGGCGGTCTGGGGAGGTTGGCCGGGTGCCGCGCTGACGGCTCTAGCGCCTCGCGGAGCCACCGACTCAACAATACTTCTGGCTCCCTCCCCCTGGAGGGGAGGGCTGGGGAGGGGGGAAGAAGCCTGGTACCCGCTGCGATCACCCCTCCCTAACCCTCCCCATCAAGGGGAGGGAACCTCATGGTTGAAGTATTGGCAGGGGCTAGAAATGCAGGTTAGATCGCTGCAGCGAGCTCAATTGGCTCCCACAGCGGCTTGCCGACGCAGGCCGACTGGCAGAGCGTCGGCGGGGCGCCCGCCTGCAGCATTGAGCGGAGGACGCTCGCCAGCGGTTGGGCGAGCACCAGGGCGATCGTTCCCGATTTGTGCTTTTTCGTAAGCTTCGCGATCGCCGCCTTCAGCCGCTCGCCCGCTTCGCGAAGCGTTTCGCCTTCGGGGGGGCAAACCGTGTCTGGGCGTTCTTGCCATTGGCGGAACACGCGGGGCTGCTTCGACTTCACGTCGTCGAACAGCATGCCCTGCCACAGGCCTTGGTCGAGGTTGTGGAGCGTCTTGAGCGTCTTCGGCTTTTGCTTGAGCGTCGCGGCCAGCACCTCGGCCGTTTGCTGGGCGCTCAGACACGGACCGGCGTAGAGGGCGTCGATCTGCGTGCCGCGGGCCGCCAATTCTTGGGCGGTCGCCTCGGCTTGCTGGCGTCCTTCGCCGCTCAGCGGAACGTCGAGCGTTCCCTGAATTCGGCCCTGGCAGTCGTACTCGGTCAGCCCGGATCGGACTAACAAGATGGTTAACATCGAACGAGCAACCTCTGAATCTCTCTGCTTGGTTCTGGCAACTAGGGTAAGTGGCATTGAGTGTTGCGTCGATTGGAACCGCCGGGTTTGCCGCCTGGCGGTTTCGACGCTATTGGGTTCCCGAGGCGGCCAGGCGAGTTAGCTCAGCCAAACTATCCGCGTACGGGGCAGGTTTCTTGAAAATTGCGGAGCCGACGACCAGCATCTGGGCGCCGGCGGCGGTGCATTGGGCGATGGTCGAGGCGTTCACGCCGCCGTCGATTTCTAGCAGCAAGTCGCTGCGGAGCGAGCGCAAGGCCCGCAACTTGTCCAGCGCCACCGCCTCGAACTGCTGGGCGCCAAAGCCCGGCATGACGCTCATGCACAGGACCATGTCGCACAGCGGCAGCGCGTCGGCAATCGCTTCGACGGGCGTCGGCGGGTTGATCGCCAGCGAGGCCAAGGCGCCCCGCTTGCGGATCTGTTCTAGAATCGGCCGGGGATCGTCGGTCGCCTCGGCGTGGATCGTTACGATGTCAGCGCCAGCATCGATGATCTCGTCGACGAACGCGGCGGGCTTCGACACCATCATGTGGACGTCGATCGGCAGGTCGCTCGCCCGGCGGACCGCCTCGACGATCGGCATGCCGTACGTGATGTTCGGCACGAAATTGCCGTCCATCACGTCGAGGTGAAAGGCCCGGGCGCCAGCAGCTTCGACGGCCTTCACCTCAGCGGCCAGGTTGCCGAAGTCGCACAGTAGCAGCGACGGCAGCACCACGGGCGGCGGGTTGCGAAGTTCATCGAGGATACGGCGGCGCGGCATGGCGGAGTCGCTCTTCGGCGCAGCAATGCCGATGGAGCTAGTGACCCAGAAATGGGGTTCAGGAGGGAATGGCCGCTGGGTAGTCGCGCGGCGCCGATCGAATCGGTAACGACTGAATCGTGTTCAGTCGCCTCGGAGGATCATGGGCCGCAAAGGGCGGCCGGCGGCTGTCGAAGTCGCCGCGCCGATTCTACTCACGGCACCAGGAACTACTAGAGCGGTTTCCTGGGTCTGGTTTGTAAGTTGTTTGGTGGTATGGGGTTTGGTGGATTGCGGATTCTCGCAGATTGGCTTCCCGAAGACCGCCGATGCTACGAATCGTCCAAATCCTCGTTCCGTGGCAGGTCGGCTGGCGAGCTGACGCCGAAGAGCTGGTTGAATCTTGAGGTTGTGTGATATCGGGCCACTTTGGGCGTCCCCGCAGGCCGCTCGACCCGCACCAATTGGCGGCGGACCAGCTGGGCCAGGATCGCATGGCTTTGCGAGCCGCGGAGCTTGTTGAGTTCCTCGCCGCTCACCCCCTGGCGGTAGGCGACGATGCTCAGCACCTCGACCGCGGCCGGCGTGAGCTTGGCGGCCCGTTGTTGCCCCCGGAACTGGTCGCGGAGGATGCCGAGGTCGCTGCGGAGCTGCAGCCGGTAGCCGGCCGCGTCGCCGGTGATTTCGTAGGCCGCTTCGTCGTGCCGGTAGCTGGCGTTGAGGTCGGCGACAAGCTGCTCGACCTCCTCGGCGGAGACATTGCGGATGTGCGAGGCGATTTTTGCCGCGGGGAGCGGCTTGCCATCGGCGCTGCCGACGAACAGCATCCCCTCGATGATCATCCGCGGCGTCACGGGTAACGAATCATCGTCGTCAGGCTCTTCTTCAGGTTCGAGCGCGATCTGCGGCTTCGCGATCGCCAAGCCGGGCGCGGCGGCGGGCGTCCCCATCAAGCGGGCGAAGGCCGAGGAGAGCCGCTCCAGCGAGAACCGCTGGTTCGTCGGCGCGGGCGCCGACGGCGGCGCGATCGGGCGCAGCGGCAAGATATCGGGATCGGCGGGTTCGCGTTCGGGGGGCATAGCGGCCGGATGATATCGCCGCGGCGGCAGAAGTCACAAGGCGGCTATGCGGTCCCTCACGTAAAATTAAACCGTGAGGTCCCCTCCCCTTGAGGGGGAGGGAGCAGAGGATTCTCTTTAGAGACGCTTGCCGTTAATGAGCTTCTAGCTGCAGGGGAGGTAGCTAAGGAGCAACCGCTGCTAGCACCGTTGCCTCCACGGGCCGCGGCGTGAGCAGGGCCACCCGATGCTCAGCCACTAGCTTCCGCGCCCCCGGCAGAATCTCCAGCATCCGCCCCGGAAGTTCCGGCAGCTTCACCCGCCGCATCACTTGGTTCAGGCGAAACAGGAGCGTCTCGTCTTCCATGTAGTCATACAGGAAACGCAGTTCGACGAACCGCGTGATCAGTCCCGCCACGCCGCTGGCGTCGCAGCCGTTCATCTGGCCGATCGCGGCGGCGACGAACTCGGCGTCGACTGTCGCTAATGCCGCGTAGTAGGCATCGACGCCGCGGCGATCTTCAGCAATGAGGGCCGCGTCGAGCAGCAGTTCAACCAAAATATGCCCGAGAAAACCGGGCCGCATCCCGTCGCGGTCGCCGGTCGCCCAGCGGACCTGGCGGGCGAGTTCCATCGACAAATCGCCGAAGGCGCCCGTCTCGTGGAACCAATCGTCATCGGCATGGTGCCGCATGACGCCGCGGGCGTAGGAGGCCATCTTCGAGTCGTCGGCGTCAACAAACGGCGCCGCCTGCCGCGATCGGCAACGCAACCGCGGCCGCGTCATGCAGAGCCAATCAGGCGTTGCCGCCCCCGCCACTTGGTACGGATCGTCGAGGCAATCGATGGCGTGAGCAAGGTAATTCATAGATTTCGGGTCGGGGCATCCCCCCAACCAAATGCTAGCAAGCCCCCGCAAAGCCCATCTAGCCGCGGCGTGAGCCCGCGCTGACCTCGACGCAGGCCTTCCCTTTTAGGTAGATACCGGTTGCACCACGATCGGGCAACTCCGCTTCGCGTCGCTCCGGCGCCCCACCCTCGCTTGTTCGGTACCGTCATGCTCATCGCCTTGCTAGCTCAGGCCACCGCTCTAGAAGCCGCTCAGGATGCTGTTCCTTTGCCCGTGAAGCCGGAATTGCTGCCCGGCACGAAGGAGTGGAAAAGCAACACGCTGAATGAACTGTTTACCCTGCAGTTCAGCAAGATGGACCCTGCCGAGTGGGAGTATGCCGCGTACCAACTTGGCTTGCGCGCCGTCTATGTGCTCGTCCTGCTGACGCTCGCTTGGACGCTTTCTAGTTGGGCGGCGTCGGTCGTTCGCGCCACGCTAACGCGCGTCAAGTTCGACGAGACGCTCACTCTGTTTCTGTCGACGCTCATGCGTTGGACAATTTTGCTGCTCGCGGCGCTGTCGTGCCTCAGCTACTTCGGCGTCCAAACGACGAGCTTCGCCGCGCTCATCGGCGCCGCAGGCTTGGCGATCGGCCTCGCCTTCCAGGGGACGCTCTCGAACTTCGCCGCCGGAGCGATGCTGCTCATCTTCCGCCCCTACAAAGTCGGCGACACCGTGAACGTCGCCAGCTACACCGGCAAGGTCGCGGAGATCGAGCTCTTCACCACCGCGATCGACACGAGCGACAATCGCCGGATCATCGTGCCGAATAGTTCAATCTTTGGCGCCGTTATCGAGAACATCACTTACCACGCAGTGCGGCGTGCCGACGTCAACGTCGGCACCGGCTACGCCGACGACATCGACCAGACGCGGGCCGTACTCGAAGCGGCGGTTCGCAGCGTCGCCGACGTAGTCGCGACGCCGGCGCCGGAGGTGATCCTCACCGACCTCGGCGCCTCGAGCGTCAACTGGCAGGTTCGCGGCTGGGCGAAGCGGGAGTCGTTCGGCGCCGCCAAGCAGGCGATCATCCGCGCGGTAAAGCTGGGGCTCGACGAAGCCCGGATTTCGATTCCCTTCCCGCAGCTCGATCTCCACCTCGACCCGCCGGGCCCCGAGCCGGCGCCCTCCCCTGCCCCGCCCGAGCCGGTGCGGTGGGCGCCGAAGATTTCGAATACTTGATGCCGAGAAGGGGTCGGGAGCCTTCGCTTCGCTGCCGCTGTCGCCAGCCGCCGAAACCCGCTAGAATTCGGGGTTTCGCCAGCCATTCGCATGGCTAATAGGCGCCGAGCCGCCCCCACCGCGTCACGATCTCACCGCGTCAGGATTGTAGTTCAATGGAAGCAGGCATCGTCGGGCTCCCCAACGTCGGCAAAAGCACGCTGTTCAACGCCCTCACGGCGGCGGGGATTGCCAGCGAAAACTACCCCTTCTGCACGATCGAGCCGAACGTCGGCGCCGTTGCCGTCCCTGATCCTCGCTTGGGCCGCATTAGCGCGCTGATCAAGACGCAGAAGATCATCCCGGCGATGCTGAAGCTCGTCGACATCGCCGGCATCGTTCGCGGCGCGTCGGAGGGCGAAGGCCTCGGCAATAAGTTTCTCGCCCACATCCGCACGGTCGATGCGATCCTGCATGTGGTCCGCTGCTTCGAGGATGGAGACGTCGTCCACGTCGAAGGCAGCGTCGACCCGATCCGCGACGTGGAAACGATCGACACCGAGCTGATGCTCGCCGACCTGCAATCGGTCGAAACGATGCTCGATCGTGCGAAGCGGACCGCCCGCACGGGCGACAAGGATGCGAAGCAACGCGTCGAGATCCTCGAAGAGTGCAACGCCCTGCTCGCCGCCGGCAAGCCGGTCCGCGGCTTGGTGTACGAGGATGAGACGCGGGCGCATATCTTGTCCGAGTTGCAGCTGCTCACCACGAAGCCAGTGCTCTACGTGGCGAACGTCAACGAAGACGACCTCGCCGGCGAGAGCGCCCACGTGAAAAAGCTCCGCGACCGCGCCGCCGTCGAAGGGGGCACGGTCGTCCCCGTTTGCGCCCGCCTCGAATCGGAGCTCGTCGAACTAGACGACGCTGAGCGGCAGGAAATGCTCGAAAGCATGGGCCTTTCCGAGCCCGCCCTCGCCGCCCTCGCCCGCGCCGCCTACAAGCTCCTTGGCCTGCAGAGCTACTTCACTGCCGGCGAGAAGGAAGTCCGTGCCTGGACGATTCCCGTCGGCGCCACCGCCCCGCAGGCGGCCGGCGTCATTCACACCGACTTCGAGCGCGGCTTCATCCGCTGCGAAACGTACTCGGTCGCCGACCTCGAGCAGTACAAAAGCGAGAAGGCAATCCGCGAAGCGGGCAAGATGCGCGTCGAAGGGAAGAACTACGTGATGCAGGATAGCGACGTTTGTCACTTCTTGTTTAACGTCTAGGGCGTCTGCCGTTCGTGACGCTGGGAAAGGTCTCTCGCAAAGGCGCAGAGGCGCAAAGGAATGCGCTGAGAGCGGCTGTGTGGATCAAGGCCGGTGGTGCGGTCCATCTTCAGGCAAGATTGCTCCTAGCTCGACGAATTGTCGACGGGCTTGCCGTGTGCGCATGAGGTATCATTTCTTTGCGACATGCCCTCTGCGTCTCCGCGCCTCTGCGCGAGACATTTCTGAAAGCCAATACCGGTAGCAGTCGACGCCCATGCGAATGAAGTCGCTTGTAAGCACCGAGAATGCCACGGGCGTTAAGCAGTGGATGCAGTCGATTTTGGTGATCTTGTTCGCGCTCCCCTTCGCCGGCGTCGGCGTGTTTATGGCTGGCTGGGTTGTACGCGACGTATGGACTTACAATGCGATTCAGTCGTGGCAGGCGACGCCCGCCATGCTTTTGGAGACTGAACTCAAGGGCACAGGTTCCCAGCGGGCGACTGCGCGCTATCGGTACGAGGTCGACGGCAACAGCTACGAGTGCGATCGAGTCGCCCTACATGCAGGCGCCGATAACATTGGCAAGTTTCAGCGCGAACGCGGCGAAGAACTGGAGCGGCTATTCAAACAAGGCAAGCCGATCACCGCGTACGTCAATCCAGCCGACCCGGCCGAAGCGATTCTCTTTCGTGATTTGCGTCCGGGAATGCTGGCGTTCAAAGCAATATTCGCCTTGGTCTTCGGCGCTGTTGGATTTGGCATCATCGGCGCCGCCATCATGGCGGCGTTGGGACGGGACGGAAAGGCGGAAGCGAAGGCGAGCCAAGAGCCGTCGCTGGAACCTTGGCTTGCGAAAGAGGCGTGGCGAACAGGGCGAATCCGCACAAGCGCGGGCCCGATCTGGGGAGCGCTGCTGATGGCCGGTTTTTGGAATCTGATCAGCACGCCGGTTTTCTATCAGGCGGCGACCGATGGCGAGGTTGAGTGGTATATCCTCTCGCTGATCAGCCTCTTTCCCTTGGTCGGCTTCGTCCTGGCCGTCTCGGCCTGCTATTTGTGGCTGCAGCATTGGAAGTGGGGCGTCTCGGAGTTTGAAATGGCCGCCGTTCCGGGAGTGCTGGGCGGCCCCTTGGCCGGGGTGATCCACGTGCCACGGTCGATCGAGTCGCCGGAGGGAATCGTCATCCGGCTGGCCTGCGTCGAAAGTAAGCGAGAAGGGAAACATACGAAGACGACGACGCTGTGGGACGAAGAACGCACCATTATCCGCAACCTCTCCACGCCCGGCGGCGCTGAGACGTTGATTCCGGTCCAGTTCGTGATTCCCTACGGCCTGCCCGATAGCGGCGCCAACGGCGTGACTTGGAAGCTATCGGCTGCCGCAAAAACGACCGGCATCGACTACGGGGCTGAATTCGATGTGCCAGTCTTCAAAACGGAGGCGAGCTCGCCGACTCCGTCGACGATCGAGATCGACGACGGCAAGCTCTTCGCCCCGATCACGCTGGAGTCGATTGCCAGAGGATCGGGGGCCAGTGTGGAGGAGGACCTGCCCGATCGGAAGCAACTCAACTTTCCGATGGCTCGTCAGCGCGGATTGTCGTTCGGCGCCACGCTCTTCACCGTCATCTGGATCGGCGTCAGCGTCGGGTTGTTTTACAGCGGCGCTCCGCGCTTCCTTGCCTGGTTGTTCAGCGGCATTTCCGTGGTCTTACTTCCGATGCTCGTCTCCACTGTGCTGGAGCGGACGCGACTAGAGTTTGGCAGCCACGGCGTGAAATACACGCGGCAGATCGCAGGCATCGGACGCGAGCGGTCGGTGGCTGCGGAGAATATTTCCAGCGTCACGGCGACCAAGTCGGGGATGAGTTCGAACACCACGACCTATTGGAAAGTGGAACTGCTTGAGCGGGGAGGCGCCTGCCATACGCTGGTCACCGCCATTCCGAAGCGGCAATTGGCCGAACGCCTTGCCGAGGAGATTGCCGCGGCGACGGGAATCTCCCAATCGCGCAAGGGTTCCGGGTGTTCGCGCATGGAACTCGAAAGCGAGTTGCCGGCCGACTTGCGGGGCGGTTAGAGTTGGACTTGTGCTTGGTGGAATTGAGCCACGAACGCACGACGGACACGAAGGATGGCACGAAGGTGATACGGGTTCCATCTTTTCGATTTCTCCTTGGCGGTTCAACTTCTTAAACGCATCAAGCGAAGAGCAGCAATGATTCATCGAGTGAAGACGCAGTTAGTCGTAAGTATGGCAGTAGCCATTACAGCAGTGAGCGCGGTTTGTTCCGCCGCGGAGCCGCAGAAGCTGGTGTGGCCGAAGCGGCTGGCGCCTGGCGATACGATCGCGCTGATCGCCCCGGCCGGGCCGCCCGATCGCGAGCAGGTGATGCGATTCAAGAATCACGTCGAGCAGCGCGGCTACAAGGTGAAGCTCCGCGAGGACATGTTCAACGTCGAGGGATACCTCGCCGGCAGCGACAAGCGGCGGGCGGAGGAGTTCAACGAAGCGTTCGCCGATCCCGAGGTCGACGGCGTGCTGGCGGTGCGCGGCGGCTACGGCTGCATGCGGATGATGCCGCTCATCGATTGGGATGTAGTGAAGAAGAACCCGAAGCTGCTGCTTGGCTACAGCGATATCACGGCGCTTCATGCCGGGATGAATAAGGTTGGGATTGTCAGCTTTCACGGTCCAGGCCCGGCGTCGGGGCTCGGCAGCGAGAAGGGGCCGACGGAGTTTACTGGCAAGTACCTGCTTCGCGCCGTCGAAGCCTCGCCCGAGTCGCCGGCTGGTCCCTACACGGTCGAGGTGCCGAAGGATGTTTCTGAGGTTGATTCGTTCGGCAAAGGCAAGGCGACGAGCCGGCTCGTCGGCGGCAATCTGTCGCTGATCTCTGCCCTCGAAGGGACGCCGTACGCGATCGATACGGATGGCGCGATTCTGGTGATCGAAGACGTCAACGAGGCGCCCTATCGGATCGACCGGATGATTCAACAACTGAAGCTGGCCGGCAAGCTCGACAACATCAAAGGCGCCGTGCTGGGCAAGTTCACCGAGGACTTCGTTCGAGAGGATAAGCTGACCGACGACCAGCGGTTCGATACGACCGGCGTGCTGCGGCAGTACTTTGAAAACCTCGGCGTGCCGGTGCTGGTCAACTTCCCGATCGGCCACTACCCGCAGAACTGCACCGTGCCGCTGGGGGGCGAGGTTGAGATCGACGCTGATGCGAAGACGCTCAAAATTCTTGCTCCTTAGTTTTTAGCCGCGAAGAGGCGCAGAAGACGCAAAAATAAAGACAGTAGAGGCCTCTTTTTGCGCCCTTTGTGCCTTCTCGTGGCTAAGAAAATAACTCTTCAACCACCTCGCCGCCGTCAACGATTTTGATTGGCCTCCCGCCGCCGCTCATGTTTTCGTAGTCGGCGTCGATGCCGAGCGTGTGGTAGACCGAGCGGAAGAGGTCGGGGATCAGCACGGGGCGGTCGGTCACTTCCGTGCCGGCGTCGTTGGTGGCGCCGATGACTTGCCCGCCGCGGACGCCGCCGCCGGCGAGGGCGACGTTGAACGCTTTTGGGAAGTGATCGCGGCCGCCGCGAGGGTTGATCTGCGGCGTGCGGCCGAACTCGCCCATCCAAATGACGAGCGTCTTCTCAAGCATGCCGCGCTCTTTCAGGTCGGCGATGAGGCGGGCCGACGGTTGATCGACGTTGCCGCACAGATTTCGCACGGCGGCGAAGTTATCCTGGTGCGTGTCCCAGCCCCGAGCGTGGACCTCGACGAAGGTGACCCCCTGCTCCACCAGCCGGCGGGCCATCAGGCAGCCCGCGGCAAACTCGCCGCTGCCGTACGACTCGCGAACCTGCTCGGGCTCGCGTTCGATGTCGAAGACTTCCATCCGCGGGCTGTGGATCATGTCGGTCGCCCGCTTGGCGACTTTCAGTTGGTCGGCGACGACCTGGGCGCCGCCCGCCGCGGCGAAGTCGCCTTGCATCGATTCGAGCAACTGCATCCGGCGGGCGAAGCGAGTGGCTTCCGACGATGGCGTCGTGTTTTGCGGCGGCTTCGAGGCCGATTGAATGATGAGCGGATCGTAATCGACGCCGAGGAGCCCGCCGCCGCCTGAGTTCGGCAGCCGGCCGCCGATTTGGACGAAGCTCGGCAATTCGCTGGCGGCGCTACCGATTTGATCGGCGACGTTGGCGCCAAGCGTCGGGTGCTTCACGCTCGCCATCGGCAGGTAGCCATGGTGGAGCAAGTAGGTCGCCCGTTGGTGGTTGCCTTCTTTGCTCGTCATCGAGCGGATGATCGCGAGCTCGTTGGCGACCTTCGCCATGTGGGGAAGGTTCTCGGCGATCTGAATGCCGGAGACGCTGGTGTCGATCGCCTTCGTCTCGCCGCCGTTCGCGTGGCCCGGCTTGGGGCTGAAGGTTTCGAACTGCGAGGGGCCGCCGCTCATCCAGAGGAGGATGCAGGCCATGCCGCGGTCGCGAAGTTCGTCGGCACGCGCGGCGAGCACGTCGGTCCAGCTAAGGGCACTGGCCGCTAAGCCGCAAGCGGCTGATGCCTTGAGGAAGTCACGCCGGCGGACGACGCGGTTGCCGCGGAGGGAGACGTGCGTGTGATGTTGTAGTGAGAAGGCCATCGGAGTGCCTGTGTCTCAAGTGCTATGAATTAATTGAACCGCGGATTTCACTGATTTCGCTGATAAGCAGGTGACCAGTAATCTGAAAGTGGCTTCGAAGGAATTGCCGATCAGCCTCTTACTTTCCTATCTGTATAATCCGCGAAATCCGCGGTCGCTCTTTTACCCCTCCGAGCCAGTGGCTATTACCTTCGGTGCCGGAACTCCGCCGAGTTCACCAGCGCCCAAGCGAAATCTTCCACCGCCTGCTTTCGATTGCCGACTTCGCGGAAATACGTCTTCGCTCGCGTGAGCTCTTCTTCAGTTGGCTCTCGGCTGAGCGTGCGCAAGTAAAGTTCGGCGACGAGTTCGTCGTTGTTTTTGATTTCGGCGACCAAGCCGCTGAGGACGCCGCGGTTGGCTCGAAGGCTGCCGGCGACTTGGGCGGAGTTCATCATGGCGAGCGACTGCGGGATCGAGCCGCTGATCGACTCGCGCGGCTCGCTCGGGTCGAAGCCGAACGTTTGGTTGAACTGCGTGCGCGGATCGCGCTGCTGGCCGCCGAGCCCTCCGCCGCCGCGGCCAGGGCGTTTTGGTTCTGCTTCGGGGACGTCGAGCGCCGAGAGGATCGCGTTGTACAGCTGATCGGCCCGCAGTGGTTGCGGCACATTGGCGGCAAACGGCGATTCGTCCTCCGCGCCGCCGCGCGGCCGCGATTGGCGTTGGTACGCCTCGGTCGCGGCGATCGTTTCGAACAGCCACTTCACGTCGTAGTCGGCGTCGCGGAAGCCCTTCGCGAGGATCTCCAGCGTTTCCGGGGCGACGGCGGTGCGGTCGGGGCCGACGTCGTCGACTGGTTCATAAAAGCCGCGGCCGACCATTTCAGACCAGAGTCGATTCACCATCGCGACGGCGAACCACTCGTTGCGGGTAAGGTACTTGGCGAGCATCTCGCGCCGCTGCGAGTCGACGGTGCCGTACGGCAGCTTCGCGGTCGTGAGGAAGAACTTCGGCTGCATTTGCGTGCCGGGCGCCGAGGGGTCGAGCAGGTCAGGCATGAAGTGCTCGGGCATCGGACGGTTGCCGTCGTCCGCCTTAGCGAACTTGAACTGACGATCGCTGGCGACAACTTGGAATGAACGCGACGTTGCCGTGCGGACTGGCCGGACGCCGATGCGCGGGAAGAACGCAGCGAGTTCGTGGAACTGCTCTCGCTTCCAGCGATCGTACGGGTGGTCGTGGCACTGGGCGCACTGGATTTGCATGCCGAGGAAGATGCGGGAGACCTCGGCGGTCGTTTCTTCGGTGCGGCCCTCTTGGGCCATGATGATCGCGGTCGAGCCGTTGTCGCGAACGTCGCCGGTGGCGGTGACGAACGCGGCGGCGATTTCGTCCCACGGGACGTTCTTGTTCAGTTTTCCGCTAAGGTCGGCCTCGAGGGCGTTCGACGCGATGAGGGCGCGGTCTTCGATGCGGCGATAGAAGATGACGTCGCGCCAGTAGCGGGCCCAGTTGAGGCCATACTGCGGATCGGCGAGGAGTTCGCGGACGGCCCGCTCGCGTTTGTCGGCCGAGGGATCGAGCGTGAAGGCGATCACATGCTCGGGCGTCGGGATGTCGCCGACGAGGTCGAGCCAGACGCGACGGAGGAAGGTGGCGTCGTCGCAGGCGGGGGCGAGTTCGGTTTGCGATTTGAAGAGCTCCGCGGCGAGCAAGGCGTCGACTTGCTTGGCAACGGCTTTGGGCTCTTGCCGCGGGCCAGCGTGGGTCGAGGGGGCGAGGGACGCCAAGAGGGCGAAGCCGATGGCGAGTTGCGTCGCGAATGTCGTGAAGGGTCGTGGCATGGCGAGCCGTCTCGTTTTGAACGCCGTGGTTGAACGCCGTAGCGGAGCCTGGGGAGCAGATTTGCTCGCCCGGCGTCTCTATTTCCAGCATATCCGCTGGCGAAAGTTTTCAGCGCTGCGAGTTCCGGGAATTGAACCCCGGCGTTTTGGCGGGAGTTTCGTTGTTGGTTGGGCTTTCGTTGTGGTCGCCCGTCGAGGCCGGATTGCAGTGCATTCCTTGTACCGGGGGCTTTGTTTGCGGGGACCGCGACCGGCGGTCGCGGCTTTATGGCGGGATTTGATTTTTGTCGCGGGATCGCGCTTTTGACGACATAAATCTTAAGTTGTTGTTGGGATTGCGGTTGTGGGTGTCGCGGCGGCGACAGATTTGGTTGTTGGAATCAGGCCTCATGAACGCCGCATGCTAGCCGGACCGCCACGCGGTCCGGGGGCGGTTCGTTGGTGATGGTGCATCGATCGCGCTGCGGCCCGGAGGGCGTGGCCCTCCGGCTAGTTGGTTGCCGAGGGTGCGTCGCGTTGATTTGAGCCTAGCAGAGTGGGTGGCCCAGTTTCGACACAAAAGTTCGGAGATTGTCGGTGGCCGGAAAGAGGGGCTGGCGGTTGATTTTAGTGTGTAGCCCCGGTTGTCGTCTCAAGCGGCTGCGCCGCCCTGGTGGGCGAGTACGCCAACCAGGGCTACCCGCTTTCGAGTGACCTCCAGTAACTTGCCTCAAGCGGTGCTGAGCCGAGCTCGAGCACCTCTCCTTCCCAGACGGGCTCCCAAGTTTGGTATATCCCAAATCTTAGGCCGACGTGCAGTCTGGTGTGTGGGGCGCGCCGTGAAGCCAGTTGGAAGACGATCAGCACTGATCGTTGCGCTTCGTCGGCCGATTTCACTTGGCGAACAACAATGTCCCATTGATTCGCTGCTTCGTCGTGAAGCACGTTGTGAGGGGTCGTTTTAATGTGGCCGGCGTAACCAACCCATGGTGGCGCGAACGGCCGGGTTGTCCCTCGGCCTGTCCATGTAACTTTCGCATGAACGACAGGGTAATGTTCGCCAGGCATAGTGAAATCACGAGAGCAGAATACGCGACAGAAACCGTTTCAATATCAGGTACGGAATTAATGGCGGGCCTCGGCTGCCGCCTCGCGCGGCTACCGTGGCGGGGCTGGTCTGGCGATTGTATGGCCTCTTGTGGCTGCGCCGCCCTGGTAGGCGAGTACGCCAACCGGGGCTACCCGCTGCGGCGGATGAATTAGGCGGGCGTGTCCTTAATGTACCGCGCTAGTGTGAAGCGTGTGCGATGATGAGGGGCCGCGACCGGCGGTCGCGGCTTTGTAGGGAAGTAAGGAGTGAGCGCGCAACAAAAAAGCCGCCTTCGGTTGAAGGCGGCTTTTTTCGTTTTGGGTTGTCGCGAAGGCGATTAACGCTTCGAGAACTGCGTTCCGCGGCGGGCGCCGTGGAGGCCGTACTTCTTGCGTTCCTTCATGCGGGAATCGCGCGACATGTAGTTCTTCTCGCGAAGCTTTTCGATCAGCTCGCTGTCGTGCTTCAGCAAGGCGCGGGCGATGCCCTGGGTGCAGGCGCCGGCTTGGCCGGTGGTGCCGCCGCCGTCGACGAGGATCTTCACGTCGACCTTGTCGCGGAGTTCGCAGTGGTCCAGCGGGCCGGTGACGGCGTTCTGGTCCTGTACAATGCGGAAGAACTCGGTGAGTTCGCGGCCATTGACGGTGATCTTGCCGCTGCCCGGCTTAATGCGGACGCGGGCGACGGAGGTCTTGCGACGGCCAGTGCCGAGGGCTTCTTCCGAGGCGACTGCTGACATGGAGGAGGTTCCTCTGTTAAATCATCGCGGGATGACCCGCGGCTAAGTATTTGAAATGTATGGGGTTAGGCGATCGAGGCGAGCTCGGTCGGCTCAGGCTGTTGGGCCTGGTGCGGGTGATCGGCGCCCTTGTAGATCTTGAGCTTCGACAGCATCGCGGCGCCGAGCTTGTTCTTCGGCAGCATGCGGCGGACGGCTTCCTGAAGGATCAGCTCAGGCGACTTTTCCAAGCGGTCGGCGGCGCCGATCGTGCGTTGGCGGGTGTAGCCGGTGTACCAGGCGTACTTCTTCTGGTCCCACTTCTTGCCCGTGAAGTGCACCTTCTCGCAGTTGACGACAACGATGAAATCGCCGGTGTCGACGTGCGGGGTATAGGTCGGGCGGTGCTTGCCCATCAGGATGACGGCAATTTCGCTGGCCAGGCGGCCCACGATCTTATCGGTGGCGTCGACTAGCAGCCACTTCTGCTCGAACGTGCCAGCTTTGGCCATGTAGGTGGTCATGGGACGAATACTTTCCGCAAATACGTGTCGAAAACTGTCGTTCGAGCCGCTTAGCCGAGGCGCAGCGACTTTGGAGAATCGCTCAATTTACCAGCGTCCCCCCAAGGGGGCAAGTGGACCATTTTTAAGGGTTCAGGTGGCTGGGTTCGGGGTTCAGGAAGAACGCGGTGGGCCTCGCTACTCCCGGAGCGTACGTGCTATTTTCGGCCGCGCAGGGCGAGCGCCCCGAGCCAAAGGGTGAGAAATCCCCCGGTCATCGCCACGACGACCCACAAACGGCGGTAGTCGCGGTCGGGAGTTTGCGGGTCGAGGCCGAGATAGGCCCCGAGGGCGAGCAGGCCTCCCCAGGCGACCAGGCTGGCCACGATGTACCACAGGAGCCGGCGGTTGGTGGGTTCGTGCTGCATGGGGCGGTCTGGCCGGAGGGTTTGTGGGAGGGGTCTCCGACCCCGATGCGGCTTTGGCGGTACTGAACGGCACGAATTGGTGAGCGGTTTCGGCGTCGGAGACGCCTCCCACAGGCGGGGCTTGCCTTTCGCCATCGTTGCAGCGGTCTTCGGATTAGCGCAAAAGCGCTATTACGTTAAAGGCCTGCGCAATTCGAGATTTAAGCAGTCACGACCTCCGAGTACACTCGGCTAAAGATGAGCGAGCCGCGGGCATCCCCCGCTTTCTCGGCGGACGCGCGGGGCGAGTCCCTGCGGCGTGATTCTACCCCACCCCCGCCCTTCCCTGAATCGTTATTTGCCAAGGCTGAGTTGAGATGATTATCGGCGTCCCCAAAGAAGTGAAGTTGGATGAGTACCGCGTCGCCATGCTGCCGGTTGGCGTCGAAGAGCTAACCCGCCGCGGGCATAAGGTGCTCATCGAAGTTGGCGCGGGAATTGGTTCGGGCTTGCCCGACACCGAATACGCCGCCGCCGGGGCTGAGTTGGTGCTCGAAGCGACTGAGATCTTCGCTCGCGCCGACATGATCGTGAAGGTGAAGGAGCCGCAGGCAAGCGAATGGCCGATGATCCGCAAGGGTCAAACGGTCTTCACTTACTTCCACTTCGCCGCCGATCGTGAACTGACGGAAGCGATGATCAACTCGGGCGCCGCCGCGGTGGCGTACGAGACGCTGGCCGACGACCAAGGCCGATTGCCGCTGCTGACGCCGATGAGCGAAGTGGCCGGCCGGATGAGCGTGCAGGAAGGCGCCAAGTACTTGGAGCGTCCGCAGCAAGGCCGCGGCATTTTGCTGGGCGGCGTGCCGGGCGTGGCGCCGGCGAACATCCTCATCCTAGGCGGCGGCATCGTGGGTGCCAATGCCGCGAAGATTGCCGCAGGCTTCAACGCCAACGTGGCGATTCTCGACATCAACATGGATCGGCTGCGGTACCTCTCGGACGTGATGCCGCCGAACGTCGACGTGTTGTTCAGCGATCGTCACATCATTCGCGAGCAGCTGCGGTTGGCCGACCTCGTGATTGGCGCCGTGTTGATTCCTGGCGCCAAGGCGCCGCGGTTGATCGAACGCGAGCAGCTGAAGGAAATGAAACAAGGCTCGGTGATCATCGACGTCGCGATCGACCAGGGCGGCTGCATTGCTACGAGCCGGCCGACGACGCACAGCGAGCCGACGTACATTGTCGATGATGTGCTCCACTACTGCGTGACGAACATGCCGGGCGCCGTGGGGCGGACGAGCACGTTTGCGTTGTGCAACGTGACGCTGCCGTGGGTGATTGAGATTGCCCAACGCGGGATCGAGGATGCGGCTCACTCGCTGCGGCCGATTGCTCGGGCCGTGAACATGTTCGCCGGCGAGGTGACGAATCGGCCGGTGGCTGAGACGTTTGCGATTCCTTATAGCAATCGCTTTCTGCCGTAAGCGTCTCGGTTTGCTTTATGGAAGTCTCATGGCTGTGGTTCGTCGTGCCGGCTCTGGTCATGGGGTGTTACGTCTTGCCGGTGCTAATTCTCTGCCTCAGCGGGCTGAAGCTTCACCTTCACAAGGAGGCTGCCGCGGTTGAGTTGTTTCGTGGTCTGCTGTCGTCGGGCGCTATAGATCCACAATGGCTTAGGGATAGTGGGTTTTCCCCGTTGGGAGCCTATCACCTGGGTGATGCAACTGGTCGGAGCTCGGTTGTTTGGAAGCGCACTGGAGAGAGAACGTATTTGTCAGTGGTCTTGAACGGAGGCGAGTTTTCATCACTCGAATTCTTTTCTGCGTTTGAATCTGGCGGACTTTCGACCGGCAGTCGGATTCTCCAAGTTCTTCCTGTTGCTCCCGGCCGCTGGGTTCAGTCGTTTAGTCTGAACGACCCGCGAGAAGTATGGAAACGTCATCTGCAGGGGCTCGAGTACCTTCGAAACGCATCAGGAAAAGAGCCCAGCGTGAGTGAAGTAACTATATTGGACGAGTTTCAAAGCATCCTTGATGATTCATTTCGATACATTACTTCACTTCGGTTTTGGTACTTGCGAACGGCGTATTGGCCGATTGTTCGTCCATGCTGGCAACATGGAAAAACCGTGTCCGAACAGGCCGCTCGTCGTCACGATGTTTGAAGGCGGCTGGCGGGGCTTTGCAATCGATGAATGAAACAACTGCCACGCTGCGCTGGGAGGGGGGCGTCGACGGCCACTTGATGCTGCTCGACCAAACGCGACTGCCGCTGGACGTGGTCGAGGTTCCTTGTCGGACGGTGGAAGAGGCTTGGGATGCGATCAAACGACTGGTGGTGCGTGGCGCCCCAGCGATTGGCGTGGCGGCCGCGTACGGCGTATGTTTGAGCATCAAGAACGGCGAAGCGGCGGTCTACGACGTTGTCGAAGCGTGCCGGTATCTGGCGACGAGCCGGCCGACCGCGGTGAACCTATTCTGGGCATTGTCGCGGATGCGGCGCGTAGCCGAAGCACCGACGGCGACGAGCGGCCCGGCTCTCGCGGAGGCGTTGCTGGCCGAAGCGCGGGCGATTCACGACGAAGATCGCGAAATGTGCGCGGCGATGGGTCGGCATGGCGCCGATTTGGTCGCGGACTTGCCCGAGGGCGTCGGCATTCTCACCCACTGCAACGCCGGGGCGCTCGCGACCGGCGGCGATGGGAGCGGGCTGTCGCCGGTGTTCGAACTCGCCCGTCGCGGCAAGCGGCCCCGCGTGTGGGTCGACGAAACGCGGCCGCTGCTGCAAGGCGCACGACTGACGGCGTGGGAACTGATGCAGCGCGGCATCGACTGCACGCTCATTTGTGATTCGATGGCGGCCCATGTGATGCGTGCTGGCAAGGTGCAGGCGATTTTCGTCGGCGCCGATCGGATTGCCGCCAACGGCGACGCGGCGAACAAGATCGGCACCTACGGCGTCGCCGTGCTGGCCGAGGCGCATGGCATTCCGCTGTACGTTGTGGCGCCGACGAGCACGATCGACATGACGCTCGCCACGGGCGCGGAGATTCCGATCGAAGAACGCGCCGCGGAAGAAGTGACCGAAGGTTTTGGCCGCCGTACGGCGCCTGCTGGCGTGCGAGTCTATAACCCGGCGTTTGACGTGACGCCCTATCGGCTTATCAAGGCGATCATTACGGAGCGGGGCGTGTTCAAACCAAAGTGAGCTATTTGAACCACGGCGGCACGGCGGACACGACGGAATACAAAAACTTAGGAACCGCCGATGAACGCAAATGAACGCAAATAATTATCTGCGTTCATTTGCGTTTATCGGCGGTTCAATGCATTCCTTCGTGGCCTTCTCGTCGTGCTCTTTGTGTCGTCGTGGTTAGCTTCTTAAGCTGCCGCCGGTTGCGGCTTCAAGTCGTAGTTGCCGCCGGTGATGAGGTGCAGGATCGGCGTCGTGGCGATCGTCGTCACGAGGGCCATGATCACCATCATCGCGAACAGCGTCGGCGAAATGACGCCCATTTCGAGGCCGATGTTGAGCACCACAAGCTCCATCAGGCCGCGGGTGTTCATCAGGATGCCGAGGGCCGAGGCCATTCTCCAATTCAGGCCGGTCATCTTCGCGGCGGCGAGCGTGCCGCCGAACTTGCCGAGGGTGGCGATCAGGATGATGCCGCCGCAGACGAGCCAATCGTTCCAGCCCTGCACGAGGCCGATTTCGGTCCGCATGCCGGTGAAGGCGAAGAACGCGGGGAGCAGCAAGATTTTGACCATGTCTTCCATCTTGTGCTGCAGGTCGCGGGCGACGTCGCTTTCGTGCGGAATGATGGCGCCGAGGAGGAAGGCGCCGAAGATCGCGTGAATGCCGATCCACTCGGCCGCGAGGGCCGACAGCAGCAGGGCGATCAGCACGCAGACCGTCATGCCCTGCTTCGGCGCCTGGCCGGTGGCTTGCCCGAAGAACCGCGTCGCTAGCGGTCGCACGACGATGAACATGACGGCAATGTAACCAAGCGCCATCGCCACCGTTTGCACGGCGCCGCCAACCGCAGACTGGGCGATGCCGACGACGAACGCCAACAGGCACCACGCGGTGACGTCGTCGGTCGCCGCGCAACTGAGCGCGACGACGCCGAGGTCGGTCTTGTCCATCTTGCGATCGGTGAGAATCCGCGCCAGCACCGGGAATGCGGTAATCGACATCGCGATGCCCATGAAGAGCGCGAAGCTGGTAAACGGCACGTTGGCCGGGGCGAGGCTGCGGAATAGAAACAGCGCTAGGATCGACCCCAGGCAGAACGGCGCGACGATGCTAGCGTGCGAGATCGCCACGGTCGAATGGGCGTGCGAGCGGAGCAGACCCGAGTTCAACTCCAGGCCGACCAGGAACATATAGAGGATGACGCCCAACTGGGCGATGATTCCCAGGTACGGGCCGACTTCAGCGGGCAGGACGAACTGCATCGCCTCGGGCGAAATCCGCCCCAGCAGCGACGGGCCGAGCATGATGCCGGCGACCATTTCGCCAATGACCTGCGGCTGGCCGAAGTAACGAAAGAGCCAGCCAAGCGCGTTGCCGGCGACGATGATCGCCGCCAATGCGATCAGCACGTGCATGATCGCGTGCGGCTTGGCGCCGACCGCTTTGCCGGTGACGGCGGCCGTTTCGGGGGGCGCCATCGCTTCGCCGAAGTGCCGTACGATGAGGAACAGGCCGAACGTGCCGCCGATCATCAGGGCGTAGCCGAGGACCAGTTTCCAGGTAGAGCCGTGCGAAGGGCTCGAATCAAAGGCGGTGGCGTTGCTGTTCATCGGCAGGTCGAGCCCCAGGGAAAGCGTTGAGGCGGCCCGGAGAATGGGCCCAAATGGCGGGATATTTACCCTCCCGTCATGGCCCAAAATAGCGAGCGCGTCAAGGTCAGCCAGCGTCCAACTGGCGGAACCCCAGCCACGCCAGCACGGCGTTTTCGACCTCCCGCAGCTGATCTGCGGGAAGCCCACCCAAGCGGCGCAGGAGTTTCGCCGTCGGGATCGTCACCAGGTTCTGCGCGTCGAACACGCCAGGTTTGAGAAAGGCGACGCTGGACGGGACTTCGAATCGGGAGCTGCGCGGCGACGTGGTATGAGCGACGAGCGTGACCAGCGCCCGGTCTGCATCGTCTGCAGGCACGCTTAACGCCAAGCAAGGGCGAACCTTGGCGGCATAGCCAAGATCGACGAGCCAGATTTCACCGCGCTGGACGCTCGGCATCTTGCTCCTCGCGTTCGTCTAGCGACAGGAACGTGGCCTCAGCGGCGCGCGTCAGCTCCTCGTCCGCCAGCGGCGCCGTCTCCCACTGCGAGGTGCGGCGAAAAATCTCGCCCGCTACCAGCCGCTGCTCCGCTTCTGGCAGGATATCGAACGATTTCAAGATGTCTTGCGCTGAAGACGACATGGCCGAACACTCGTGACGTAGCGGGGCTCCGGAACATTCCGGAACGCCTACGCTCAATTCTAGTCGCTGCGATCGCGCCGGTGTAGATCGCTGCAATTGGCCTGAATCGTGGCAATTCTTGCCTTCCGCGGACGAATCCGTGATAGCGGATACAACCAGCCCGGAGATTAAAAAATGGAATTCTTGTGCGTCCTGCCGTTCATGTTCCTCGGCATTGTCGCGACGGCGTTCTGGATCTGGATGCTGGTCGACTGTTTGACCAATGAATCGAGCGAGGGAAATGATAAGCTTATCTGGGTGTTGGTGATCGTGCTGGCCAACGGGCTTGGAGCCCTCATCTACTTTTTCGTTCGGCGTCCGCAGCGCGAGGAAGAACGCCGGATGGAGAATCCGCATGCCGACGAACGCTTCCCCCGCAACTGACGCCGACCGTCCCTCGATTGGCGAATATCTCCTACAACGACTCCAAGATTACGGCATCGCTGATTGCTTCGGCATTCCGGGCGACTACATCTTGTCGTTTTATACGATGCTCGAGGCGAGCCCGATCAATGCGATCGGCTGCACGCGTGAAGATTGCGCGGGGTTCGCCGCGGATGCATATGCTCGCGTGAGCGGGATGAGCGCGCTCTGTGTTACCTACTGCGTCGGCGGCTTGAGTGTTTGCAACTCGATCGCCGGCGCCTACGCCGAGAAGTCGCCGGTGGTGATGATCACCGGCTCGCCGGGGCTGCGGGAGCGGATTCACAACCCCCTGCTCCACCACATGGTGCGGAACTTTCGGACGCAGTACGACGTGTTCGAGAAGCTGACCGTCGCGGGGACGGAACTCGACGACCCTGAAACGGCGTTCCGTGAAATCGATCGCGTGCTCGCGGCGTGTCAGCGGTTCAAGCGGCCGGTGTACATCGAGATCCCCCGCGACATGGTTCACGTGCGGCCGGAGGTGCGGCCGCTCTATTCGAGCCCGATTCCCCCGAGCGATCCGCGGGCGCTCGACGAAGCGGTGGAAGAGGCGGCGCAGCGGATCGAGAAGGCTCGGCAGCCGGTGCTGCTGCTGGGGGTGGAGATTCACCGGTTCGGGCTGCAGGATCTCGCGATCAAGTTGGCCGAGCAGGCGAAGATTCCGATCGCGGCGACGATGCTCGGCAAGGGCGTCGTCGAAGAGACGCACCCGCTCTACATGGGGCTGTATGAGGGGGGCATCGGCCGGCCGGAGATCACGCAGTACGTCGAAGCGAGCGACTGCGTCGTGATGCTTGGCACGTTCATGACCGATATCAACCTCGGCATCTACACGGCGGAACTCGACATCGGCGATTGCATCTACGCGACGAGCGAGCAGCTGCGGATTCGTCATCATCATTACCGCGACGTGAAGCTTGAAGATTTCATTAAGCGGCTCGTCGAGCGCGGCATCAAACGGCAGAAGCCGCAACCGCCGGCGCCGACCGAGTGGAAACCCGAGCCGTTCAAACTGCAGCCGCAGGATCCGATCAGCATCATGCGGCTGATGCGGCGGATTGACGAGCAACTCGACGACGGGACGATCGTTATCGCCGACGTGGGCGATTCGCTGTTCGCGTCGACGGAGCTCACGACGCACAATCGTACGGAGTTCATCGCGCCGGCTTATTACACGTCGATGGGGTTCGCCGTGCCGGCGGCGCTGGGCGCTCAAACGGCCCGGCCGAACGCCCGCGTGCTCGCGATCGTCGGCGACGGCGCCTTCCAGATGACCGGCATGGAATTGTCGACGATCGTGCGTCGCAAGCAGCCAGTGATCGTCATCGTGCTCAACAACGGCGGCTACGGCACCGAGCGACTGCTCCACCCGGGCGAGTTCGAGTTCAACGACGTCCACGGTTGGCAGTACGAGAGGCTGCCGGAAGTTTTGAATGGCGGGACTGGCTACCTGGTGCGGACGGAAGGTGAGTTTGACGCAGCGCTCACCGCGGCGTGGAACGATCGCAGCGGGCCGAGCATTCTGCATGTGATTCTCGACGAGCACGACAAGAGTCGAGCGCTGGCGAAGCTGGCGGAGATGATGCAGAAGACGGTGGTGCAGCAGTGAGCGAGGGGGCGAGGGGGGCGAGCGCGGGCAGCGTGTTGTTGCGGCTGGCCATTGGAGCAACCCTCGGCTTCGGGATCGCTGCGGGGGCCGACCCGCATACGCAATTCCTGCGCGTGGTGGCTGACTTCGAGGTTCCGCCGGGCGCGCTGCGGATGACGCTCGCTGTGCTAGTGCTCGGCGCGTTTTTCTTTGCAGGGGGACTTTGGGCGGCGCGACGGCGGCGTTTCGCCTCAAGCGCTCCAACGACGGCTGCGGGCCGGCCAAAGCTGCGACGAGCCCAGCGACGCGCTGGATTTCGCGCCCTCTTGTGGCAGGTCATGCTCAGCGGCTGGCTTGCGCTCGCCTACCCAGAGCAATGGACGTGGCCGACGGTGGGACTGAAAACTGGAGTCTCCCTCGCTGTCAGTGCGATCGCAGGGATGCTCGTGTACGGCGCATTGGTCGCGATTTTGACTGGCGTGATCCACGTCTGCGGCGACCCCGGTAGATTTCTCGACGGATCGGTGAGCACGATGGCGGCTCTCGTTCCCCGCGGGCAGGCGCAGAAGGCGATGACTTGGATTGCGTTCTGTCTCTTTAATCCGGTTATCGAAGAACTGCTGTTCCGCGGCGTGTTGGTTTACCAAACGTCGCTGGTGCTTGGATCTCTTTGGTTGCCGATTCTCGTGGGGCTCTTGGTGAACATCGGCAATCATTGGTATCAGGGCCGGCGATCGATGCTGCTGCATGTGCCGTTCTTCGCCATCGCGGTTGCCCTGCTCTTCAGTCCGCTCGGCTTGGCGGGGGCCATCGGCTTTCACATTGCCGGCGACGTCGTGCCGATGGCGTTGGTTCGCAGGCAACTGCGGCAGTTCCGCGAGCGGCATTGGCGGGTAGGCACCTCAACGAGAAGCAATATCCAACAGCAAGCTGTCGAAGTTGCTCACAACGCCAACCTGTGAGGTCCCCTCCCCTTGAGGGGGAGGGTTAGGGAGGGGTGACTGAAGCGGGTACCAACGTTCCACCCCCTCCCCAGCCCTCCCCTCAAGGGGGAGGGAGCCAGAGTATTCTTCAATAATGGCGCCCCGCAAAATGTCCACTAGAATGCCCGTCGTTTTCGCAGGCCACGCGAGGTTACGTCCATGGATGAACAAACTGCCAAGATTGTCATTGCCGCCGGCGGATGCGTCGGCGTCCTGTTTTGGCTGACGGCAATCGGCCTCTACCGCAAGCTGGCCGCGGCGGAGAATCCGCGGCGTTTCGAATCGATCGTGAAAGGCCGCCAGCCGGCTGAAACGATCGACTCGCTGCTGCAGCAGGGGCAACTTTTTAGCCCGCAGGCGCGGCTGGAGCGGATCGCTGGCAATCGGCTCGCCGTTCAGCAGATGGGCGTTAGGTTGGAACTTGAGGCGTCGGGGCAAGGGAGCGACACGCGGCTCGCCGCGACGGTGGACGATTCAACCCTAACGCACCGATTTCAGTTGGGCCTGGGGGCGTTCGTGCTGATCGTAATGCCGATCGTCATCGGCGGCGTTGTGGCAGCGCTATGGCACCTGGTGGCCCCAAGCGACAAGTTGGCGGTCCGTTGGCAGACGCTGCAGGTTCTGCAGATTGCTCACGTGCTGTGGCCGCCATTTTTGATCTACTTTATTTGGCGGCGGCTCCACGATCAGGCGGGGAATGCGGCGGCGAATCTCACGACGTTGGCGTCGGCCGCGCCTGGCTCCCGTGAATAGATACTCACTTCGCAACCGACGCCGCGGGGCGACCTGCGGAGTGCGCATAACAGCGTGCGCGAACGCGCATAGGGAGGTGCGCGATTTGTGACTAGAATAGGCGAGTCCAGGCACTAGTCGACCCGCGCCGCAAGTGATCGCCCCGGCAGGCGAATTCGCAGCGGCGAGGACTACGTTGCATTGAAACTAGGGGTCATCCTCCTCGGCGGCAATTGCTTTGCCCTCCACGAAAAGGACTCGTACTGCCATGCCTCGCCATGCCACGTTGGCGCGCGCTCTGCGTCGTCGCGCCTTTCGGGCGTTCACCCTCGTCGAGCTGTTGGTGGTGATCGCCATCATCGGCGTGCTGGTTTCCCTGCTGCTTCCAGCGGTGCAGGCGGCGCGTGAAGCGGCGCGGCGGATGAACTGCCAGAGCAACCAGAAGAACTTTGCGCTGGCGGTGATCAATTACGAGAATGCGAAGAAGCAGCTTCCAGCTGCCATGGGGGAAGGCGTATTAGCTGGCAGAAACAAAACAGAGTTTTTGCCGTATCAGGGACCGCAGCTTAGTTGGCATATTCAGGTTCTGCCGTATATGGAACTGCAAAGCCTGTATTCGCAGTTCAAAATCGACGGCACGACTTCAATTTTCAACCAAAGCGATCAGACGCGGCCGGAAGAATCGCAGCCGGCAGTAATGCTTTGCCCAAGCGACTCGGCGTTTGGACGCTTCTACTCAGACCCGGACTTCACGTCGGGCCTCGGCGGCGTACGAAAGGTGGCTAAAGGCAATTACGTTGCCTACGCCGGGCCCGAACATATGAACTCAGCTCATGTTTTCCCCGGAACGATCAACACGGTCGGGAATGAACTTCGGCAAGTGAGCGATGGCACATCGCAAACGATTATGATTACAGAAGTTCGCACCCGGGATGTGCCTGAGGATCAGCGAGGCGCCTGGGCGCTCGCTTGGCCAGGGAGTAGCTGCATCGCGCTTGATCTCCACAGCGGACCGCTCGGGACCAGTTGGACTGCCTCCGGAAGACCGGACGTGCCGTACATTCCAAGCACCAAGCAGCAAGATCTCGACTACTCCAATCCGCCTAATAGCTTTGGCGGCGGCGTTTATAGCGCCGATAAGTTGCGCAAATGCCCTGATTCCGCTGGCGCTGATATCGAGCGAATGTCCTGCGATTCCGCTAACGAATCTTGGGGGTCCGCCGCTCCGCGAAGCCTTCACCCTGGCGGCGTCAACAGTGCGCACGTCGACGGCAGCGTCCACTGGCTATCGAACGACGTGAACGTGACGCTGCTGGGAGCCATGATCTGCATCAACGACGGCGTCCTGCCGACTGAATAATCCCCAGGGACTTGGGAGAGCTGTATCTATGAAGGCCGTACTTTCGACGGGCGCCGTCGTGATTGGCGTATTACTGTTAGCGACGAGTTTGGTGTGGGGGCTCGTTTTCCCCGCATCGGCGGGCTGGACCGAGGAGAAGAGCTTGAGGCTCAGGGATCTTAAAGCCCGCGCCCATGTGCTCAGCAGTCAGAACGCGGCGGCAAGCGACAAGCCAAGTATGCACGGCGGGGAGAATGGCGCCGACAAGAAGGCCGAGTACGACAAAGTTAGGGCGGAACTTGAAGCACTGGACGCGGAACTCCAGGGCAAAATCGAAGCGCCAGAAGCGGCCGCGTCGATTCTTCGCTACTCTGGCATCGCGTTTGTCATCGCTGGCGCGCTTGCCGTCTACACGAGCAAGGGATAGAGCAACAGCATTTTCCGGATTCAACTGCTGATAGGAAACGGGCCGCTCGCGATTGAGCGGCCCGTTTTGTTTTTCGATCCACAAGACGCGCGACAGCGTCGCGACCGTCCTTCCGTCGCAGTCGGGAACTGCGAACATGCCAGAATCGATCGAACTCGTTAGATGTCGTAGTACAAGCAGAACTCGTACGGGTGCGGCCGGAGCGCGAGGGCCTGCACTTCGTTCTTCTTCTTGTACCAGATCCACGTGTTGATCACGTCCTGCGTGAAGACGTCCCCTCGCAGCAGGAACTCGTGGTCCTTTGCCAGCGCGTCGAGCGCTTCGCCGAGCGAGCCTGGCGTCGTCGGCACCTTGGCGAGTTCTTCCGGCTCGAGATCGTAGATGTCTTTGTCGAGCGGATCGCCGGGGTGGATCTTGTTTTGGATGCCGTCGAGCGCGGCCATCATCAGCGCGGAGAAGGCGAGGTAGGGGTTGCTGCTCGGGTCGGGGCAGCGGAATTCGATCCGCTTCGCCTTCGGGCTCGGGCTGTACATCGGGATGCGGCAGGCGGCCGAGCGGTTGCGCTGCGAGTAGGCGAGGTTGACCGGCGCCTCGAAGCCGGGGACGAGCCGCTTGTAGCTATTGGTCGTCGGGCAGGCGAACGCGAGCAGCGCCGGGGCGTGGGCCAGGATGCCGCCGATGGCGTAGATCGCTTCGTCGCTGAGGCCGGCGTATCCGTTGCCGGCGAACAGCGGGTGGTCGCCCTTCCAGAACGAGATGTGCGTGTGCATCCCCGAGCCGTTGTCGCTGAAGAGCGGCTTCGGCATGAAGGTGACCGTCTTGCCGTGCCGGCGGGCGACGTTCTTGACGATGTACTTGTACATGCACATGTTGTCGGCCATCGTCAGCAGATCGTTGTACTTGAGGTCGATCTCCGACTGGCCGGCGGTGGCGACTTCGTGATGCTGCGCTTCGACGTCCATGCCGCAGTCGATCATCGTCTGCATCATTTCATTGCGGATGTCCATCAACTGGTCCGCCGGCGGGCACGGGAAGTAGCCTTCCTTGTGCCGCAGTTTGTAGCCGAGGTTCGGGTTCTCGTCGGTCCCGCGATTCCATTCGCCTTCGGCGCTGTCGATGAAGAAGAAGCCGCAGTTGGGCGTCTGATCGAAGCGGATGTCGTCGAAGATGAAGAACTCGGCCTCGGGGCCGATGTAGCAGGTGTCGGCGACGCCGGTGCTCTTCAGGTAGTTGACCGCCTTGCGGGCGACGTTGCGCGGGTCGCGCGAATAGTCTTCGCGGGTGATCGGATCTTGGATGTTGCAGATCATCGAGAGGGTCGGCAGCTGCACGAACGGATCGATGATGGCCGTCTCGGCCTGCGGCACGAGCAGCATGTCGCTCTCGTTGATCGCCTGCCAGCCGCGGATGCTCGAGCCGTCGAAGCCGAGGCCGTCCTCGAAGACTTCCATTTCCAGCTTGCTCACCGGAATGGTGAAGTGCTGCCACAGCCCGGGGAAGTCCATAAAGCGGAGATCGACGGCTTTGACGCCACGTTCACGGCAGAGGGCGAGGACGTCTTGCGGGGTCATCATCTTTGTTCCTGTCGATGAGTGCGTGGGAAATGCGGGGATGTTTAACCACGAAACACACGAAATGAACGAAAGGAAGAAATGAAGTCAAATCACGCTAACAAGTCGTGAGGTATCACTCAGGTCTTTTTCGTTTCTTTCATGTGTTTCGTGGTTAACGCATTTGCCTTTGTATTTATGACGGAGGCGTCGAGACCGGACGGCGTGGCGGTCCGGCTAGGGGGCGTCTTGATCTCTTAAGCTTACCTTGCGAACGGCCGTTCCAACGCCGCACACGATACAAAAGAAAACCCCGCTTCGCCACCAGGACGAAGCGGGGTTCGACTTTTCAATTTCGTCAGGAAGCGGCCGAATTCAGGCCATTCGTGACGAGGCTAGCAGCCGCTCGATTAGGAGCGGAGCGTCGCCAGGATGCGGGCCGTGACCTTGTACGGGTCGGCGTTCGAAGCCGGACGACGATCCTCAAGGTAACCCTTCCAGCCATTCTGGGCGGTGACGATCGGAATGCGGATCGACGAACCGCGATCGCTCACGCCGTAGCTGAACTTGTTGATCGACTGCGTTTCGTGCAGACCGGTGAGGCGTTGGTCGTTGTCCGAACCGTACGAAGCGATGTGCGATTCGTGTTGACCGCGGAACTTCTCGCAGATGCTCTTGATGAACTCCTCGCCGCCTTGTTCGCGGATCGGGGTGTTCGAGAAGTTGGTGTGCATGCCGCTGCCGTTCCAGTCGCCCTTGACGGGCTTCGGGTGGAGCTCGACGACGATGTCGTACTTCTCGGCAATGCGTTGGAGCAGGTAGCGAGCAATCCAGGCGTCGTCGCAGGCCTTCTTGGCGCCCTTGCCGAACAGCTGGTATTCCCACTGGCCCTTCATCACTTCGGCGTTGATGCCGGTGACCGACAGGCCCGCTTCGAGGCAGGCGTCGAGGTGCTCTTCGACCAAGTCGCGGCCGACGCAGTTCTTGATGCCGACCGAGCAGTAGTACGGACCTTGCGGAGCCGGGTAGCCGTCCTTGGGGAAGCCGAGGGGCTTGCCGTCCTTGGTCAGCGTATATTCTTGCTCGAAGCCGAGCCACAGATCGCTGTCGTCTTCGAAGCTGCCGCGGAGGTTGCTCGGGTGAATCGAGCCATCCGGCGAGAGGACTTCGCACATGACGAGCGAAGCGTTCTTGCGGAGCGGATCCTTGACGATCCGGACTGGCTTCAGCAGGCAGTCGGAGGAGCGGCCTTCAGCTTGTTGGGTGCTGGAGCCGTCGAAGTTCCAACCCGGGCATTCCTCGGGGGTCTTCGGCTCGCTGTCGACGATCTTCGTCTTGCTGCGCAGGTTCGGCTCGGGCTTGTAACCGTCCAACCACAGGTACTCAAGTTTGTAGGCCATTTCCTAAACTCGCTCCTCACGATGACTGGGGACTTCTGACGGGCATCCATCCACTAAAAGTAAGCGTCATCCATCCGAACGCCCGAGGGCGTTTGCGCTGACGACGGCATTTTGACTCGGGAATCTGCTTCGAGAGCGACCGCGCCGTCGCTGCCAAGACTCAACATCGTACGGCGTTCAACTGCGGCTCGCTAGGCGCCGAACTAGGGGTTCCCCGTTCGGCAGATCGCGATTTTCCAGCAGCGAAGCGCCCACGAAACAGGTCGTGAACAGCGCACGGCTCGACAAGCAAACACGACCGCGCTGCACCCCTGAACCCGGCCAAGCGGGTGGGGAAACAAGTACAGAATGGATGGTCCGCCTATCGCATCTCGGCCAGGCCGCGTCTTGCGCGGTATTTGGCCGAAGGGGGCTAAAGCAAGCGCTGCGCCAATTCTTGCCTTCTCCTGGCTGTTCGACGTAAAGTAATGGATCAGAATCGGTTAGGATGATTGCTCTCGCGGGCAGGTCGATCAGCCGAAGCTTGCGTTGCCCAGCCGGGCGGCAATCGGTGCCCTGGCACTAGGCATCCCCGACTGGCGGGGTGGATGGCTATCCAGGCTGTTCAAACACTATTCGTCGTTCATTCGCTTGTTGCAGACGCCTCATGTCGGCTCCTGAACCCCGCCGTCTGAAGTTCATTCCGACCGCCGCCACCTTTCGGCTCGGCGAGCCGCTGGGCGTGGGCGCCGTGGGGACTGTCTATCGGGCGGAGAGCGACGATGTTCCGTCCCCTGCGGCCGTGAAGGTGCTGCACCCTCATATCGCTCACGACGACACGGTCGTCGACCGCTTCCAGCGTGAAATCGTCATTATGGAGCGGCTGAACCACCCCCACATCGTCCGCCACTACGGCGGCGGGATGATGGATGGCCGGTTCTTTTATGCGATGGAGCTATTGAAAAACGGTTCGCTGAGCGACCTCATCAAACGGACCGGTCCCCTCCCCTGGCCGCTCGCCGCTCTCTACACGGCGCAGATCGCCTCGGCACTGCAACATGCCCATAACCATGGGATTATTCACCGCGATCTCAAGCCGACGAACCTGTTCTTCGGCGACGACGGTCGCGTGATCCTCGGCGACTTCGGCATCGCGCGCGACACGCACGACGCCGACGGCACCGACCCGGGCCGTACGGTGGGCACCTACGCCTACATGTCGCCCGAGCAGATTTGCGCTGACGGCGAGATCACCGGCAAGGCCGACCTCTATGCGCTCGGCTGCGTCCTCTACGAAATGCTGTCGGGCAAGCCGCCGTTCAAGGGGGCGAACTTCGCCCAGATTTGGGATCAGCACTTACGCGCCGTGCCTGCGAGCTTGCGCGAGCAAGGGATGGAGTGCCCGGAATGGCTCGAGCACCTGGTGATGCAGTTGCTGGAGAAGGAGCGTGATGCGCGGCCGTTCAACGCTCGCGCGGTGCAAGGTTTTTTGCGAGATCACCTCGAAGACGAGTTTGGTCGCGAGTATGCGGAAGTGATTCGCGGGCGTTTTGCTGCGCCATAGCCCCGGACGAGGGCGTTCGCATTCGAACGCTGCAGGCGTTCCATCTTCCAGCCCGGGGTTGATCGCGCAGCGATCTACCCCGGGAAATGGTTCTCCACGCCGCAACCCTCCAAGGGTTGCATCGGTCGCGGGATGCATGCTTGACGGAGGGGCTTCAACCCTTACAGGGTTGTGATAGAAATCACGGGCGGCTACCCAGGGTAGATGGCTTTCGCAATCAACCCTGGGCTGGAGGACGAAACCCCGTTGGGGTTTTAATGCCGAAACGAGATCTACATAGGATCGACGCTACGCTTAACAATACCCGCTCTCGGAATTGTGTTAGCGCAAAAAAAGGCGCCGAGTCGAATTGAATCGACTCGGCGCCTGCGAACTTCACTTAGCCTCGACGAGGCTGAGACTTAGATCTCGTTCTTCACCGTCAACCGCGGCGCCGAGCTGTAGGCGCCGGTTTGGTGGAGGCGAACCACCCGGCGGTCGGCCTTCAACGGCATGCCGTTGACTACCGAACCGAGGACTCGCACGCCCATGCCCTTAAGCATCTCGACCGCCTTGTAGACCTTGCGGATCTCGCTGTGGTCACGCAGCACGGTGAGGACCGCTCCGTCGATGTACTGGCCGAGCGACAAGCTGTCGCTGATGCCCAGGACCGGCGGGGCGTCGATGACGATGAAGTCGAACTGATCGCGAAGCTTCTCGAAAATCGCCTGCGGCTGATCGGTCGCCAACGCATGGATGGCGTCGGCGTTGCAGACGCCGGCGGTCAGCAGGTAGAGGCCTTCGTTGTTCGTCGGCTTGATCGCGTCGACCAGGTCGATCTCCGAGCGAAGGACTTCGCTGAAGCCGTCTTCGATCGGCATGCTGAACAACTTGTGGAGGGCCGGGGCGCGCAAGTCGCCGTCGACGAGCAGCGTCCGGCGGCCAGCGCGGGCGAAGCTCAAAGCGAGACTGCTGGCGACGACCGTGTTGCCTTCCATCGTTCCCGAGCTCGTCACCATGATCACCTGGCGGCCCGCGGCCGCGGCGTCGTGCATAAGCGTAGCCCGTACGTTGTCGATCGCTTCGGCGACCTGCGTCGCGACCAGGCTGGAGCCGGTGAGGGCCTTCAGCGAGGTCGACGGGAGGATGCCGAGTACGCGAACTCCCAGGCCTTCGTCGATATCGGCGGCGCCGTTGAGGCGACGATGGCGGAAGTCAAGCAAGGCGACGCCGTAGCAGGTGAGCGCCATGGCGACCAACCCGCCCATGCCGGCGATGGCGACGCGTTGCAGCTTGTTGTCACTGGGAAGGCGGGTCGCCTTCTGCATGACCGTCACTTTGTCGAAATCGGAGACGCCGCCCGCCCGTTCTTGGCGTTCGCGAGCTTCGTTCATGACTTGCCACTGCAGCACCTTCTCCTGCAGGCTGCCGGCAATCTGCTTTTCGCTGTCGATGTTCGCTTCGAGCATTTCGTGCTGAGGGTCGCGTACGCCCAGAGCGAGGAGCTTCGTGCGAGCCGCATCCAGTTCCTTTTGGTACTTGGCGATGCTGGTTTCGATCGACTTAAAGCGAATGTTGTACTCGACGATGGCCGACCGCAGCGCTTCGTTCGGCATCTTCGAGATTTTGTCTCGCAGCGTCCGCTCCGCTTCGGCTTGCTGCTGAGCCATCTGGGTTTCGATCTGTTGGATATTGGCCCGCAGCTGCTTGATTTGCGAGCTATTCGGATTCTTGGAAGTCGAAAGCTTCGATTGCAGGTCCGACTGCAATTGGAACAGCTTCTCCTTGTACATGTTGATCGAGGGGTCTTTCTCCAACTCCATGGCGACAGCCTGGTCGACGAGCGTCCGGCTGTTGGCGCCTTCGACGGCGAGTTGCTTGAAAACTTCGAGGTTGACCTTGTCTTCCTGGGCCTTCGCGAGGAGATTCTCGGTGTTCTTAATCTCGTTCATGAGCTGCGGGATTTCGACGTCTTCCCGCTGCGTGCCCATTTTCGCGGATTGCTCTTTCAGGTCGTTGAGTCGCGTTTCCAGCCGCTTGTTCGTGTCGCTGAGTACCTGACGCAAGTCGGCCTGGGTGCTGGCCGCCAGCAAGCGATCCTGCAACAGAACCTTTTCCTGATACGCCTTCACGACGGCGTCGACCACCTTGACCATCTGGTCGGCGTCTTCTTCGCCCTCGTAGCGGACTTCGAGAATTTCGCCGTCGCCCGGGAACGTCACGCGGAGTTCGTCGGTGAGCCAGTTGATTTCCTGGCCCTGGTGAGCGCGAACGGCGTCGAGATTGGCGATGTCCCCCTGCTGCAGCACGGCGTCGAGCACGAGCGGACTTTTGAGCAGCGTGAGATGATTCATCGCTTGACGTTGAACGTCTTGCGGCGTCAATCGCTCGGATTGATTGTCGAACACGTCGCTGCCGAGCTTCGAGCGGACCTTCAAGTAGGCCGTGATGGTCGAGGTTTCCGGGAAGGCCCACCACAGAGCGCCCGCGGCGCCGGCGCCGACGAGCAGGCCCATCAGGATGGCCATGAGCCACCGCCGGCGAAGGCAGTGGGTCATCCAGGTTTGGTTGAACCCGCCGGTGAGAATCTCCGGACCGCGGGGAGCGAAGCCGCCGAACGTCGCCGGGACGTTGCTGGGGGCCGGCGACGCAACCAAGGCTCGCGACGGCGAAGCCTCGGGGGCGGGAGGATAGATCACCTCGGACTCGGAAATATCTGCGCCATCTCTAGCCATCGAGTGCCTCTCTAAAAACGATACCGACGTTGAGCGAAGATGCGTGGGCGATGCAGAAAAGCCGTCAATCAACCAACGCCGTCACCGTAAGGTTTGTTCGACGGCGTCTGCTTGTGTTACTGCGTTGCGTCCTGCCCGGAGAAGCAATCGCCGGACCAGTGGGGCCGCTCTTGCCGTTCTGCCGGGAAATCAGCCTGTTTTCGCCTGCCGGGGGGGCGCCGGCGGTTGTCTCCGGGCAACGCTGGGGTTGCCCGAACGCAACATGCCAGCACAGCCGTTCTAAGCGGTTGCCGCTCCGTACGGTGCAAACGCATCGTCGTCGATCGGAATCGTCAGCCGCGACAGGATGGCCAATTCAATCCAGAGCAATCCCAGGCCGATCGGCATCATCGCCAAGCCGGCCCAGTGGTGAACGAGATCAACGAGCCACGGGGTGTCTTGCCCGAAAGCCATGTACAGTAGCGCGGTCGAGACGATGCGGATGACGTTGCTAGCGAGCGCGATGGGGATGGCGCTCAGCAGGATCACCAATTTGTCCCACCAGGGGCGGTCAATAATCATGACCAGCGCCACGCTCATCGCCCCGAAAATCGTCAACATCCGCAATCCGCTGCACGCCTCGGCGACTTGCAGCGGTTCTTTCAACGTGTCGACCAGGATGGTATTGCCCATCCGCGAAGCGCTGACGCCGAGCGTTTGCAGCGTCCAGGTGCTGAGAATCGACGCCCAGGTCTGCAGCTTCATCAGCAATGTGTTTTCCACGAGCGACGGCAGCGGGTACATGAACAGCAGGAACGCGACCGGCAGCCACGCCCAGCGGAACATCGACTTACCGCCGATAAGCAGGCAAACGCCGAGCAAAGCCCCGATAAAGCTGAGCCGCTCGAAGTTGTTGAAGTCGAAGTACGCCGAGAAAACCCGCAGTCCCAGGCTGGCGGCGAGCACGCCGACGCCGATCCACCGCTCCACTGGCGCCGCTTCCGTCAGCGGCCGCCGACGGATCCAGAACAAGTAGGCGGCGAAGAAGGGAATGATGTACCCGTGGGAGTACATATCTTTCACCCAAGACGTCGCGGTGAAAGCGAGCATGTTGAAATAAGCGGCGACCAGCGTCGCCACCAAGGCGCCGAAAATGATCCAGGCGGTCTGGGCGTCGTGCGCCGACAGGGGCTGCGAGTCGTCGTAGTCGAAATCGCTGAAATTGCCGCGGGGATTCAGGTTTCGCGAAGCAGCGGTGCTCATAGCAAAAAAGTCGCTTAATTGATTCGTGAAGTAAGGAGACTTCTCAGCAGCTGCTGCGAAGCTTGGGCGTCAGAACGAGCGACGAAGTTCAACGCAAAAACCGGCTGGAAACTTGCCCCATCCTTGCGACGAACGTCGCCCGCCGGTCGTGAACTGCATCGAAAATAAGATCGCGCTCTAGAACCCAAAATACGCGGGTTCTACAGAAGTGTCAAATCTCTGGAGCCCTTGGCGGCACTCGCTATCCCCTTGGAATGTAAGGGACTTACGTCTCGGTGAGGGTCGCGCCGATCGTGCCGTTCGCAGCGGCGCGACGGCTCCGATTTCGGGACTGCGGCGAGTCCTTTCATCTTCCCATGCAAAGGCGAGTTTGTTGTGAGCGCTCGTCGCTTGTGGGAGGCGTCTCCGACGCCGATTTCGCTCACAACTCCCTATAGCGACGCGGTGCCGGTCGCGGCATCGGCGTCGGAGACGCCTCCCACAAATCCACTTGCGACCCATTTCACAAGTCATCTTGGGCGGCGGATGCTGGCGATGCTGTCACGCCGTAACCGGCAAAATCGTTACTTCCTGCCAGATTTCCGCCAATGAGGGCAAAGTCGGTGTGAAGCTCTTCCGATTATATGCATTGTAACTGTCACGTAAGCGGCTCCGCGCCGCGGTTCGTCCTATTGAGCGGACGGCCGCGGGAACCGATGCCGCCAGCGATCTTTTCTTTGCGGGAACTGACAAATGATGGCTTGCCACCGAACTCGTCGCGGCATCGCTTGGCTGCTGATCGCCTACCAGGCGGCCCTCACCGGCTGCACGGCGTTCATGGAGCCCCGCAACCCGGTCCCGGTGACGGCCCCCGAGGCTCCGCCGACGAGCCCCGTGCCGCGCGAACTCGAGAAAGTGACTCTCCCGCGCTACGTCATCGAACCGCCGGACATCCTACTGGTCGAAGGCGTCAAGCTGGTGCCGAAGTCGCCGCACCGGATTGAAACCTTCGACGTGCTGCTGATCCGCGTGATCGGCGCCTTCCCGGAACAGCCGATCGACAACACCTACAACGTCGACGCCGACGGCACCGTCAACCTTGGCCCCACCTACGGACGCATCCCCGTCGTGGGGCAGACGATCGAGGAAGCCGAAGACGAAATTCGCGACCAACTGTCGAAAGTTCTCACCGACGTCGACGTCTCGGTCTCGCTCGTCGCCTCCGCTGGCGCTCAGGCGATTACCGGACAGCATCTCGTCGCGATGGACGGTCGCATTAACCTGGGCACCTACGGCTCCGTCTATGTGGCGGGCATGACGCTCGAAGAAGCCCGCGCTGCGATCGAAACGAAGCTTGGCGAGAAGCTCGAAGAGCCTGAAGTCTTCGTCGACGTCCTCGCCTACAACAGCAAGGTCTACTACATCATCACGCAAGGCGCCGGCCTGGGCGACGACGTCACTCGCCAACCGATCACCGGCAACGAGACGGTCATCGACGCGGTGGCGGCTCTCGGCGGCATCTCGCAAGTCTCGTCGACCAAGATGTGGATCGCCCGCCCCGCCCCGAACGGCGTCGGCTGCGAGCAGATCTTGCCGATTCAATGGAACGACATCGCTCAGGGCGCCTCGACGGCGACGAACTACCAGCTCATGCCTGGCGACCGGTTGTTCATCGCCCAAGATCGCCTGACCAATTTCAACACGGTCGTCAACAAGCTGCTTAATCCGTTCGAACGCATCTTCGGCTTCGTCTCCCTCGGCACCTCGATGGCGAACCGTATCGTCCGCTTCGGCTTGGCGAATACGTTCTAGCCGCTGGCCCCGCGAGGGGCGTGCAAATCGAACCGCGGCTGTTTGACCTGAACTCATCACTAACGGCATACGCAAACCGGATCGCCTGAAGACGAACTGCTCGCTGCAATTCGCCATCGCCTCCGGGCTCCACAGGAAGTGACGCCATGTCTCCTCGATTGAAACTTCAATCCGTCGCCAAGCCGCTGCTCCTGGCCGGAGCGCTCTGGAGCGCCGGGCTGGCGACTCCCGCTGGCGCCGTCGGGCATGGCGGAAACCGTCCGCAAACGCCGCCGCCGTGCGGGCCGGACGGGGTCTGCGTGCCGAACATTCCCACCTATGGTTGGTATCAAACGCGGTGGCGGACGTTCCCTGGCGATGCCAAGGGAGTGACTCCCGACCAAGTGAAGAAGCAAGAAGAGAAGGACGAACAGGCGGAGTCGATGACCGGTCCGCGGACGCCAACGCCCGCGGAAGAAGGAACGATCACTCGGGAACGGCCTAAGCGCGCCGGGCAACCGGCCGCTGAAGGGGGGCCCGTTCCCGATCCGAACGAGGACATCCGCAATCTGCCTGGTCTGCCGCCGCTGCCAGGTCCTGGGGACGCCGCGCCGGCGCCCGCCGGGCCAGCCGGCCCTGCCGGGGAAGCGGCGCCGGCGCCTGCCGGCGGTTTGCCGCTCGGCCCGGCTGGTCAGCCAGCGCCCGCCGGCACGGAACCGGATAGCGGCGGCAGCAATCCGCTCGATCCGTTTGGCTCGGCGCCGCCCGCGCCGCCCTGGTTGTCGCAATCGATGACCAACCCGGCGGCTGGCGAGCTCGTTCAACTGCCGTACGTTCAGCAGGCCGGCGGCCAAGCGGGCGGCCAGGTCGTGCAACCGGTCGACAACATCGAACCGGTGCTCGACGGTCCGAATCTCCGCGGCGATGACGCGCCGCCGGCGTTGCCGCCGGCTTTGCAACGGCTGTCTGGCATTCGCTCGCCGGCTGGCCAGGGCGCCGTCGTCGTCGCTCCGGCCTTGCCGCCGGCCCTCGCGCCGACGCGCACTGCCATGGCTCAACCGAGCAGCGTCCAAGCGAAGCCAGCCGCTGGTCCGGCATCGCTGCAGCCGTCGCGTTACATCCAGCAAGCCAGCGCCGTCGTTCCAGTCGGCGGGCAGATGGTGAGCCCGATGGGGACGATGGACGCCGCAACCGCGGGCCAAGGCGCCCAACAAGCGATCTACATCGAAGCGGGCGTCGTGAAGTAAGGCTTCGCCCGCGGAGTGGAAACCGCACCATCCTGCGGACTGGCCGCTTAAGCGACCAGTCCAATGCGGCTTCTATATCGTCTGCCGTTTAAGCTCAATCGACCGCCACGCCATCGCCGTGTTCGCACAGCGATGGCGTCTTCATGCGCCGCCGCCTATCCTACAGAGACCAGACGCCCAGCGGCGTCCTCGTCTCACTTCTAGCACGGCAGCCGGGGCAGCATCGCGATGAGTTCTTCCACAGGCCGGGTGATCGCCATCGGCGACGTCCATGGCTGCGTCCACGCGCTTGACGCGGTGCTCGACGCGATCGCGCCGACCGCCGCCGACGAGATCGTGCTACTCGGCGACATGATCGACAACGGCCGCGAGTCGAAGGAAGTCCTCGACCGCATTCTCAAGCTCCAGCAGCAATGCCGCGTGGTGCTCATCGAAGGGAACCACGAAGAGATGATGCTGCGGGCCCGCGCGAACGAGGCCGACCTCAATTACTGGATGAACTGCGGCGGCGCGGTGACGCTGACGTCGTACCACTTTCCTGGTCGGCTGAAAGATATCCCCGACGCTCACTGGCAACTTATCGAGTCGTGCGTGCCGTACTATGAGACGGCCGACGACATCTTCACGCACGCCAACTACTTGCCTGAACTTCCGATGAGCGAACAGCCGCCGCACGAACTGCGGTGGACGCTGTTCGAACCGCAAGAAGTCCGCCCCCACTTCTCCGGCAAGCGCGTGACGGTTGGCCACACCGAACAGCGCAACGGCGAGATCCTCGATCTCGGGTACGCCGCCTGCATCGACACCGCCTGCTGGCGCTACGGCTGGCTGACGGCGCTCGACCGCACGACGGGCGAAATCTGGCAAGCGAGCAAGTGGGGCGTGATGCGCGAAGCAGGCGAGGAAGTGCACCGCGAGAAGCTTGGCGAACTTATCGGGACGCGTGTTCTGTAAATTCCACGCACGCTTAGCTTTTTTGTAAGGAAGCGTACGAGCGAAGGTTAATCGGTCGCCTTAAGTAAAACTTTAGGGAAAAGTGTGCGGCTTGAGTGGAAATTAGTGGCTAATTCAATCGCTATGCTTATATTTGCTACTTTAGCTATTCGGCTTTTCGTCTTTCGCGGAAGAATCCGAGGAATCTTCAGTTCCAGCTTAATAGCAAGAACCGGAGCAAATCCTTGACTACACCACTTTTTAGGTGGGCGGGCAGTAAAAGAAAAAGCCTTCCCACGTTAGCTGAATTTTGGCAACCAACATTCAGGCGATATGTCGAGCCGTTTGTTGGTTCAGCAGCGCTGTTTTTTCGACTGCAACCCAGACGGGCGCTGTTGAGCGACATTAATAAAGGTCTTATTGAGGCATACAAGGTCATCCGCGATCAGCCTGACGATCTGCATGCCGCCGTTTGCGCCATTCCCAGGCGCGAGACTACCTACTACAAGATCCGAGCGCAACGTCCTGCTGATTTGACGCCTTTCGAGCGTGCTGTACGCTTTGTGTACCTCAATAGATATTGTTTTAACGGCATCTATCGAACTAACGCCAAAGGCGAATTTAACGTGCCATTCGCTCATAATAAGCCTGGCGTCATCCCGTCTATTGAGCAGTTTCGGCAGTGCTCAATTTTGTTAAGCAAGACTTCATTGCGCTGTGGAGATTTTGAATCCGTACTTTCTGCAGTTAGGGAGGGCGACTTTGTGTATCTGGATCCGCCGTATGCTGTTGAGTCTAGGCGGATTTTCCGGCAGTACGACGCAAAAGAGTTCACGTTGGAGGATATGGAGAGGCTGTCTAAGTGCCTTCGTTCTATCGATGGAATTGGCGCATCATTTGTGATTAGTTACGCAGATTGCGCCGAGGCACGCCGCCTCCTGAAGCGATGGAAACCAGTGCGGCATCGGGTTCGGCGACATATCGCAGGCTTTGCTTCCGCTCGTCGTACCGCTTTTGAGTTGCTCGCCACGAACATTGAGGCCAGATAGTTATGGCCAGTGATCACGAAACCGGCACGCTAGATCATATCGCTGTCGAGAGAATTGATTCCAATCCAGAGAATCCGCGGCTTAATTTTCGCCAAGGTGAACTTGAAGAGTTGCAGGAGTCTATTCGCCAGTACGGCGTGCAGGTGCCGATTGCTGTTTATAAAAAAGGCCGACGGTATGTGCTGATTGATGGCGAACGAAGGTGGCGCTGCTCGTCCAAATTGAATTTGAAGACCATTCCGGCGCTCATTCAGGAAGAGCCTGCGCCGCTTCAGAATCTTCTTCTGATGTTCAACATCCACGCGCTCCGCGAGCAATGGGATTTGCTCACAATTGCGCTGAAGCTCCCGACAATCATTTCTCTTCTTGAAGACGAACGAGGGAAGTCGCCTACCGAGACGGAGCTTTCGACCACCACGGGGCTTTCTCGTAGCGTCATTCGTCGATGTAGGCTTCTAACTGATCTGCCCAAGAAATATCAGAACCAGCTTCTTGGTGAATTAAAGAAGCCAAAAAGCAAGCAGGCATTGAGCGAAGATTTCTTTATTGAAATGGAGAAGTCTCTCAAGACGGTTATGCGAGCAATGCCAGGGGTTGTATCTGATAAGAATAGAGCGCGCGACTGTCTTCTTAAAAAGTATAAAGATAAAGTAATTGATAATATTGTGGACTTCAGGAAGATGGCGAAGATCGCGAGGGCAAAGAGCGTCGACGCTGATGCGGATGCCGCTAGGACGGCTATACAAAGGCTTTTGGATGATCCTGACTATTCGATAGATGAGGCTTGGAACGACACTGTCGCTGAGGCGTATGTCGAGCGGGATATCGTCTCAAGGATTGAGCACTTGCTTTCCAAGCTAGGTGAAGTTGGGCGTACGGAGATTGACGAAGATGTTCGCGATAAGCTTGAGGAGTTGGTTCAGAGAGCTCGAGCTATTCTGGAGGCGGACGAATGACGTACGTCTTGCTCGGGCAGGATCTTCACGAGACAGCAGATGGAGCTAAAAAGTATTTCAGCCAGAACTATGGCGCTACGCAATTTAAGTGCGAGCAGTCCGTTAGAGAGAACTTGCCACTCAAGCCAACTTGGCAGGCGAAGCTCAAGCACGGCTACACCTTGTGTGTTAATGTTCAACCCAGTCCCTTCTCTCACACTCTTCATGAATTCGTAAACAGTTGCGCAGCCAACGGATTAGCCATAAAGCTTTGGGTCGCCGTCTCTCATGGTGGAGCAAAGGATTCATTCAGTGCAGAACTCAGGAAAGCCCATGAAAATGGAATTGGCGTACTGCAATTTGGTCCGGATGGTACAGCGCATGAGCACAATCGGGCCGTGCCGCTCTCGTTGTTCGCGTTGCGAAAAACTGTTCTGAAAGATGTGCCAACGGTGTGTCGCGAGCTCGTAAAGGATGCAGAAGCGACATTTTTGGACGGAGCTCCGGACAAGGGCTGTCAAGCAATCTGTCAGGAGCTTGAGCGTGTTACTCGGGCATTTGCCGAGACCACATACAATCTCGGCATGTGGACTGCACCAAAGAGCTCGAAAACTTACTCCAGCAAGTTCTTTCAAACAGACCCGTGGGCAGCGATGCTGGAGGCAATGGAGAGCCGCATTGACGTTACTGCCGTTCGAGGTAAGTGTACCGGCTTTTCGAAGCAATTGATTGTTCAGAGTCGCGGCTACACTGACTGGAGAAATAAGGTGAGTCACGCACCGAAGACGCTCCAGCAGGTTCAAGCCAGAGATGCAAGGCTTAGGACAATGTACGAGGCTACGAGAGATCTATTACTGGAGTGGTACCCTGTAGCCAAGCCATTTAAGGTGCTAAAGTAAAATTTAGATCGTTGTGCTGTTTGGGGCTTCGGTAACACGAGTGGGTGTCCTCGAATAATAAGCCATGGCGGTGTTGCCTCTTTCAATCCGCAAACACCCTGTCCGGTACGTCTCCGCCGTCGCCAATGGCCGACAGCATCACCAGCGTCGCGACGTCGAGCGTGTGCTCGATCGTATGCACGCTGCCGTCGAGAAACGCGAAGTGGCTGACGCCGTTGTGCAGACTGCCGAACTTGCCGGGGTAGTCGTCCGTCTCGCTCTCCGGGAAGCCGGCGGAACTGCGGCGGACGATTGAGTGTCGCGCGTCGCCGCTGAAGATCGCCGCATCGCCTTGCCGCACATGTTGCAGCGCCGGATCGACTGATTCGTCGATCGGCGGCAGGTACTTCTCGCCCACTGCGTACGTCATCGACAGGCCGTCGGTCACTTGCCGGGCTGAGATTTTCGACATCACATAGATGGGGCCAAGTTCGGTCGTGTCGAATTCGTCGCGTCCGGGCATGCCGTGTTGCGTGCTGGTGCCCGAGTTGGCGGCATAATCGCTGCCAGCCGCGACGCCGCGCTTCGTCGACGGGGCGTCGTCATTGTCGAAGTCGCGATCGGCGACCGGGCTGCGACGCGTGGGGCAGTAGAATGCCGACACCGGCGTCCGCATCGCCGTGCTGTTCGCGTCGTCGTCGGCGCGGATTGCAGGATTGTGAGCGGCGTACATCGCCTGCTGTTCCATGTAGGGCAGCAACTCGAACGCCCATGAGACGGCGTACTGGTCGGTTCCTAACGGTTTCAGTGGAAAACCGTGGCTGGCGGCGGGGAAGCGTCCCTTAGCATCGTGGTGAAGCTGCAACGCGAGCCCGATCTGGCGGAGGTTGTTCTGGCACTGCGTGCGACGAGCTGCTTCGCGCGCGGCCTGGACCGCGGGCAAGATCAGCGCGACGAGGACGCCGATGATCGCGATGACGACCAGCAGCTCGACGAGGGTGAAGGCGGTACGACGGCGGCAAGGAGAAGTATTGGTCATCGGGCAGGATTCGCAGGCGGGAGGCGGGCGGCAATCGGCGCGGTAGCAACGACTCTCGATTCGTTGCTGCAGAGTGTAACCCCGGCGATAGCAGCAAAGCTCGCTCTCCAGAAAAAAGTCCAAGCGAGCCGCTGGCTTCATGCCAGCGGTCATTGCCAATCGCACGAATCGCGGGCCGACGATTGACGACAGCCGTTAAGCGCTGCTCCGGCGGTGCGTTGATCCGCGGCTACGGCGGTGCTGGCGCCTGCCTGGTTTCTCTTGACCGCCGCCGTCATACCCGCGTACTGTCCGCGGCCCGTGACGGGTCTCGCGCTCACTCTCGAGCGGCCCAACGATAATTTCACGCACTGGAGGCGTTGCGATGGTCGCGAAGGTGTTCTTGGCAGCGGCGGCGATTCTGATTTGCTGCGGCACGACGCTGCAGGGCGAATGCCCCGGCGGCAAATGCGACAAGTCGGGCGAATGCGCGACGGCGTCGAACGCAGAAACGTGCAGCGTCGAAACTTGCAGCTGCGAAGAATGCAGCGGCGAGAAGTGCACCGCGTGCAAATGCCAGAAGTCGACGAGCGACGATCTGAAGGTCGCCGTCGTGAAGGACGAAGAATGCTGCGAAAAGAAGAAGTGCTCCGCTGAAAAGTGCACGGCTGGAACTTGCCAAGATGCGAAGTGCAGTGCTGAAAAGTGCAGCGCGTGCAAGTGCGACAAGTCGACCGCGAGCGACGAGCTCAAGGTCGCGCTCGTCAAGGACGAAGAGTGCTGCGAGAAAAAGAAGTGCTCGACGTGCTCGACCAAAAAGTGCTCTGGCTCAGCTTGCAAAGATTCTGCCTGCAGCAAGACCGCCTGCATTGCCGGCTCGTGTAACCTCAGCCAATGTACCGCGGGCAGCTGCGGCGACGGCGCTTGCAGCCTGACGGCCGGCGTCAGCTCGATGTGCGAAACGCTGAAGTGTGCGATCGTTGATGCCGCCAAGCAGGAATTCACCGCGACGTGCAGCGGCGGAACTTGCAGCGGCGGAACGTGCTCGAAGAGTAAGTGCGAATGCGGCGGGAACATCTGCAGCACGACGGCCTGCTCCGGCAAGTCGTGCGGCAGCAAGTGCTCCACGGTCGCTGCCGCGGAACCGTGCGATACGTGGTTCTGCTTCGAAGGCAACTGCTCCGCCGGCGAATGCAGCGCTGCGTGCTCGACCGAAGTTTGCGACGGCCTGAAGTACGCCGTTGAAGCCTGCCTCACTCTCAATGGCGGCGAATTCACGATCACCACCTCAAAGACCTGGCCCGGCACGCCCGTTGAAGTCGCCGTCGCGGCTGAAGAATGCACGAAAGTTTCCGCCTGCTCGAAGTCGTGCGGCAGCGAGTGCTCTGGCAAGTGTGCCGGCGAATGCAGCAAAGAGTGCGTTGTTGAGTGCAGCAAGTCGACCTGCGGTACGCTCGCCTGCTCGACTGAAAAGTGCACCGTCGCCAAGTGCGACGCCGCGCAATGCTCGACGGATGTTTGCGGCGCCGAGCAGAGCGAACTCGACGCGAAACTCGCCGATCTCGCTAAACTGCAACGCGAAGTCGCCGAGCTTCGCCGTACGACCGGCACGCCGGAGCAGTTGATCGTCAACGTCAAGCTGGTCGAAGTCGATTTGACGAAGTGCCGCAAGTTGGGCTTCTCGTTCGATTCAGCATCGCCCCATATGGTGGCGGATTTAAACGAGACGATCGAAAAGTCGCCCGATTTCCTCACGGCGCTGCAGAAGAATCATTTGGCCAACGTCGTCGCCAACCCGACGCTGGTCGTGCTTAGCGGCCGTCCGGCTCAGTTTCATGCTGGCGGTCAATTTCCAGTTACCAGCGGCGACGGCCGCACGGAGTATAAGGACTTCGGCACCAAGGTCGACGTCCTGGCGACGACCGTCGGCGGCGGTAAAGTTCGGATGGAGATTCGCCCCGAGTTTAGCGAAGTGAACGGCGAGTGCGGCCCGGCCCCCTGCCCTGCCCTTTCAGCTCGTCGTTGGGATTCAAGTCTGATCGCCGAGCTTGGGAAGCCGTTCGTCCTATCGAGTGCCAGCGAGCGTCGCGTTCAGGCGCATGTCGAGACCGACGTTACGCAGAATCCGCCGCAACAACGGGTGCGTCAAGAGGTCAGCGAAGTGCAGTACTTCGCTGTCGTCACGGTGGAAGCGTCGGAGGGGATGGAGCCCGCTGTTTCGGAGATTCACCAAGCCGGTTTCGAGAGCCAAGCCGGGCGCGAACAAGTACAAGCCGCGTACGAAAAAGCGCTGCTGGCGGAAGTTGCGGAGGAGGAGTACTGCGTACGCGTCTACCCGGTCGCGGATCTGCAGGTGTGGCGCGTTCGTCCCGATGGCGTGGAGTTCGACGCCAGCTTGCTGACGACGCTCATCAAAGTGATGGCTCCTGAAAATTCGTGGCGAACGGAGGCGGATGGCGTTACCGTCGACGAATCGGCGCGTGGCGAGATTGAGGCCTTCGAACGCAACGGTTCGCTGGTGATTTGCCAAACGGAAGAAAGCCACGAGCGTATTGCTGACTTCCTGCAGCACATGCGGGTCGAGAATCTGAAGAAGACCGAAGCTCGCGAGCAGAGCGAGGCCGCGGTCGTTCCCGCCTCGGGCGTCGAACCAGTTTCGATTGAGACGAAGACCGAAGCAAAGTGCAGCCAAGGCGCTTGCAAGGGATCGAAGTGCCCGAGCGGCCAGTGCAGCAAGTCGTCCGCCGACTCCGTGATCGACGTTGCAGCCGCGCCCGGCGAATGCACCGGCAATTGCCCCGAGTGGGGCGATTGTCCCTGCATCGGCGGCACGTGCACGAAGTAACGCACGGCGTTCGCTAGCTAGAGTAACTAACGAAACGGCCGTTGCTGATCTCGATCAGCAACGGCCGTTTTCGCATTGTGCGAACGTTCGTTCGCTACGGCAGCTTAGGATCGTGGTCCGGCTGCCGCGGTCCCCCTTCATCCGAGCGATGTCCGCTACGGCGATGGACCTCGGGATCGATGTCGAACGAGATCGTCGTTACCGAACCGTCGCACATCCCCATGTTGAGGCCGCTCGGGTGCGAACTGCCGAAGCGGTACGAATCCTCGACGCCGTCGACGTCGGGCTTGGGGATTTGCGCCTTATCGGGGAATGCGGGGTCGTAGTACACGCTCCGCATCAGGTCGTCCTGAAAGCCGTTGTACATCGGCCAGTCGTCCGCCTTCGCTTCGCCGCGGAGCGAGGCCTCGGGCTCGAGAAAGCGTTCGCCGACGGCGTAGGTGTTCGACGTGCCGTCGGTGATGTGGCGGAACTGGATGATCGCGCCGCAGTAGCCGATGCCGTTGTGCCAGTCGATGTTCGGCCGCCAGTTGAGTTGCTTGGCCGCATCGAACGCCTTCGGCACATGGAGTTCGCACCATGTTTCCAGTTGGGCAATGTCGCCTGCGTTGGCCGCGTAGTCTGACCGAGCGTGGAATTCGGCATACCGCCCGTTGATCGCCACCTTGTTGTACACGTTGGGATACGCGATCGACGGGCGCCGCGTCGGGCAGTTCAGGAAACCGATCGGCATCGCATCACGGCGGGCGAGTTCTTTCTTTAAGTCGACGCCCGTCATTCCTTTGCCGATCTGGTGGACGGCGCTTTGCTCGATGAACGGCAAGATATTGTAGACCCAGCCCCCGGGTTGGCCGGTCGTGGCGCCGGCGTTGGGATCGCCCGTCCAGTCGCCGAGCCAACCCGATGACGGCAGGCATTTGTGGGTGCTTTCATGCATCGCCATCGCTAGCGACAACTGCTTGATGTTGTTGCGACAAGAAGACATGCGGCTCGCTTCGCGCGCCGCCTGCACGGCCGGCAGCAAGAGGGCGACCAGTACGCCGATGATAGCGATCACGACGAGCAACTCAACGAGCGTGAATCCACTGGCTCGTGCGAAGGTGATGCGACGACTCATGGTTTTGCCTGCTTCCGTCCTGTACGGGCTTTGCGAAGAAAATGTGGGAGGGGTCTCTGACCCCGATGCGGCGTCGAAGTGCATCAACTGTTTGTGGTGGTGACTGGCATCGGCGTCGGAGACGCCTCCCACAAGTTGTGTGGCTTGGCGTCACCGGCAAGATGCCAGTGACGCCAAGCTGACTATTTATTTCATCTGCGACGGCGGTGACGCTGAGCGATCAAGCCGATGAGGGCTGTGGCCGCCAAGAGCCCCGTCGCCGGTTCGGGCACGCCAATGACGTCGATCTCCCAAACCAGCGGCGACGCGATCGGTGCATTGAAACCATCGTCGATGCCCGTGAACGGGTTCACGCCCACGAACGGATCGCGCAACTCGCCTTGGGTGTTGTCGACCGCGTAGAAATCGAAAATGACGTTCGTCACGCCGCTCGCGAGCGGCCCGCCGCCGCCGTTGGTGATCTCCACCAGCGTCGAACCCCACTGCCCCGTGTTGATCGTGCCGGAGAGATCGGATTGAAAGTAACCAAGCGTCGAGAAGCTGCCGCCGCCGTTGGTCGACGTGCTGATCACTGTCGTCGAGAAGACGCGGCCATCCTTACCGTTGTTGCCGGTGAGGATTTGGATCTCGTTGATCGTCTTCGCGCCGCCGAGCGTGTACTGCACGCGCTTTACCGGAGTTCCCGCCGCGGGAAGATCGTTGAGCAAGCCGTAGAGGCCGGTGTTGTTGACGCCATCGGTGAACGTCGGCAATCCCTCAGGTAGCAGCGAGTTAGGCGCCGCGGGATTCGCCGGATGCCAACCCATGTCGCCGGCGAGCTCGACGCCGATTTGCCCCGCGATGAGGTCGTTCGTCGAGATCAGCGCCGCGAGGCTGGTGTTCGCCGGGCCATGCGTCGTCACCGCCGTTGGCGCTCCCCAAGCCGGCATGCCGAGGAACGTGGTCGCCGCTGCAGCAAGAAACCAAGTTGCGATCTTCATTAGTCGCTCTCCGTCGTTGAAAAAGAGTTCAAGAAGAGTTGCTCTCTCCCCCTCCCTCGCAGGAAGGGGCTAGGGGAGGGATTAACGAATCCTCAACCCCGCCTCCAGCCTCTCCCTCCAGGGGCGAGGCGTATTAAGTACGCAAGTTGCAACGTGTGAACGCGGTCAACTTGCTAGTTTTCGCAGACTGCCGCCCGCGTTCGCCTGCTTTGTTGCGAGATCGACGCCAACATCCCAATGCAAACTAGCGTCAGCGCCGAAGGTTCCGGGATCGCAGCGATGCCCACGGTTCCGAATTGATTTTTCCAAACGGTCAGATCGTCGCCGTCTACGTCGTGATCGCCGTTCGCATCGCCGGTGGCTAGCGACCCGGTTCCCACGGCGCCGAACCCGCGCTGCCAGACAAGAAAATCTTTGCCGTCGACGACGTCGTTGCCGTCGAAGTCGGCCGAGTTCGCCGTGGCCGCGTTGCCGATGACGTCGATTTCCCAGATCAGCGGCGCCACGAACGCAGGCGTAAGACCGTCGTCGATCGACGTGAACGGATTCACGCCGTCGAACGGGTCGCGATATTGGCCGCCCGTGTTGTCGACGGCGTAGAAATCAATCTGCAAGTTCGTCACGCCTGCTGCGAGGACTTCGGCGTTGTCGTTGAAAATCTTCAGATGCAAGGCGTGATCTTCGGTCGCGCCCGGGACGCCCGTCTCGTTGTTGATCGACCCGAGTGGCGCCGACTCAAAGTAGCCGAGGAGCGCGAAGCTCGAACCGCCGTTCGTCGAGTAGCGGATCACCGAAGTGCTGAAGATCCGCCCGTCGGCGTTGTTGAGATTGCCCGAGAGGATGCCGATCTGCTGGATGTCGGTCGGGCCGGGCAGATTGTATTGCAGCTTTTTTGTTGGCGTGCCCGTTGGCGGGAAATCGTTGAGCAGCCCGGTGACGCCGGAGAGGTAGCCGTCGCCGTCGGTAAACGCGGCAAGTCCGTTTGGGTTCGCCGAGTTGCCCGACGCCGGGTTGCCGGGATGCCAGCCATGGTCGCCGGGGAGTTCCGTTGCGATCAGCCCGGCGAGGATGTCGTTCGTGGCGATGAGTCCGTCGAGCTCGGCGGCGCTAGCGCCGCGCGTCGCTTCGGTTGTAATGGTAGCCGAGGCCGGCGTACCGCACAGTGCGATCGCCGCCCAGCTCCAGAGGAGCAACTTGCGTCTCATAGGATGTCCTGCCAATTAGCGAGTGCAACGCAATCGGCCTCGCCCAGGCGAAAGAGTTTTCCGCCCCTGCCCCGCCGCAAACCGCCGATTGCTGACGTGAAGTCGTGAAAGGAGAACGTCGCACGAGAGCAGAAAAGCGAATGTCTCGTCGACTGGGGGCAATTCTATCAAAATGGCATGCAATGGATTGTCATTCCTTTAAGGAATATCACTTTCCGAGGTTTACACGCGCCTTCGCGATGCGTAATGTGCGCGATTCGTCTTGGATTTTTCGCGAAGGGTGGCTTCCAAAAATTTGCTGCTGTCATTGTCAACGACGACGGCCCGCGTGCATGGCGAACCATGACGCGGGCCGGGTGAGGTTTCGAGTTGACGGTGTTCGAGTACCGCTCCGGCGGGTCGTTGACCCGCGGCTACTAGGCGTGGGCCATTGCCCACTCGCGCAAGTCGTGTGGCGTGTCGTCTTCGCGGTTCATCGTCGGCAGGATGTTGTGCAGAATGCCGGTCTCGGCGTCGAGGTCGGCCACCGAATCGATCACCAGGTCCGGCTGGTAGGCGAACTTCGTGAGATCCTCGCGCTTCGATCCGCCGCTCAGGACGAGGATCGTCTTGTAGCCCATTTGCACGCCGCCTTGGATGTCGGTCTCCATCGTGTCGCCGATCATGATCGTTTCGCTGGTGGCCATGCCGAGTTCCTTGCGGGCCATCCGCATCATCACGGGGCTCGGCTTGCCGACGCTGAACGCTTGGATGCCGGTCGCCTTCTCGATGAGCGAGACGATCGCCCCGCAGCCGGGCCGCGTGCCGCTGTTGGTGGGGCAGTTGGGGTCGAGATTCGTGGCGATCAGCTTCGCCCCGTCGAGCACCATTTGCACCGCTTGTTCGAGCATTTCGAACGAGAGCGTTCGCCCTTCGCCGACGACGACGTAGTCGGGCGAACGATCGACGATTGCGTAGCCGTTCGAGTGGAGGGCGTTCAACAGCCCTCCCTCGCCGATGACGTACGCCGTGCCGTGCGGCTTTTGCGAGGCGAGGAACCGCGCCGTCGCCATCGCACAAGTGAAGATGTGCTTGTCCTCGACGGGGATGCCCATGCGAGTGAGCTTCATCGCCACGTCGCGACGGGTCCGCTGGCTGTTGTTCGTGAGGAACATGAACGGAATTTTCGATCGCCGTAGCCCGGCGATGAATTCCGCGGCGCCGGGAATCAATTCGTGGCTGCGATAAATGACCCCATCCATGTCGATGAGGAAGCCTTTGCGCGTACCGATAGTCATGGGATTGCTCCGTAGTCGAAAAAACGTGAAGGCAAGCCGACGGCGGTCGCATCATGCGCCGCGCGGGCAAGACTTGCCGATTTGTAGGCGGGAAAGCGGCAGGCTCTCAGTGTGAGTCGCCGGCTTTTGGTAGGCGGGCCGTGCGATCAGCATGCTTCGATCGCACGGGGCGAGTGAAGTATGACGACCGACGGTGAGGGGGATGTGAAGCTTTGTCGCGGGGACGCAACTTCATCGAAAACATACTAGAGCAATGAGCGTGCCGAAATGCTGCTGCGCGAAGTGACAGCAGCGCAGATTGCGGTGAAACGTCGCTCCACACGCGGCCAACTTCACCCCATCTTCACAGCATTGCGCGAATCGACTCGTTTTTAGCGCGACGCCGTGATCGCGACCACATGCTCGTGGCTGTAAATGCCCAAGGATTAGGCAGTGCGAATTGGGCGCGGCGTGCGAATAGCACGGTCGCGTAAAATTGCCAGCACATGCTTTTACGCTTGCGAAATCCAGCCGCGTCGCCGTCCGCAAATTGCCGCTCCGCAGAACGCCAGCAGTGCGAAACTCGCTGGTTCCGGCACTGGCAGAGCGTGCGAGAACATCCAATCGTAGATTCCCTCCGAGTAGTAGACCCCCAGCACCCCGGTGTGGTCGCCTGTCGGTTGCTCGTAGTACATGAGATCGAGATCAGGCCGCGAGATGAAATAGTTGGTCGTGCTTCCCGGCGGTTCGGAGTAGACGATCTCTTGATGGAACGGCACGGCGAGATTCGCAGCCAGAAAATACTTCGAACTTTGCGCAGTGGGATACGTCGGCGCCGGTTCGCCCGCCGCGGCGAGAATCTGACTCACCACGTTGCGGCTGTTCGAAACCGACGTCGTTGCATCGTCGCGAGCATGAACCGCGATGATGGGCGTATCGGTCAGGTTGGCGGCTTTGAAATCGGTCCCTTGCAGCGCCGGACTCACGACGAGCCCAGCTGCGAATCGCCCCGGGTAGCGGCTGAGCATGTTCCATGTGCCGCCGCCTCCCATCGAGTAGCCCGTGACGTACAAGCGACGGGGATCGGCGCCCAACTCATTCACGGCGCGGTCGATCATCGTCGTCACCCAGTCGGTGACGCTAGTGCCCGTCCAGCCCAAATTCGTCTGTGGCACATAGAGCATCGCGCCGCGGCGCTTCGCCTCGTCGGCGAGCATGTCGGGCGTTTGCTCGATCTGTAGCGTGTTGTTCGTCCCGCTAGCCCCGCTGCCGTGGAGGTAGATGACGAGCGGAACCGGATGAGCGGGCGACGCCTCGGGCGGAGCGTACAACCGCCCGGGCATGACGACGCCTCCGGGCGGCGTGCGTAGGGAAAAATCGACAAAGTCAGCGATGTTAGCGGCATGAGCCGGCGCGGCGAAGGCGACGATCGTCGTCGCGATGAGCGCATAGCATGGGCGCAGAATCATTCGTCTCTCCTGGCAGAACTTGACGGAGAACTAAGTAGCGAGCAACGCAAACGTCAGTGAGAAGGCAGCGACAAGAAGATGCGCGCCGTCGCCAAATTTGTGCAGCAATCGATGTTCAACAAGCCAACGGAACGGACGCCCGTTCACCGCACATAAAGCGGCGATCGTCGATCGCCGTATTGATTGATCGCCAAAACGCCGCCCCTATCGCGTCCGATTCCAAGCCAGCGCCAACGGCGTCGCCGCAATCGGCGCCACCACCAGCGACAGCGAGCCAAGGACAAGCGTTCGAGCGGTCACATCGAGAAACGCCATCTTGGCAACCATGCGATCCTGTGGACCCATTGCAGGGAGCATGTTCGCGCCCGCCGCCAGTAGAATCACCCAGACGACAACCGCGGCCATCGCAATCCGAGGCTGCAGCAGCCCGCGGTGGAACGCGTAATAGAACGAGGCGACTGTCGCCGCCGTCGCGGTGACGCCGAACAGAGCGCCGAAGGCGTGCACGATCTCGTCGCGCCCAAAACGATGCACTACAAGATCATTCAGCAACAGCAGCGCGATGAAGCCAAAGCTGATGTAAGTGATCACGCGAAAGATGAGGCGGCCTCGATCGGCGAGCGCCATAACGATGGCCGTCGCCATAGTCGCCCATGACAGCAGGATGGCGCCGAAGAGCAACGCCCAGCGGTGCGCGGGAGGGATGCGCTGCATGGGCGAGGCGCCAGCCAGCCAAGCGAGGAACAGAATTAGCAGAAAAATCACACCCCAGCAGGCCCACGTTTTGAGGAAGCTTCGCGCTGTCACCACCAGCAGCTGGCGCGACATGTCCACGGTCGTGATTGGGCGCGACGCCAGAAACTGCCCGATGCTTGTTTGGTCTTTTGAGCCTAAGGCGCCTAAGAAGAGTCCGCCGATGGCCGTCGCGATCGAGACCATGCCGCCGCTGAACGCATACGCTTCAACCAAGTCGCCCGGGTCGCGATTCACGAACATCCACAGCACGAACGCAAACGCGCTGGCCGATAGCACGCTCGCCGGCGCTACCCAGCTGCGTTGTTCGAAGTACCACGTTTGCGCCGCGAGCGGCGCGGCGAACGTTGTCGTCTTTCGTCCCTGAATGCGACGTTCGCTGAAGTCGTCGAGCCAACTGATCACGCCGGTTGAAAACGGCCGCTCCCCGCGGCGGCTGCGAGCAAAGGCTTGGACGCCGAGCCGATAGGAGATTGCCGTGATAGTCAGCAGGCAGATTGCTTCGGCCGCCGTCATCGACTGCCAGGGATGCTTCAACTCGCCGAACATCGGGCCGAAGTGCGACTTGATCCAAAAGCTGAACACCCCGGACACGACCGTTAGCGCGAATAGCATCCAGCGAGACTGGTAGGTCAGCCACATTGCAGAATAGGCGACGACGATAATTGCCGCGCCGAAAATCGCCGGCTCAAGCGTCGGCCACTGCAGGCGAAACGCCGCGTTCATGACGGCGGTCCAGACGATGAGATCGACGGCGATGATCGCTGCCGCAGGCAATATAAGCCCGTGCATTAGCGTCGCCGCCGTCGCCGGATACGAGTAGAGCCGTTTGTGCATCGTAGCGCTTAGTGCGAGCAGAGAAGCGACCAATGCCAGGATGTTCGTTTGCACGAAGCAGAACCCAAGCAGTTGATTTGATAGATCGCCGTCTCGGCCGAACGACGTGGCGCCCGTGCCCATTGATGCGAGGACGAGTAGCGGAAGCGCGAACGTCGCTAGCGCCGCGCCCACTACTTGCCAGCGCCCGCGAGTCACCAGTTCCCAAGCCATCGCTCCGGCAATCGATCGCATCGCACCCTCCACTCGCACGAACTTTTTTTACGCCCCGCTTCTTCAAATCGGGGGGCGCACCGCGCTACATCCACTGATCGTCACCCACTCACCTGCGATACAAAAATCTCATCGAGCGACAAAGCTGCATCGCCCACCACGGTCGCCCCCAGCGTTGCCGCCGCGCTCCGCAATTGGTCGCTGTCGCCGTTGCAGAGATAGGTCCATTCGAACCCGCCCCCCGAGTGCGAAAACGCTCCCACGAGCGCCGGCGGGCGTTCATGCGGCTCGTTGAACCGCAGCGTCACGCGGCGATGCCGATCTTTCACGTCTTCCATCGTGGCGGTGAGCAGCACTCGTCCTTGATGAATGATCGCCACTCGGTCGGCCACTCGTTCCACCTCGTCGAGTAGGTGCGAGGAGAACAGGACGGTGCGCCCCTCCTCGGCGATTGTGCGAATGATGGCGCTGAGGATGTCGCGGCGTACCACCGGATCGAGTCCTGACGACGGTTCGTCGAGCACCAGCAGCGGCGGCCGATGGGCGAGCGCCGCCAGCAGGCCGGCTCGCGCTCGTTGGCCGCGCGAGAGCGTTTTAATTCGCGCGTCGGGATTAAGATCGAACGCCTCGCGCAGCTCCTCGGCGTAGCGCTCGTCCCAGTTGGGAAAAAACGCTTGCGTGTAGTTCATCAACTCGCGAACCCGCATCCAGTCGGGCAGGTCGCGATCTTCGGAGAGGTAGCCGATGCGCCCCAGCACGCCGACAGGATTCGCGATCGGATCTTGCCCAAAGACGCGGACGCTCCCCTGCTCCGCTCGCAACATGCCGAGCAGGTGCTTGATGAGCGTCGTTTTGCCCGCGCCATTGCCGCCGATGAGACCGAACACGCCGCCGGTCGGCACGGTGAGCGACACGTCGTTGAGCGCCATCTTGGCGCCAAACTGCCGCGTGAGGCGATTGACTTCGATGCACGGCGGCGCCAAGGAAGGATAAGCGTCGTTCATGGGGAGTTCTCGAACGAAAGAGAGGGAACCACAAAACCCAAGCCTTAGCCTCCGGTTCTTCAAACCGGGGGCGTGTTGCGTCACCCATCCGGAGGAGTCATCGACTCGTTCCGTTTTTCCAACAACTTCGCTAAATCATCAAAAGAAACATCCATCTGCCGAGCTTCGGCGAGCAGTGCATCGACGCGCTCGGTCAGGATCTTCATCCGCTCCTTCCGCGCCAGCGGCGACCCCTGCTCGGAAACATACGTGCCGGCCGTGCGGCGTTTCTCGACGATGCCGGCCGTCTCCAGTTCGCGATACGCGCGGGCAACCGTATTTGGATTGACGATCAACTGCTCTGCCAACACGCGAATCGGCGGCATCTCGTCGCCCGGCGACAATCGCCCGGAAGCGACCATGTACTTCACCTGATTGACGATCTGCTGATAGATCGGCACGCCGTCGGCGGTGGTGATGTGGAGTTGCATGGCGAGCGTCGTCGTCGATTTTAAGCCGCGCGAATGCGAGGCGTCACTTGTATTAATTCAATAATACAATCGACGGCGGGCGAGTCAAGAGAATTTTGAGTAATCGCGGCGGCGACGCCCTAGCCCCAGGCTCTGCCCTGGGGGGAGTTTCCAATCCATTGGGCGCAGTCGCGCAGTAGGCCAACCTCGGGCGGAGCCCGGGGCTAGAACGTTGGCGCGAACCACAGTGCGCGACGTTCCGGCGGGGTGGCATGTCGTGGCGGAGTGTCAGCGTGGTGAATCGTCATGCGCCCCGCGCGCCCAATGATCAGCGCTCCGGCCGGTCGTTGACCGGCGGCTACTTGCGGCGCTGAAGCGCTAGCGGCGCGGCGAGGAGGGCGAGCAGTGCGGCGGCTGGCTCGGGGACGGGGGCGGAGGTCGCCGTTGCGGGGAACATGCCGTACTGGCGTTGCCACACGAGGTAATCGGCGCCGTCGGTCTTCGCGTCGCCGTTAGCGTCGCCGAGCGCGGTCGCGCCGAACGCTCCCTTCCAGATCGTGAGGTCCTGCGAATCGACGTCGCCGTCCTTATCGAAGTCGGCCGCCAAGAAGCTGCCGCCGACCACCGCGAGCATCACCGCGTTTGGCGTGTACTGCACGTCGAACGACAGCCCGCCGCTGAGAGCGGGCAGCGACTCCGATGAAAACGTTCCGCTGATCCCGTTGGCCGCGGTGAGGATAGTGAACGTTTCGCCGAGCATCGGCGCGAAGCCTGGCGCCAGCGACACGGCGAGCGCCCCGGCCAGCGTTGACGAGCCGCCGACGCTCACCATACCGAACGCATCGGTCGGGCCGTCGCCCGTTTCGAGGTTCGCCACTTGCAGGGCCAGCGACGACGACGGCACGAAGCTGAGGTTCTCAAGCATTACGATCTCGCTCGATGCCGAGACGTAAATCTTGCCGCTGTTCGCTACCGCATCATGAAAGACGCCGGTCGCTCCGCCGACAACGGCGATCTCCGCTCCCAGGTTGTTGTCGACGGCGCCAAACACGTCGACTGTGCCGCCGGTGATCGCGAGCTGCGAGCCGGAGTTGTTGTCGAGCCCCGCCCCGCCGACGCGGAGCGTGGCGCCGTTGCGAGCGTCGATATCGCCGTTGTTGGCGATGACGCCACGGACTTCGAGTTCTCCGCCGGCGAGATCGACGAGGCCGGTGTTCGTCAGCAAGCCGGTGAGCAGCAGGTGATCGCCCGTTTTCGTTTGGAGTCTGCCCTGCGTTTGACCGTTCACCGAAACGCCTTGCATGTCGAGCGTGCCGGAACCTTGCAGCAAACCAGAGATGGTGAGGGCCGTGTTCGACAGGGCCGTCGACGTCCACCGCCCTGCGGCCAGCGTGACGCGGCCGGTCGGCGAGATTTGCGACATCGCGCCGGTCGTCACGGTTCCGCCGTTGGAGATTGTGATGGAGGCGTCGCCAGCGCCCGTATTCAAACTCGCGGCGTTGATTTGCAGTCGCGAGCCGATCCCATCGACGACCAACTCGCCGTACGAGGCCGACGTCACGCCAACGTCCACGACCGTGTCTACTGACAAGCGACCGCCACCGTTGATTTCCAGCCGCCCCGTGCCCGCGCCGCCGACTGCGACGCCGTTCGCATGCCAATACGAGAGGTCGCCGCTCACGAGCGCCGATCCGACAGCCGTCAGGTTGGCCCCGATGGTCACCGTGTCGGAATCGAGGAAGCCGCCGGCGAGGACTTCGACTGAAGCCGTGCCGTTGAGGCCGACCGTCATGTCGTCGCCGTTGGAGTACGTCGTTCCCAGTCCCGTCACGACAAGCTTGCCGGTCGAGGTGCTTTGGCCGCCGATGGTCGTATCGTCGGGAACGATGATCTTCGCCAGGTTGGCGACGGAGACCGTGCCGACCCCCTCGTCGCCGATTAGCATGTCGAGGCTGGCGTTAATAAGTTCGTAGTTCGCGCCGTAGCCGTTCAAGCTGAACACGCCGATGCCGGCAACGCCGTTGCCGATGATGGTGGTTCCCGTGTTCGTGAGGCCGGTGCTCGCCGTGACGGTGACCGATCCGTAGGCGGCGTCGCCGATGGTGAACGCTCCGCCGATCGCGCCGCCGCCGGCCGGCGGCACGGGCGTCACGGCGCCGATGGTCGTCACCGCCGCGGACGCCGTCTCCTGGACGCCGCCAAAGCCAATCGCAAGAACAGCCGCCAGTGCCGAGCGTCGACGACGCCCCGCCTGCAAGAGGGAGTGCTGAATCATGAGAGGTCGATCCAAGTAGGCGAAAACGAGAGCCTGCGCCGCCGGAGCCATCTTAATTCCCCGGCGGCGCGGGGGCGATCATTACAGCAACTTGGCGAGTTCCCGCCGCCGGGCGGCCGCGATTCCCGCCGCCGCGAACGCCAATAGGGCGAATCCACTCGGTTCCGGCACCGCTGTGGCTACCGGCGTGCCGACCGCCACGGCCGGCTTGCTGCCAAACTGCTGCTGCCACAGCAGGAAGTCGGCGCCGTCGCTGTCGTTGTCGCCGTCAGCGTCGCCAAGCTGGTTGAGGTTGAAGGCGTTTTTCCAAATCGCGAGATCAGTCGAATCGACGTCGCCGTCTTCGTCGAAGTCGGCCGTGAAAAACGGTTCGTTCACCACCTGCAGCTGGACGGCGTTGCCGAGGTAGTTCAGATGGAACGCCAGCCCCGCTGGCATGCCGGAGACGTCGATCGTGTCGAAGACGCCAGTCACCGTGTTGCCGGTGATGATATTGAACGTGTTGCCGAGCGCCGGCACGAAGGCGCCGTCGATGTCGATGACCAAGCTGCCGTCGAGCACCACGTCGCCGCTGGCGACGAGGCGATCAAAAGCGTTGAGCGCCGTGCCGGTCAGCTCGACTTCGACCAGGCCTGTGCTCGCTTGTTGGTAATCAAACAGATTGACGCGGCCGATCGTATTGAAACCTCCCGGTCGGAAGGTTCCCTGCATGTCGAGCAGTACTCCAATGTCCGCGAGATTGTCGGCGATCATGTGACTGCCGCTGGGAATAACGATCGCTCCGGCGCCGCTGAACGTCGCGCCGGCCTCGATGCCGATATTGTTGTTCTTGAGTTGTAGGTTGCCGTTGAGCGTTGTGCTGGATCCTGTTTGGATATCCAGGAAGCGATTGTTCTGTACGTTGATGGTCGACGCCGTTCCAGCGCCGACGACTATCGCTCCGCTGATCGTCGTGGTTTCGTCAGCCTGCAAGGTTCCTTGCGTGAGGTTGAGAGTCGAACTGGAGTTGAAATTAAATCCGAATCCCTTTGTGTAGACCTTGTGATCGCCGACGGCGGTCGCTGTGCCGCCGAAGGTGAACGTGGCGTTGTCGCGCAGCTCAAGATCGCCGCTGAGCGCGTGGAGCACGGCGTTGTTCGCGGCGCCGTCCCAATCGTTGTCGTTACCGGCGGTTTCGAAGACGAGCGAACCGCCGTTCGTTGCGGAGAGTTGAGTATTGTTAATCACGCGAGCCGAGACCAAGCCATGTCCGCTGATGCCGGCGGCGACGTCGTTGGTGATTGTCCCGCCGCTCAGCACGCCGCCGTTGAGCTGCACGCCGGCTGAGACGTTGTTGTTCCAGGCGTTCGTTACGTGGAGCGTCCCATCGGCGTCGGCCGTGCCGACCTGATCGACGTCGATGATGGCGCCGTTGATGGTGAGCGTGCCGTTGTCGGCTCGCAGCTTGGCGTTGCCGTCGAAGTCGATGCCCGTGTTGATCGTGCCGAAGCCGCGCAGTTCCTTGCCCGCGTCGGCGCCGATGACGCCAACGCCGCTGATCGTGCCGCCGGCAATCGTGTTGGGATCGTTGACGTTGTCGCCGCCGGCTAACCGGAACGGCTCAGCGGCCGTGCTGATGTTGACGGTCCCCGCGATGTCGAGGCGAGCCGTCGTCCGCACGTCGCCGGTGACGTTGATGGCGCCGTTAACATTCACGTCGCTGCCTGCCAGCAGCGTCGCGGGCGCGTTGTCGTTGGCGAGGTTCATGACGCCGGGGCCGTTGAGCGTCCATTCCCCGTTAGGGTCGTCGAGATTCACAGTCAGCACGCCGGTTCCGGCGTTGTTGTTCACGTCGAGCGTGTTCACGCCGCCCCCGCCGTTGACGCGGCCAAAGTTGGCGAACGTCGCGGCGTTGATCGTCATCGGCGCATCGATGTTGATGAACTCGCCGAAAGCGTCGGCGCCGTCGAGATCGACCAAGCCGCCGACCATGTTGAGCGTCACCGCTTCGTTGACGTTGACGAGTCCGCTGAAGAACATCGAGCCGGAGCCCGTGAAGCTCGCGTTGTTGCCGCCGTTGACGGTATCGAAGCTGACGGCCTCGTTGAACGCGAGCGAAGCGCCGGCGGCGACGTTGACGTCGGCGTCGGAGTTGAAGTCGATGTTAGTGAAAAACCTCGCTTGCGAATTGATATTGCCGTCGCCGGTGACGTTGAGATGCGCGCTGAGGGCGCCGGCGTCATTGCCGATGTCGATCGATTCGCCGTCCCACTCCGCGCCGACGGCGCCGGTGGAGTTCATGTTGAGCACGCCGTCCATCACGAACTCCGCGTCGCTGGTGATGACCTCGATGTTGCCGCGATTGAGGTTGATCGTGCCGTTGAAGGCGTTCGTGGCGGAGTCGGGATCGTAGTCGGTGGTGTTCACCGTCAAGTCGCCGCCGCTTTCAACCGTGATCGTGTTCGTAAGCACCCCGAAGCCGTCGAGATTAAAGTTGTTCTGATTGATCACGACGTTGCGATTCGCGGCGACGGTGAAACTCGACGACGCGGTCGGCAGCGTCATCCCCGCCGCGGCGCCGAGCACCGTCGACGAGTTGAAGATCACCAGCCCGTTGTTCACCAGCGTGCCGCCGTTGATCGTCAGCGGCGCGTCAAATTGCAGCGTGCCATCGTCGTCGACGACGGTAATGGCGCCGCTGTTCTGCGAAAAGCTGGCTCCGGCAATCGTCGCTTTGCCAGCCAGCGCTCCGCCAATGCCGCCGACGGCGCCATTGTCGATGGTCATCACGGCGCCCGCGCCGAGGATCCAGCTTGAGGAGATATCGAGCTTCGTTTCCTGCGTCATCGTCAACGCGCCGTTGAAGATGTCGCTGAGCGGAACGTCGATGTCGAGCGTCTGATTGCGGGTGACGTTGACTGCCCCGCTCTCGCCTGAACCGTCGAGATCGAACCTCGCGTCGACGTCGACTGCCGAGACGTGTAGCGTTGCCGCGGCCGGCGGAACCAAGATCAGCGTCGACGGATTCGACGCGCTGATCGTACCGTTGTTGTTGATCAGCGTCGTGACCGCGGCGATGGAATCGGTCATCGACCATTCGCCATTGCCCGAGAGCGTGCCGCCGGAGTTGATTGTTACCGTCGAGTTGGCGGCGCCGACGACGAGCGATTCAAGCGTTCCGCCGTCCAGAAAAATCGTGGCGCCATTGCCGATCGTCACGTCGGCAGCATCGAGGACCGACAACGCTCCCGTCAAGTCGAGCCGCGTGCCGGAACCGCTGAGCGCCGTGGGGCCGTCGACGGTAAGCGTGTGGCCGTTGAGCAGCAACTCAGAGCTTGCCGACATCGTCAGCCCGTTGATCACATTGTTGGTGCCGAGGGTAACGATGTTGTTCGTGTTGAAGATCGCCGCATCGTTGGAATCGGGTTCATCGGCCGGGTTCCAGTTGGCGGTGCTGCCGCCGTCGTCCCACTGGGCGGTGCCGCCGATCCAGGTAGTGTTGACCGCCGACGCCGGAGCGGCGAGCAGCAGCGAGACGGAGCCTAACGAACCGAACGACCAACGAACGAGGCGAGAACGAAGCGACCGAGAATGGGGCGACCGAGAACGAGACGACATGGTGCGGTGTCCTGTTGAATGTGGGCGCTGCCCTGCCGGCGTGCCGCGAAGGCGACGCCAGCGGTGCGCGTACCGGGGGCGGGGATTCCGACGTAGGGGAACGGCGAAACTTTCTAGCCGAGTCGCTCTCTAGCGGAGTCCATGTCGACGCCTAAGAAATTAGGCTCGCATCGCAGACTCATCGGATGGGGACGAGCGCAGTGTTCCCCCCGGCGAGGCGGTCCAGCCTCAGCACCGGCGACCAGAGACAACTTCCAAGTAAGAACCCGAAATGAACAGGCAGTGTTCGGGGGTTAGTATACCGGCGTTGCGGTCGGCCGCAATCGAATTGGCGCCAACAAAATGTGCGTGACATTCTGCTTTACAGCTGGGCGCGTGCGTCCGCGTCTTCAGCGGGTACAGGGATCGTCGGCGTGATTGTCGCCGGATCGTCGACCGGCAGCACCGGCTCGACATGCCGTAAGTCATCCGCTGTGTAGGCGTTTGGAATCGGATTGCCGGCTTCCTCGATGAAGTACCGCATCGATCGGGCGCGCGGCTCCCACTCCATTTCACGGATCGTGCCGGTCCGCGGCGTGTTCTTCTGGCCGCGTGAAAGAACTTCGACCCAGTCGCCGACTTCGTACCCTTCCCAGGGCACTTCTTGCCACATCGTCCGCTTCACGCGCAGCTGCAACTGCCCGTAGTGGAGCGTGACGAACGGCCCATGCTCGCCGTCGCGGCGAAAGACCCGTGGACTGGGAATCGTCTCGTGCGCCGTCGGCACATCTTCGGGATGGACCCAATCGTCCCCATCCTCGGGCCACCAAGGATAGAAGCCGTACTTCGGATCAGTCTTGAGTTTGAGGAGATCCATGTTTCCGTTTCCGCCGAGCGCCCGCTGCGAACCTCGCTATCGTAAACTGCCGGACAAAGCCGGGTCAAAAAACTCACCCGGCCGCTGCGGTTTGCCTGCCGAACGCCGGCTGCTGCTCCGGCCCCGCACGACCTATACTTGGAGACCGATTGTGCAACCCGCGCGCCACACCAACCCCGCGATGCTGCCAGCGGTCAACCAAGAACCACCCTCGCCACACGAACCACACTCGCCCTAGCCCGGCGGCCGTAGGGCCACGCCCTCCGGGCTGAAGCATCGTTCGACGTCGCCAACTCGAACCCGCCGCAACCCGGACCGCGTGGCGGTCCGGCTGCCAGTGGCGGTGAGTGATTGCCAGCAATGATCAATTGTTGGACGGCAACGACCATTAAAGCGAACAGTATTAACGAACTGTAAAGAAGTAGAGCTGCGATGAAACTTCACGATCTGCTGTCACACCATGGTATCGCCGCCAATCCCTTCGCGGACGAGGACGCGCAAACCGACCCCGTCTTCCAGGGCCGCTGCCGCGCGAGCACCTTCCATCCGCAGTGGGACAAGATCTACGGCGACCCCAGCAGTCCCGCCACGTCGATCGTCTTCGGCGAAAAGGGCGCCGGCAAAACGGCTCTCCGTCTGCAGATCGCCGGTCAAATCGACGAGCATAATGCCAAGAACCCGGCCGGCCGGGTGTTCGTTATTGAATACGACGACTTCAACCCGTTTCTCGATCGCTTCGCTGATCGCCTCAGCAGCCGCAAGCGTCGCGACGCCGGCAAGGTGCTGGCGGAATGGAAGCTGTGGGATCACATCGACGCGATCCTCGCGCTCGGCGTCACCAGCATCGTCGACCGGCTGATCGGCGTTGCCCAACCGAGCGGCCCTGCGGCGAACACGCTGCCGGCTGATGCTGCGAAAAAGCTTGACCGCTTCCAAAAACGCGACCTGCTTCTTCTCGCCGCCTGCTACGACAGCTCGCTGACGGAAACCTTCCACACTCGCTGGTACAAGCTACGCCGCAAAGTTGGCTACTGGCCCTGGCTTAGCTGGGGAATCGCGCTGCTCGGCGTCGCCGTCACCGCGGCCGTCGCGGGCGTCATTCTCTACAACAAGAAATACGAGTGGCTGCAGACCGTTTGGCCCTGGCTGATCATCGCCCTCGGCTGGGCGCCGTGGCTCGCGCAGGCCTGGACTTGGTGGTTCCGCGGTTGGGGCGTGGCGAAGAACTTGCGGTCCGTCACCCGCAATGCAAACCCGTTGCGCAAGGTGTTTACGAAGTTCCTCGCTCGCGATATTCGCAACCAACCGCTGCCGAACAAGCAGCGAACCGACGATCGCTACGAGCTCCTCTACAAGTTCCAAGGAGTGCTGCGGGCCCTAGGATTTACGGGGATTGTGGTGCTCGTCGACCGCGTCGACGAACCCCATTTGGTGAACGGCGCCGTCGACAACATGCGCGGCCTCGTCTGGCCGATGCTCGACAATAAGTTCCTCAAACAGCCCGGCGTCGGCATGAAACTGCTGCTGCCGATCGAGCTGGCTGAGCATATCGAAAAGGAAGATCGCGACTTCTACCAACGGGCCCGGCTCGACAAGCAGAATATGGTGCCGTCGCTCGAATGGACTGGCCAATCGCTCTACGACCTGGCCGACGCCCGCGTCGCCGCCTGCGGAGCGGCGGGGAAAACGGCGCGGCTGCGGAGCTTGTTTGACGATTCGATCACGGATCAACGGCTGGTCGACGCCTTCGCGGGCTTGCGCGTGCCGCGGCATCTGTTCAAGTTCCTCTACCGCTTGCTAGCAGCCCACTGCCAGCAGTACACCGACGCTTCGCCGTCGTGGAAGATCTCGCCCAGCACGTTCGAAGCACAGCTGGCCGTCTACCGCAAAGACCAGCACACCGTCGACCGCGGCCTGGGGGCGTAGCAGCAATAGCCGCCGGTCAACGACCGGCCGGAGCGGTGATCGATAAAGAATGGGGAATGTGGAGCGTGGAATGGGGAAGTGCCCATCACCCCCCATTCCCCATTCAGCATTCCCCATTTGTATTCGCTCCGGCGGCTCGTTGAGCCGCGGCTACCACTCGATGCGGCTACCACGCCGCTAACGCGTCTTGACCCGTTTCGGCCCATTTGCCACACTCCCGCCCCCTTGCTGAATCTTCGGCGATTCGCCGCGATGGCGTTCGCACCCACGGATGGGAGTTGAGTGATGCGTATTGCGATGTGGGCGGCCCTGGCCGCGATTGGTTTCTCGATTGGCTGCGGCGGTTCGGACGCCTCGAAGCCGGTCGCCTCGACCACGGCGGCTCCTAGCGGCGCCGCGACCGCGGAGATTCCGAGCGATCCGGTCGGCCGGGTCGTGTACGAATTCCTTGAATCGGTTCGCGTCGGCAAAGGGAGCGAAGGAGCTGCGAAGCTGCTCACCCCGCTCGCGCTGAAGGGGATCGACGAACACGAAATGTGCATCGCCCCCCCCGGCAGCTCGACGGCGAGCTTTAAGATCAATCACGTCGAGATGATGGAAGACGGCGAGCACGCGATCGTTCACACGACGTGGAGCGACGTCGACGCCGACGGCGTCCCCTACCACGACTCCATTTACTGGGCGTTGCGCGTGGCTGAAGGGGGATGGCGGATTCACGGCATGGCGCCGGAGCCGCCGGAAGGCGAGGAGTTCGTCAAAATCGACTTCGAAAATCTGGACGAGTACATCGAGCAGCAACAGCCGTCCCCGGCGAACGTGCCGGCCGACCAACTCGCGGCGCCAGCCGGGCAGGCCGCTCCTGCTGGCGAACAACCCGCCGCCTCGGTCGCATCGGACCCGTTTAATCAAACGGCGCCTCGCTAAAAACGCGAGAAAATCAGGCTTTTTCAACGAAAACTGCTATTGGGCGTAAGTGGCTATTTGTCAGCCACTTACGCCTTTTTTCGTTGGCGTAAGGCGTTAGCCGGGGTCGTGTGAAGCTGGGGGAATTTCCCTAGAAACGGCTAGGCTCCTCCACCCGCGGCATAGGGTGTGCTAAGCTTTCGAGTCCTTAAGGTCATCGCAACCCTTGAAGGTCGCGTACACCACGCCGTTTGCCATCAACCACTTGACAGTGGTAGCTGGTCCGGTAATTTGGTCCTTCCTAAGTTCGCTGACGCGAACAAACGGTGTATACCCCCTAAGTTTTGGCGCCCGCCAACCTCAGCATTCAGTCGTTCGCGAGCGAATGCTGTCAATCGAGTTACTAGAGAGTATCTACCCAGCCGCGATCGACCGTCGAGGCGGCACAGGGGAGAGAGCTAAGTCGACGGTCACGTTGGGTACCCCAATATTTTTTTTCCGCTTTCACGTGGGAGGAGTCTGAGATGAATCGTATCGTTCTTTCGACGGTTGCCGTCCTGGTCGCTGTGGTTGGTTTCGCCATGGTCGGTGAGGATCAGCAAGCCAACGCGAGCCTCTTCGGCCGCAAGTGCTGCAAGCCCGCTTGCTGCGAACCGGCTGCCCCGGTCTGCTGCGAACCGGTCTGCGGCGGCAAGAAGAAGCATTGCGGTGGTTTGTTCGCCCGTCTCCGCGCCAAGAAGTGCTGCAAGCCCGCTTGCTGCGAACCGGCTCCGAGCTGCTGCGAACCGGCCCCGGCTTGCGGTTGCGAAGCCCCGGCCGCTGACTGCGGTTGCGAAGCTGCCGCTCCTTGCGGTTGCGAAGCCGCTGCCCCGGCTGCCGCTCCGGAAGCTGCCCCGGCCGCTCCGGCTCCGGAAGCTCCGGCTGCCTAACTTGATGGCCGCTTAACGCGGTCAATCAAAAAATAAAGACCGGGCCTCGAGCAATCGAGGCCCGGTTTTTTTTATGCGCCGATCGCGATGCCCGCAGTAGCCGCCGGTCAACGACCGGCCGGAGCGGTGATCAAAATAATGCTGAAGGATGAATGCGGAATGCTGAATGAATCGATTTTCTCCGCATTCATCCTTCAGCATTCAGCATTTCTTCGCGACGCTCCGGCGGCTCGTTGAGCCGCGGCTACCGCTGCTCGATGACCTGCAGCATCTCGCGGCGAATATGCTCGAGCCGCTCGGCGTCCTCGATCTTCCCGCCGCCGCGATTCGTCACGTAGAAGACGTCGACCACCTGGTCGATGTTCGTGGCGATCTTCGAGTGCCAGATCGTTAGCTCCAGATCGTGGAGCCGGCGGGCGAGGCTATACAGCAGCCCCACGCGGTCGAATGTGTATACCTCGACGACCGTCGCCGTCGCCGACGCCGTGTTGTCGATCCGCACGTTGTTCGGCAGGCCGGTGAGGCGGAGCGACGCCTCGGCGCTGTCCTGCCCCCAAATCTTGCGGAACCGCGGCGGCTCTTTCGCGTCGACCGACTTGATCATGTCCTTCGACACCGTAGCGAGCCGCGACGGCGGCGGTTCGCCGCTGGAGTCGGGGTCGGTCACCACGAACCGCAGCAGCAACAGGTCGTCGGCCATCACCTGCATGTCAGCGGCCAAAATCTGCAATCCATTGCTCGACAGGGCGCCCGCCATGCTGGAGAACGCCCCGCGACCGCGGCCTCGATCGACGCCGGCGATGAACTCGACCGTGGCGTTATCGCGGTTGTAGTGGCCCCACGCGTCGGCGCCCTGTTCGGGCAGCTTGCGGAACCGCCGTAAGGCTTCGCCGATGTCGCGCCCAGAGTGGGTCGCCAGGAATGCCGCGGGGAACGCCTCAATCTGACGCTGGAACCAGGCATCCCCCTGCTCTGCCGGCGACAATACTGACGCCATCTCGCGCCGGCGTTCGTCGAGCGCCCGCGAGTGCGGCGACGGCTGCCCTTCGAGCGTGGCCAGCGTCTTGTGGAACAAGTCGCCCAGCACGTCGACCTTCCACTGCGTCAGGACGTCCGGGCCAACGGCCGCGAGGTCGGCGCAGCTCAGCACGAACAACATCCGCAGCCGGTCGGGCGTTTCGACCAGCGCCGCAAACCGCCGGATGAGCTCGCGATCGCCAATGTCCCGCCGCAACGCGAGATCGGTCATGTTCAGGTGCTGGTGGACCAAGAAGCTGACGTCCCGCGTCGCCGAGGGATGGAGGAACAGCCGCGGGCCAACCTCCTCAGCAATCCGGCGGCCAACCTCGCTATGCTCTTCCTCAAAACCCTTGCCGAGATCATGCAGCAAGAGCGCCAGATGGAGCCGCTTCCGATCGGCCACGTGGCGATACGCCTCGCCGAGCGAATCTTCCCGCTTCGCGAAGCTGGTCACTTGTTCGATCGCGTGCAGGCTATGCTCGTCGACCGTGAACTTGTGGTACTGGTTGAACTGCAGCAGGCAGCGGGCGTGCTTCATCGCTGGGATTACCTTCTCGAGGTATCCCAGCTCGTGCAGCAAGCGTAGCGACGGCGCCGCCAGCGACGGCGTGCCCAGCAGATAGAGAAATCGCTCGGCGACCGCGGGCCCGACCTCTTCGCCGCATTCAGGGGCCGCCAACAGCAGCGCCGAATAGGTCGAGTGATCGAGCGGTTTCCCTTCGCTGATCGACATGTCGACCAGCCGCAGCACTTCGCCGAGGTTTCCCTGCAGCTTGGCCATACCGCTTCGGGTGGCCGACACCTCTCGCACGCCGATGCGGTAGTCGCCCTCGACCTTCCGGCCTAGCACTGGCTCGAGCATGCGGGTCGTCATCGTGACGCCGCTAAACGTCGTCGCCTCGCGACGGCGGGCCATTTGCCAGACATGGTTCGTGTGGCGAAAGTAGTCGCGCATGAACTGTTCGACCGGCAGCAGTCCCTCGCCGCCGCGGTAGCCCATCAGGGCGGCGATTCGCAGCTGTTCCGCCCGATCAAGCAGATCCTTCGCCGAGTTCGCGTGGAACTGCATTTCGTTCCGCAGCCGCAGCAGAAACGCCTGGGCCGACTGCAGGCGGTGGTGGTCGAGCTTCGACATCGCCCCCTGCATAAACAGCCGCTCGGGGTCGGATTCGCCCAGCTCCGCGAAGCCAATCCACCGCAGTAAATGGATGTCGCGCAGCCCGCCGCGAGAACGCTTCACATGCGGTTCGAGCAGGTAAAGGCTCTCGCCGTATTGGTTCCGTTCCTCGGCTCGAGCGTCGCAGAATGACTTGCAAACGGCCTTCGACCGCTTCTGCACCATGCGGTTGAACAGCTCGCGAAAGTGCTGATGCAACGGTTGACTGCCGGCGATAAGTCGATTGTCGATGAGCGACGAGCAGATGACGCCGTCGGTCCGGGCAAGCTGGATCGCCTCCTCGGCTGAGCGGAGGCTACTGCCGAGCTGCAGGCCAGCGTCGAAGATGGCATTGGTGAACCGCCGCACCAGTGCAGAGAGTTCCGTCGCGTCGGCGCTGCCGTGCAGGAGCATGAGATCGACGTCGGAGAATGGCGCTGATTGGCGACGACCGTACCCGCCGAGAGCGACCAAGGCAAGCTTCGTGCGGGCCTTGGCGGCGTCCCCTTCGGCCGCCGCGGCGGCGTCGAATAGCTTGCCGACGACGCCGTCGACGAGCGTCGTCAGCCGGTTGCAAACCTGCTGGCCGTCGAGGCCGCGGTCGTGCATTTCGCGAATCCGCGCCCTGCCGGCAACGATCTCCTCACGAGCGGCGGCGATGGCGTCGGCCATGTTCGCTGCATTGCCAGAAGGAGGAACGGAACTCACTATTCGTTTCCTGGACCGTAGGTGGGGCGATGAGCCCAACAGCGTCTCGTATGATGCTCGCAGTGCCAGCCGGACTAAACCGCGTCAGCGCCCGTCTCGCCCGTGCGGATGCGAATCGTATCGCGCAGGTCGGAGACAAAGATCTTGCCATCGCCGATCTGCCCCGTCTGAGCGGTGCGGATGATCGTGTCGACCACCTTCTTCAACTCGGCCTCCGAGACGACGACTTCCAGCTTCACCTTCGGCACGAAATCGACGGCGTACTCAGTGCCGCGGTAGGTTTCAGTATGGCCCTTCTGCCGGCCGAAGCCGCGGACCTCGGTGATCGTCATGCCGCCGAGCCCCTGCGAAGTGAGGGCGTTCTTCACGTCTTCCAGCTTGAAATGCCGGATAATGGCTTCGATCTTGATCATCGGAACAAACCTTCGTCGGGGATAAGAGCGGGGGAGCGAGCCTTCCATTATATCACGGCGGCCTCCGGACGCTGACGCTTCCGGCTCGGCGAATTGTCGACAGCGGCGCGGCGATTGTCGAGACGGCAGACGCCCAAGATCAAGACTTCTTTTCCCACAGAACGTCGGGCACGCCCGCGGCGTGGTTGGCGTAGCGGGCCATCACAAATAACAGGTCGCCCACCCGGTTGAGATACTGAATGACAGCCGCCCGAACCGAAGCCGTTTCGGCCAGCGCACAAACGTCGCGCTCGGCGCGGCGGCAGACGGCGCGGGCGACGTGCAGCGCGGCGCTGGCCGAGGTTCCCCCCGGTAGGACAAACGTTTTGAGCGGCTGGAGGTGATTCTCGAACCAGTCGATCGCCTGCTCCGCCGCGGCGATATCAGCGTCGTCGAGCAGCAACTGCCCTGGCGCCGCATCGCCCGGGCTGGCCAGCTCCGCCCCCAGGGCGAACATCTCGTGCTGCAGCCTAGCGAGCGGCTCGTCGAGCGCCGTCGGCAGGTCGGCCGACCGGCAGACGCCGAGTTGAGCGTTCAGTTCGTCGACGGCGCCATACGCGGCAATGCGTAGGTCGTTCTTCCGCACCCGTCCGCCGCCGTACAACCCGGTGAGCCCAGCATCCCCCGTCCGCGTGTAAATCTTCATCGCCCCACCCTCCCCTTTTCCGTCTTCCCTGAACCCCGAACCCCGACCACTGAACCCTCCGTAAGTTCGGATTGTATCAATTGTTCGGCCTGCCGCCGCCCAGGCGCCCGCCGCTGCCGGCTGCATCTGCCATCCGCCGTTCAGCGACCGTTTGCGCTGACGCTCGTCCGCTCCCCCCTCTAGCGCAGGCCGCACCGGTCCAGTTGTATCGGCTGGGCGGACGGCGGGTTCGCGAAAGCTGTTTGCGGACAGTCGCGAAGCGCACTCGGTTCGGACCGTGACCTACGATTTAGTAAGAAACCGTGAGGTCGCGGCGACCGTACCCCTAGGGCGTGCGGAGGGCCAGCCTCCCGGCCGCGTTGACCAGACGCTCCGCGCATATCACTCCCGGCGTATCGCGTTGAAGTTGGTTGTTTGACGTTAGGTATCAATCTCTGCTTGACCTTGCCGTGAGTGTTCGATGGGCTTCCTGAAGAAATTCTTTCGCAACGTCTATCACGAAGAGCTGCCCGCAGCCCCCGCCAGTAGTTTCGAAACGCTGAACGAAGATCAGCTCGAAGCTCACCTCGGCGTGGCGCGGTACGGCAGCTTTACGTTGAGCGACGCCGTGCGTCCTTCGTATGCCTTGGAAGTCGTTCCGTCTTGCGGCTACCGTCACGATACGTACCGCGACGAGCAATCGAAGAAGAACGTCCCGGTGCTGATGGCCGCCGCTTCGCGCGAGCAGTTGTTCGAAACGTTCATGGAACTGCTCGATCCGCTCGGTCCGGTCGTCGACGTCGTCCTTGAGACGAGCCACGATTACAACGCCTCGGGTCACCAAGACCTGTACCGCGAACACATCGACATGCCGATCCTGCAGTCGATTCTGTGGGACTTCGAAGACCTGCTCGTGAACGACGGCTGCACCGGCATCGCCGTGCTGAACCCGGCGACTCCGCAGGAAGTGCAGTTCGACGAGCACAAGCTGCTGATCGTCTACGGCAAGGAATTGAGCAAGTACGAGCATGTGCTCGGCGATTGGAACATTCCCTGCCGCGACGACATGCGGTTCATCACCGAAGCCGAGCACGTCCACTCGACGAACGACGAGTACATTCAGCAGTTCGAACAGCTGAAAATGCGGCTGGGCATCGAGAGCGAGTACTAGCATTCGCTTTTTGAAGAAGTCTCACGCAAAGGCGCAAAGGGAATACAGAGAAGGGTTGGGAATCGTCTTCCCAACCCTTTCGTCTTCCATCTTCTTTGCGTCTTCGCGCCTTTGCGTGAGATCTATTTCTCTGCTAGCACGCGGGCGGTTCGGTCTTGTGCCAACCGCCCCCTTTCACGAAGATTCGCCGCCCACGTCTCGGGCGGTCGCCGCTTGAGATCCGTCTTCGCTCGGAAAAGGAGTTCCGCGCTTTGTCGCTGGTGCGCCGATGGCTGCCCAAGATTGCCGCTGCAACGCGGAGGCCGGACTGCTGCGCGCTCCTTGGCTGGGGCGTCCTGCTCGCGGCGGGCTGCAAGCCGATTGAGGTCATCCAACCAGTCGCGCCCGGCCAGCAAGTGATGGCGCCTCCGCAGCTTTTCGGCGCCCCGCCTGTCATTAGCGGCCAAGGGGTGATGGTCGATCCATTCTCAATGGATCCGAATAATCCGATGGCGACCGGCGTGCCGATGGTCGTCCCCGGCGACGGCGGTTCGAGCCAAATCCACATCCCCGTCGCCAACCGCGATTGGACGTGGGAGCAAATCGTCGACACGGTCGACGATTACTTCCGCATCGAACGTGAGCGGCAGGTGCAGCTTGTCGGCGACGTCCTCACCGAAGGTCGCATCGACGTTCATCCACAGATTGGCGCCACGATTCCCGAGTTCCACCGCCGCGACTCGGTCGGCAAGTACAACCGGTGGGAAAGCACCTTCCAAACGATCCGCCGCCGGGCGACGATCCGCGTGATGCCCGACGCCACCGGCTACCTTGTCGACGTGCTGGTCGAGAAGGATCTCGAAGACCTGCCGCGGCCGGAGAATTCGACGGCCGGCGCCGCGACGTTCCGCAATGATTCGTCGCTTCCTAGCACGGCGGCTGAGGCGGTGAGCCGGACAAAGCTGGCGAGCAACTGGATCTTCATCGGCCGCGATCCGGAATTAGAGCAAGCAATTATTGCCGACCTCCAGTCACGGTTGCTCGTTTCGCCGACGATGCCGGTTGTCGCGCAGTAGGCGTGTCACGGCGAAAGAATTCACCAATTCTTCAGGTGATCGCTGGCGTGCCCGCTGTGAGTAAGGGCATCAGAGGTCTTTGTGCCTTATTCCGCGATTGGTCGCGAAATCGCGCACGCCGTCTGCATCTATCCGCAATGGCTGCCGGGCGATCGATAGTCGACGCATGAGAATTGCCGCGATATCGCGACCTCGCCCGTCGAACGAGCGGACTTCTTCTTGGACGACGCGCAGTGCGCTTAACCGCAAGCGGCGTGACGTTCGCCGCAGCCTAAATCGGAGTCGCAGCACTGCTGGCGGGAACTACGCATTGTCTGCCCGTATCTCGGTGGTTAGCATCGAATTGGGCGAACTGCGGCGTTCGCTCTCTCCTGAACAGAGACCAGGCACTCTCCTTCTTCCGCGGATTCACCCCCATGAGATGTTCGTTCTCGGGCCAGCGGGGCATGCGCCTCGCCTTGGCCGTCGTTGCGTTGTCGTTCCTTCCTCAGCTCTCGCAAGCACAGACCTATACCTGGAATGGCGGCAACAGCGCCTACGGCACTGCCGGGAATTGGTCGCCGAGCGGTCCGCCGACAAATGGCAGCAATGTCTTCATCAACTCTGGGACGGCGAACTATTCCAGCGGCAATACGAATCCTCGCTCGGTGAATGTCGCATCGACGACCGGTTCGTCGGCCACGCTCGCGATGACCGGCGGCGAAATCTTCGCTGACCAAGGCAACGACGGCGGCGTCCGCATCGGCGAAGCAGGTACGGGCGTCGTCACTGTGAACAACGCGACGCTCCGCACGGGCGACGGCAGCATCTTTGTCGGCGGCCAGAACGGCGCCGGCACGGGCACGCTGACCCTCAGCGGCGCTGCGGGGCAGGTGCAGTCGACCGACGACTTCGTCCTCGGCCGCACTGGCACCGGCACCTTCAACATGCAGGGCGGCTACGCCACGGCCGATTACACCGTCATCGGCAAGTTCGGTACGGGCACCTGGAACCAGTCGGGCGGCGCGTTCGTGCAAACGAGCGGCGACTTCGAAATCGGCGACGGCGGCAATCCCAGCCAAGCGAACATCGCCGGACCTCGCACCGGGACGATGAACCTCACCGGCGGCGTCCTGCAAAGCTCGGGCTTCATCGCCATTAGCAATCGTCGCGGCAACGGCTTCGTAAACGTCAACGGCGGCGTCTTGGCCGCAACCGGCGTCGTCAACAATGGCGCCATTATCGTCGGCCGCGGCATGGAGTGGGACGGCTCGCCCGGCACGGGCGGCGTCACCGAGTTCCGCGTGCGGGGCGGTAACAACGTCATCATCGCCAATGGCGATTTCGAAATGAACGTCAACAACGTCGCCCTATCGTCGACGTTGGTCGCGCAGATCACCGGCCAGGCGCACACCACCATCAAGGTGACCGGCAACGCCAAGATTGCCAACGGCTCGTTCAAGGTCCAACTCGACGGCTACGCTCCGGTACTTGGCGATAGCTGGACGATCCTCAGCGCGGGCGTCACCGACCTCAGCGCGGAGAAGAACGAGATCGATACTCGCCTAGCCGCGATGAACTTGCCCAACTTGCTGCACGCCGCCCCGGGCGCTGTGGGCACGCTGCAAGGCGAGTTCAAGAGCACCGACTTCTCGCTCGCGCCGCTCTCGAGCGGTCTGCAGTGGGACGTGACGTACGCCGACAATTCGGTCGTGCTGAGCGTCGTCGCCGGCGGTTACGCCGCTGACTTCAATCACGACGGCCGCGTCGATGGTCTCGACCTCACGGCGTGGAAGTCGGCCTACGGCCAACCGAGCAACGGCGCCGACGCCAACGGCGACGGCGTTACCAATGGCGCCGACTTCCTAGTGTGGCAGCGCGAGTTCGGTTCAGGCGTTGCAGCGGCTCCGGCTGTTGGCGCCGTGCCGGAACCGGCGTCGATCGCCCTGATCGGCCTCGCTGCCATGGGCTTCGCTGCTTACGGTCGCGCCCGCCGCGCGTAAGCGGCGCGGCATTCTAGCCCCGGGCTCCGCCCGGGGGTCGAACCGCGCACCATGCCTCTCACGGCAGGCAGCGCGACCCCCCGGCGGAGCCGGGGGCTAGGGGAAGGTTAGCAACGCACGCGACTGCGTTAGGTTCCCAAAGAAGTCGTCGACGATGAAAGCGAGTTCGGTACGCCCAGCGGCGCGATTGGCGCCGCGGCGGCCGACTCGCTTTTTTCTTGCCACAACGGCAACCGCACCGTGAACGCCGTTCCCTTGCCGACGGTGCTCTCAACTCGCAGTCGGCCGTGATGGGCGTCGACGATCTCGCGGCAGGTCGAAAGTCCGACGCCGGTGCCACCCTTGCCGGTGGCGTCGGGGCCCGATTTGGTCGAGTAAAACTTGTCAAAAATCTTCGTCAGCTGCTCGCGCGGAATGCCGCTGCCATTGTCGCGGACCGTGAGGTCGACGAAGCCGGCCTTTGCATCGTGCGTGATCCGCAGCACAAGCTCGCCGCCGTTCGGCATCGCCTGGCGGGCATTCGTCATCAGGTTGATGAGCACCTGCTGCACCTGGTTGCCGATCGCTCGTACCGGCGGCGCCGCACTGAACTCCTTGCGAACCTGCACGCGATACTTTTGCATCTCGCGCTCCAGCAGCAGGAGCGACTGGTCGACGAGCGGTTCAAGTTCGGTGGGAGCGAACTCCTCGCTCCGATTCCGCGCCATGCCGAGCACGGCGTTGGTGATCTTCTCTGCCCGCACCGCCGCGGCGAGGATGCGATCGAACGCCTTATCGCGTGATGCCTCGTCCTTATTACGCATGCCGAGCTTGGCGTAGTTGATGACGGTCATCAACACGTTGTTGAACTCGTGCGTCGTCGTGCCGACGAGCTCACCAAGCGACGCCATCTTCTGCGAGCGAAGCAGTTCTTGCTTGAGGGCGGCGATTTCGTCGTCGTAAGAAGTCTTCGGCATCCGCCCCTCGGCTTGGTAGCGGCAACGACTGCAGGCGTTGCGCTGTCGGGTGGTAGTGAAACCCCCTCCCCTGCCCCGTCGCCGCAGCCTAGCCACATCGGGCGTCTTGCCCGGGCCGCGGTCGTTAACTCGTTGCAGGAAAAGATGTTGCTTCAGTCAGTTCTATCGTCGAATCACGCTGGGCGACTGGAATTGATCGCGTTACAATCCCGCCCCAATCTTTAGCCGCTCGCGGCGACGCGACTCTCGAACGAAGGACCACCCATGCAAGCCGTCACCCTGCTAGCAGAAGCCGCCGACCTCGCGCGGCGACTCGACTACACGCTGCGGGAAGAGTATCTCGACGGCGCCGGCGGCGGGCACTGCTTCTTCGGCGGCAAGAAGTGGCTGCTGCTTGATGTGACGCAATCGGTCGATGAGCAGCTGAGCGTGATCACCGACGCGCTTCGCACGGACGACGCCGTGTGGCGGATGCCGGTCTCGCCGCAGCTAGCGGGGATGATTCGCGTGAGCCGTGCGGCCTAGAACACGCGCAGCTTAAGAACGGTACAGCCCGCGCTCTTCGATATACTCCGCAACGCGCTCCGGCACGAGCGTCTGCCACGCGCCCTGCTCGGCAATCAGCCGGCGAATCGCGGAACTGCTGATCGGCGTCGCCGGCATCTCGACCTCTTGAGCGCGAATCGCCGCCAAGCGCTCCGCCGAGGCGAGCGGCGCTAGCGACTCGAAGTTCGGCGGCGGCGTGCCTGCCCGCCGCACCACCAGCGGCGCCGCTAGCTCGCAGATCGTCGCCGGCTCGCGCCACGTCGGGAAGTCGGCGAGCGAATCGGCCCCCATCAGAAAGAACAGCTCGGCGCCCGGGTGCGACTGCTGCAACGCCCGCAGCGTCTCGACCGTATAGCTCACGCCGCCGCGGTCGATCTCAATCGTCGAGACGCCGAACTCCGGCCGCCCCGAAATCGCCAGCCGCAGCATGGCCAGTCGATCGGCTTCGCTAGCCACCGGCCCGCGCGGCTTCAGCGGCTGCTGAGCCGTCGGAATGAACACCACCCGATCGAGCCCCGCTTGCCGCCAGCAGCACTCGGCAAGCAGCAGATGGCCGCGGTGCACCGGGTCGAAGCTGCCGCCGAAAATGCCGATGCGCGTGGGAGTCGTGGCCATCAGTGCGAGCGGCGAGTTGCCGGAGCGGGGAAAACGGGTTAAGTTCGCCCCCTGATTCTACGCGAAAACCGCCCGAACCGCCGCCAGCATCATGTCGACCGAGTTTGCCTGCTTCGATCTCGATTCCGTCATCGCCCAGATCGCGACCGCCGTCGGCGCGAACGCTCAGCAGGTTCGCGCGGCGGTCGAACTGCTCGACGCCGGCAACACGCTGCCGTTCATCGCCCGCTACCGGAAGGAAGCGACCCGCGGCCTCGACGAAACGGCGCTCCGCGCAATCGACGACGCGCTCACGGCGGCCCGCGAGCTTGCCGCGCGGAAGCAGACGATCCTCAAAACGATCGACCAGCAAGGCGTCCTCACCGCCGAGCTCCGCCGCCAGATCGAACAGTGCAGCGACAAGCAAACGCTGGAGCTGATCTACCTGCCGTTCAAACCGAAGCGCCGCACCCGCGCGACGATCGCCCGCGAACGCGGCCTCGAACCGCTCGCCGAGCTGCTCTGGAAACAAACGCGACTCAACCGCCCGCGGCACGAAGTCCTCAAGCCTTACATCAATCCGGCGAAGGAAGTCCCCGACGCCGAGGCCGCGCTGCAAGGCGCTTGCGACATCGTCGCCGAGCGCTGGGCTGACGACGTCGAGCTCAACCAGTGGCTCGCGCAGCAAGCGATGGGTTTTGGGCACGTCACTTCCACCGTGAAGCGCGGCAAGAAGACCGACGGCGCCAAGTTCGAAACCTACTTCGACCATCGAGAATCGGCCAAGCGGGTCCCCTCGCACCGCTTCCTGGCGATGCAGCGCGGCGAAGCCGAAGGCTTCCTCAACGTCGGCGTGCAGCTCGACGACGAGTTCACGCTCGGCAAACTGCGGCCGCGCCTCGCCCACAACCGGCAGTTCGAGTTCCACGACGACCTGCTCCGCACTGTCGACGATTGCTACACGCGGTTGCTCCTTCCAGCGGTGGCGTCGACGACGCTCCAAACGCTCAAGGAGCGGGCCGACGACGAGGCGATTGGCGTCTTTGCCGGCAACTTGCGACAGCTGCTGCTCGCGGCGCCGGCCGGGCCGCAGGTGACGATCGGCATCGACCCCGGCTTCCGCACCGGCTGCAAGATCGCGGTTGTCGACGGTACCGGCAAGTACCTCGCCAGCACCGCGATCTATCCCACGGCGCCGAAGAACGACGTCGAAGGCGCCGGCCGCGTGCTGAAGGATCTCATCGCCAAGTACAACGTCCGCCTGATCGCGATCGGCAACGGCACCGCCTCGCGCGAGACCGATGACTTCGTCACCGGCGTGCTCAAGTCGCTCGGCAGCGATGTGATCAAGGCAATGGTCAGCGAATCGGGCGCCTCGATCTACTCCGCCAGCGAACTCGCGGTGAGCGAGTACCCCGATCTCGACGTCACCATTCGCGGCGCCATCAGCATCGCGCACCGCCTGCAAGACCCGCTCGCCGAGCTGGTAAAACTCGACCCCAAGTCGATCGGCGTCGGCCAGTACCAGCACGACGTCAACCAGAAGCAGCTGCAGTCGGCGCTTGGCCGCGAGGTCGAGTCGTGCGTCAATTCGGTCGGCGTTGACCTCAATCTGGCGAGCCCCGCCCTCCTCTCTTACGTCGCGGGCATCGGCCCGAAGCTGGCCGAGCGAATCGTCGAGTACCGCGATGCGAACGGCCGCTTCGATAGCCGCGCCAAGTTACTCAAGGTGCCGAAGCTCGGTCCCAAGGCGTACGAACAAGCGGCCGGCTTCCTCCGCGTGCGCCAAGGCGCCGAGCCGCTCGACGACTCGGCCGTCCATCCTGAAAGCTACGGCGTCGTCGCGCGGATGGCGAAATCGCTGAGCGTCGACTTGCGCGCACTCGTCGGCAACGCGGCGCTCACCTCGCGACTGCAGGCGGCCGACTTCGTCGACAAGACGTTTGGCTTGCCGACCGTCGCCGACATCATCGCCGAACTCGCCAAGCCGGGCCGCGACCCTCGCAGCGAGTTCCGCCAGGTAAAATTCAGCGACGGCGTCAACGAGATCGGCGACGTCCGCCCTGGGATGCTGCTCGACGGAGTCGTGACGAACGTTACCAAGTTCGGCGCCTTCGTCGACGTTGGCGTCCACCAGGACGCCCTCATCCATATCTCGCAGCTCGCCAACGCCTACATCAACGACCCGTCGGAAGTGGTCGCCGTCGGCGACTTGGTTCGCGTGAAGGTGCTGGAGGTCGACGTCGAACGGAAGCGGATCGCCGTTTCGCGGAAGCAGGCAATGCCTGGCTGAACCTCCTCTTAAGCGCAGCGTCTGTCATCCCGAGCGGAGCGAGGGATCTCGTGGCTCCAACGAGCGTGCAGATTCTTCGCTGAGTTGACCCTGAGCGGTTCGAAGGGCTCAGAATGACGTTCCTGCTCGCCAACATTCGCTTCTAACAGCCCGAAAATCGGCAAAATCGGGCGTTGCGGCGGCCGCCTGCAGGAAGGGTTTCGCAACGCCGAAATGGAGAGTAGAATTGCGAGACGCCGTCCCGAGGAGCCTCGGGACGCTGCCGCCGCCTCGCCGCTGCGACCCGCAGATTGGCCGAGTTTCTTGGGGTTTCCGACCTCAATGGGCGACAGATCTCGCTTCGGCGGAGTAGCTCAGTCGGTTAGAGCAGCGGAATCATAATCCGCGTGTCGGGGGTTCGAATCCCTCCTCCGCTACTTTTACTTTTGTCGGTTGCTTCCTCGCGGGCGGCGACGCATTGCGAATCACCCTTGCCTCGGCGAGGGTTTTTTTATTGGGCTCTATTCTTTTGGGGCCTGCTTTTTGGCGCCGGCTAGATGGGCTGCTGCGTTGTATTTGTCACCCTTTGCGCAGCGCTTGTCATCCCGAGCGGAGCGAGGGATCTAGTAGCTCAAACGAGCTTCCAGATTCGTCGCTTCGCCCCGCATGAATTTGCTGTTCACTGACTGTCGCTTGAGCCCTGCAGATGTCGTGTCGCGTCATGTCGCGTCGCGTGAATGTCGCAATGCGATTTTAGGCGACACTAAGGTTTTGTTCTAAGTAGCGGCTGTCGCCAGTGTTGCGGCAATGGTCGCGTTCATGTCGCGTCGCGGAGGCGACACTAAGGAGAGTTTCCAGGCGCGAGATGCTGGTTCTTAGAGCCGGAGCTGGAGGTCGCGCGGAGCGACAACGGAGCCGTGACGGCGATCGCTTGATCGGCGGGGCGTGAGTTTTCAAAGAGCGCACGGGCATTCGTCTGAACAGAATGCCGCACGTGCGAGCCTAACCGATGGAGTGGCGTTTTACAGCGCGCGATTTTCGGCCACTTGTAGGCGCCGGCAGCGATGTCGACTGAAAGCAGGCGACGGTCGCCGCGTCGACAGCTTCGCAATCTTGCATCCGCTTATACCGTCTAGAACCTGACTCGCAGCGATACCTAGTCCTCGGTGGGCTGGAATTGGGGGGTAGAAGAGGCTAAAACCAGCTTTTTTGAGTTGATTTCTGTCGCCCAAACGCGCTCAATATGGTGCAGGCGCCGCTGTCTTGGCTGGGGTGGCGAGACATTTTTTTGCAGGTTACCCAGGCCGTACAGTTTAACTTTTCTAGCCGTCGATACTCTCTCAGTCCGAAACAATGAAGTACGCCTACGAAAATCTTAGTGATAAGCAGTTTGAAGCATTGGTAATCCTAATCTGCCAGCGTTTGCTGGGGATTGGCGTGCAGGGATTCAGTGACGGACCAGACGGAGGTCGGGACGCCAAATTTGTGGGGACCGCCGAACTTCACCCTAGCAAATCATCGCCTTGGACGGGTACCACGATCGTCCAGGCGAAGCACACGATTGGCTACAATTGCACGTTCAGCGACTCGGATTTCTACAGCGCCGGTAGTGCTGCATGCACCATTGCAGAAGAGCTTCCACGGATCAGGGCGTTGCGAGCGGGCGGGAATTTGGATAACTGCATTCTTTTTTCCAATAGAAGGTTGGCGGGGAATGCCGAGTCGATCATTCGTCGGCGAATTGCAACCGAGTGCGGAATTCCAGAAGAGTCCATTCACTTGTGTGGTCTTGAGCATTTGGAATTGCTGCTGGACGCCTTTCCCGAGATTGTCGGGAAGGCAGCGCTAGATCCGATCGATGGTCCGCTAATCATCACATCCGAAGATCTGGCTGAAGTCGTTACGTCGTTGGTGGAGCACAAGGCCGCTATAAGCAATGAGCCCCCCCGCCGCCCAGTGATCGGATTAGTTACGAAGATAAGAATGCATCAAACAATATGACGCCGGCTTATGCTGAGGCGCAACGTCGAAATTACCTCAAGGATACGGCTCAAATCGATGCATTCTTGGCGGCCCCTGAGAATCATGAGATACTGAAGCTCTATCAGGCTACAGTCGACGAAATTGAGCTCAAGATCATCGCACACCGGCAGGAATATCAAACATTCGATCGCGTAATGAATCGCCTTGCCGACCTGCTTTTCATGCGAGATCCCGTCTTGAGGAAGCACAAGAAGCTAACGCGAATGATGCTGTTTTATATGTACTGGAACTGCGACATCGGAAAGGTGCAACATGCTTCGGCCAGCTAAGCATTCGCACCCGGATCGAACGATTGTAAGTCTTTCGCTGATGCTCCTGCTGCGTCTCAAGGAGAAGCGGCTGGTCGGGTATGAGTCACTAAGAGAGCACGCCCAAAAATCCGTGCGAGGCGGTGAAACGTTGTTTCTGCCCGCAGTCAATTTTCTGTACTTGATGGGGATGATCGAGTACCGCCCTAAAACTGACTCATTCGAGTACGTCGGCCTCAATGCAACTATCTAAGCTCTATTCAGATAGGCCTCAAGACTATCAGCCAGTGACATTCGTCGCAGGATTGAATGTAGTCATTGCCGAGATACGCCTCCCAGAAAATAAGGCTAGGGATACGCACAATCTCGGCAAGAGCACACTCGGCAGGATGCTGGATTTTTGCTTCCTTGCAGATCGTGATAAGAACTTCTTTCTGTTCAAATATTTTGACAGATTTAGCGAGTATTGTTTCTTTCTTGAGATCCAACTTCTCGACGGAACATTTCTGACCATTCGGAGGAGCGTGAGAAGTCACTCAAGGATTTCTTTCAAACGGCATCTGTCGCCTGATCAGGACTACTCCGGACTGCCCGTCGAGGCTTGGGATCATAGCGAAGTTCCCATAGAGAGAGCTCAATCGATTCTTGACGGCTTGTTGGACTGGCGGCCCATGAAGCCATGGCCTTACCGGAAAGGTTTGGGGTACTTCCTTCGTTCCCAAGATGATTTCCGCGAAGTGTTTCAACTGCGGCGATTTGCAGCGGCTCACGGTGACTGGAAGCCCTTTCTAGCCCACCTCTTGGGATTTGACTCTACAACGATAACGCAGCACTACCAAAAAGAATTTGCTCTCGAAGAAGCGAAGAAGCAAGAAGATGTCGTTAAAGGTGAGCTCGGTGGAAGCGTTGAGGATGTCAGCAAGATCGACGGAATTCTGCTGCTTAAGCGAGCGCAAGTTGATAAGACGCAAGCTCAGCTCGACGCGTTCGACTTTCGTAATCAAGATAAAACGGATACGAAACGTCTGGTTGAAGAGATTGACGATCGAATCGCTCAGTTGAATGAATCTCGATATGTTTTGTCGCAAAGTCGAAAGAAAGTGGTTGCTTCGATCAAAGAAGATGCCGTGTTGTTCGAGCCCGACAAAGCAGCTCAATTGTTCAAAGAGGCGGGCATTCTCTTCGAAGGACAAATAAAGAAAGACTTCGAGCAGTTGATTGGCTTTAACAGAGCCATCACGGAAGAGCGTCGAGCCTATTTAGAACAAGAAAGAGCTGAAATTGATTTTCAGCTGAAAGAAATTGGATCTGAGCTTACGAAGTTTGGAAAGCAGCGGGCCGAATCACTCGCGTATTTGACCGAGACGGATGCACTCGAAAAATACAAGCGAGCATCGAATAAATTAATCGACCTGCGTGCTGATATAGTCTCTCTTGAGCGCCAGCGGCAGTTTATTTCAAAGCTCCAGGAGTTGCGTAAAAACATCCGAACTCTTGGTGGTGACTTGCGAGAGTTGCAATCTACAATCGAAGCCGATGTGGAGAAGCAGAATACCGATGATAAAAGTCTTTTCTCAACTATTCGGTTGTATTTCAGCGACATCGTAGAGGCAGTAATTGATCGCAAAGCGCTACTTAGCGTATCAGTGAATCAAAAGGGGCATCTTGAGTATAAAGCTGAGATCCTGAGCATTAGTGGTGAGTCAACGAGCGCCGATGTTGGGCACACATATCGCAAACTATTGTGCATCGCCTTCGACCTGGCGCTACTGCGAGCTTACATAGCAATGCCGTTTCCAAGGTTCGCCTATCACGATGGCGTCTTTGAGTCGTTAGATGACAGGAAGAAGGAGAACCTGCTGTCCGTGCTTCGCAGTTACGCCGAACTCGGACTTCAGCCGGTAATAACGCTGATTGATTCAGATTCTCCGCCCAGTGCCCCAGGCACTTCTGCATTTTCCGAGTCTGAGATAGTCCTTAGGTTACACGACGAAGGGCCTAAGGGACGCCTTTTTATGATTGAGTCGTGGTAGCTGGGAATAGTCACAAGTCCGCAAGCAACCAGCGGACTCGCGCCGCCTCGCGGCATTGTTCGTTGTAACTTTCCGCGACAATGCGCCACGCCGGCGCCTTTGATTTTCGTTCCGAGACTACTATCGCGCTGATCGCCTTTATCCACCAGTTAAGGTTGACTGATGACTGCTTTAGTCGCCCGCCGCGATCAGGCACCAACGCAAAAAAGCCCACGCGGGTGCGTGGGCTTTTTTGTTTCTGCTTGTTAGATCGTCCCGCTCGCTACCGCAGATGATGTTTGATCTCCGCAGCCACTTGCCGCAGCGAGGCCTGCACCGCGGGAACGGTGCTAATTGGGTTCAACAGCCCCCAGTCGTGGATCATCCCTTCGTAGCGGACGGCCGTTACGTCGACGCCGGCCACGTCTAGCTTGCGAGCGTATTCTTCGCCTTCGTCGCGGAGGACGTCGTTGCCGGCCGTGAGCACCAGCGCCGGCGGCAGGCCTTGCAGTTCCTCGGTCATCGCACGGAGGGGGGAGGCGTAGATTTCAGAGCGTTCGTTCGGGTCGGTGGTGTAGTTGTCCCAGAACCACTTCATCATGTTGCGGGTGAGGAACCGGCCTTCGGCGTATTGCTCGTACGATTCGGTTTCGAAGTAGGCGTCGGTCACCGGCCACATGAGGACTTGCAGGCGGAGCGCGGGGCCCGCTTGGTCTTTGGCCATGTGGGCGACGACGGCGGCCATGTTGCCGCCGACGCTGTTGCCGACGACGGCGAGGCGGCTGCCGTCGACGTTGATTTCGTTGCCGTGCATCGCGACCCACTTCGTCGCGGCGTAGGCTTGGTTGATGGCCGTGGGGTACTGGGCTTCGGGCGACGGCGTGTAGCCGACGTAGACGGCCACGGCGCCAGATTCCGCAACGATGTCGCGGATCAGCCGCTCGTGCGTTGGGTAATCGCCGAGCACCCAGCCGCCGCCGTGGAAGAACATGAAGACTGGCAGCGTCGCCGTGACGGCGGCGGGGCGGACGATGGTGAGATCGACCTGCACGCCGTCTTGAGTGATCGTCCGCTGGCTGACGTCGGCCGGCCGGAGATTGACCGGGACTGACTTCTGAGCGTTCACGAGGACCGCCCGTGCGTCTTGGGGCGTCATCTCCTCCATCGGCGGACCGCCGGCGGCGTTGAGCTTCTTGAGGAACGCGCGGATGCGGTGATCGATGGCGGGATCAAGAGTCGGGTCGAGGGCGTGGGCGGCGGCGGACATGGGGAGACTCCTTGTGCGGGGGGAGTGAGCTGGGTTTAGGTGTTGGGGTTCGGGGTTCAGGGAATGCGTTGGGGGGCGTGCGTTTGTGAGGGTTCGGACTGGTCGCTTAAGCGACCAGTCCAGTGGCGCGATGGGGCGCCTGCAGCGTTTGACTAGCCGCTCGCGGAGGCTAGTTCAATCGCTGCAAGTATCGAACCACTTTCGATAGGCCCGTCGTAGCGGACGCCGTTGATGAAAAACGTTGGCGTGCCGTTGACGCCGCTGCGGGCGCCGCTGAGGAAATCTTCGCGGACTCGGTCGGCGAATTTGTGGTCGCGGAGGTCGTCGACGAACTGTTGTTCTTCGACGCCGAGCAGCGATGCGTCGCGAACCAAGTCGCGGTCGGAGAGCGAATCTTGGTGGAGGAACAGGTAGTCGTGCATCTCCCAGAACAGGCCTTGGGCGCCGGCGGCTTCGGCGGCTTCGGCGGCGTGCTGGGCGTGTGGATGAATTGTCGTCAGCGGGAAGTTGCGGAACACGAAGTTCCACGCGTCGCCGAGGCGATCGGCGAGGTCCTTCACCACCAAGTGGGCTCGTGCGCAGTAGGGGCATTCATAGTCGCCGTATTCGACGATGGTGACGGCGGCGCGGCGGTCGCCGAATTGGTGATCTCGCGCCGAGACCGGGAGGGTGAGTTGGGCGGCGTCGGCAGTTTTCATGAGTGGGCTCCGGTTGAAATGGTGAGTTGTTCGAGGGCTCGCAAGATGCCGTCGGCGCCGGGGTTCACTCCAACCGGCGAGAGGTAGCTCCAGCGAATGATCCCTTCCGCGTCGATGACGAAGAGGGCTCGCCCTGAGACCCCCTCCCCTTCGCGATAGACGCCAAACGCTTCGGCGACGGTGCCTTTCGGCTGGAAATCGGAGAGGAGCGGAAAGTGAAGTTTGCGTTGCTCGGCGTAGGCGAGGTGGCACCAAATGCCGTCGACCGAGATGCCGACGATTTGTGCGTCGTACTTTTGGAACTCGGGAAGGAGTTCGTTGTAGAGCGCGAGTTGGTCGCCGCAGACGGGGCTCCAATCTGCGGGGTAGAAGACGAGCACGAGCGGGCGGCCGAGGAAGTCGCCGCAGGTGACCGTTTGGTCGGGCGTGCTGTGAAGGCAGAACTCGGGGGCGCGCTCGCCGGCCGGCAAGATGCGGGCGGCGGCGCTGGTTGATGCGGTTGGCATGATTCGCTCCTCGTGGGGGCTGCGAGGACCACGGTTATCCCCACTGTGGTTGCGGCTATTCGCAATAGCCGTGCCATCTGTGCAAATGCGGGAAAACCAGGGGTTTTTCGCGTGATGGGCGCGTTTGACGTCATGGGTGCGGCCGGCCGTCGGACAATAAATTTGCCTCGGCGACTACAAAGTTTCCCGGGCGTGGAGAGTGGGGAGGAGCGAGCGATTCGGAATGCCGAAAGGGAGCGGGCGTTTCTGCGAGAAACACGGCCTGCACCGCTGATCGCGACGCCCTGGCGCCGAAAGTGCGTTTGAAGCCGGTATGAACACTTCATCCACCACCAGCAGCGTCGCTTCCGCCCCAGTCGCTCCCGCTCAGTTGGCGCCGAGCACGCCGGTTCCGGTGACGCCGAGCGCGCCGGCTCCGGTCGCGCCGGTTCGCAAGGGTGTGGAAAAGCCGTCGTGGCTTTCGGGGAGAGGCGCCATGCCAGTTGATGCGGCTGCCGAGCCGAGCGACGCCGGCGCCACGCCGAAGCGGATGGCGCTCTACATCGCGCTGGCCATCGCGGCGACGGTGCTGATGCTGTACTTCATCGTGCCGGTGGTGCGGACGGCGTTCACCACGGTGTCGACTGACGACGCCTACGTGAACGGCCACGTGACTTTTGTGGCGCCGCGCGTCGGCGGGCAGGTGACGCGCGTGCTGGTGGATGACAACATTCGCGTGAAGCGAGGCGACGTGTTGGTGGAGCTCGATCGCGAGCCGTACCTGGTCGCACTCGAAATCAAGAAGGCGGCGTTGAAGGCGGCCGAAGCAGAGTTGGTGGTAGCTCAGGCGAACGTGCGAGGTTTGGAAGCGGCCATTCGCTCGGAACGTTGGCAGCTGGAAACTTCAATGGAACAAGTGGCGACGCAGATCGCGAACTTGCACGCGAATGTGGCGACCTACAAGAGCAACATCGCCACCCGTGACCTCGGGCTGGTGAATCTGCACCGCGCTGAGCGATTGGCCCCGAAGGGGGCGATCAGCCAGGAAGAGCTGGACGAGCGGATCGAGCAAACGCGGGTCGATGAGGCGAGCGTTGAGCAAGCGCTGCAGAATGTTTACGCCACGCGGGTGGCCCTTGGCCTGTCGGCGAAGCCGGCGGCAGGAAGCGAGCTCGACGATACGCCGGCCGATTTGGTGCAAACCTTCTCGCAAGTGCGGGCGGCGCTGGCGAGCATGATCGAGACGATGGCTCAAATCGGGCTGCCGCTGGCGAGCGTCGATGCGACGCCGGAGGCGGTGCTCGAGCAGTTCCATCTGTGGGACCAAAAGGGTGATGCTAATCGCGTGCTGGAGGAGCTTGTTCCCGAATCGCCTGAGGTGAAGCAAGCCGAGGCGAACGTGCTGCAGGCTCGCCGCGATCTGGAGCAGGCGGAGCTCGACCTCCGCTACTGCACGGTAGTGAGCGATATCGACGGCGTCGTCACGCGTCGCAATGTGAACCCCGGCAACAACGTGACGGCGGGCCAGAGCTTGATGGCGGTCCGCTCGCTCACCGAGATCTGGGTCGACGCGAACTTCAAGGAGACGCAACTCGCGAATCTGCGGATCGGCCAGCCGGTGTCGCTGGAGGTCGATATGTACGGCGGGCGTCGCGAGTTCAAGGGACGCATCAGTGGCTTCGAGATGGGAACCGGGCAGACGCTGGCCTTGCTGCCGCCGCAGAATGCGACGGGCAACTTCGTGAAGATCGTGCAGCGGCTGCCGGTGCGGATTGACCTGGTCGACTACGACCCGGACGTGGCGCCGTTGTTCGTGGGGCTGTCGGTCGAGCCGTACGTTTACTATCGGAAAGAGGCGACGGGGCCGAACGCCGGAAAGTTCCTGCAGTATCCGCTGCAGCTGCCGACGGCGGCGGTTGATCCGACTCCGGGCGGCTAGTTGAGCGAAATGCGAGGTGTTCGTGCGAGGTTTTGTGGGAGGGGTCTCCGACCCCGAAGCGACGCGGAGTGACCATCACCGCTTGTGGTGGTGAGAGTAATCGGCGTCGGAGACGCCTCCCACAGAGCGGTTTGCAAGTTCAGCCCTCGTCCGACGACTCGACCGCGTGCGTCACTTGCAGCCCGAGGTCGCGGAGTTTCATCCGCAGCGTTTGTCGCGCGATGCCGAGAATCTTTGCTGCTTGGTGTTGGTTGCCGTTGGTGTGCTCCAGCACGCGGGCCAGCAGCACGCGATCGACGAGCCCGTGAACCTCGGCGTAGAGGTTCGCCATCTCCGGCGTGAGTCGTTCGGCAATGAGCTCATCGAGCGGGAAGCCGCCCGTTGAGCTGCCGCTCGCTTCGGCTGGCGTCGCGGCGCTAGGGGCGAGTTCTGGCAAGAAGCTATCGAGCAGCGTCGGGCCGCTGGCTCGCAGCAGCGCTTGCTTGAGGACGCTCTGCAGTTCGCGAATGTTGCCGGGCCATGAATACGCAGAGAGCCGGGCCATCGCTTCGGGCGAGATCTCGCGAATGTCGCGCCCCAGCTCTTGCGAGAACTTGCGCACGTAGAAATGAACGAGCGTCGCCACGTCGCCGTCTCGCTCGCGGAGCGCCGGCAAGCGGATCGTGAACACGCCGAGGCGGTAATAGAGGTCGGCCCGAAATTTTCCCTCCTCCGACCATGCCTTCAAATCACGATGCGTTGCGGCAATCAGCCGCACGTCGGTGCGTACCGTCTCGCCGCCGCCGACGCGTTCGAACTCTTGCTCTTGGATCAGCCGCAAGATTTTTGCTTGCAGCGCGATCGGCATATCGCCAATCTCGTCGAGGAAGAGCGTGCCGCCGTTGCACTGTTCGAACTTGCCGATGCGGCGGCGATCGGCGCCGGTGAAGGCCCCCTTCTCGTGGCCGAAGAGCTCGCTCTCCAGCAGGTTCTCGGGAATGGCTGCGCAGTTGAGCGCCAGAAACGGCCCCTTCGAGCGGGCGCCATGTTGGTAAACGGCGCGGGCGACGAGTTCCTTGCCGGTGCCGCTTTCGCCGGTGATCAGCACCGGCACGTCTTGCGCTGCGACGCGGCCGATCGACTTGTAAACGTCGAGCATTGCCGCACACCCGCCGACTATGGCGCCGTCGACGTCGTCCGCGGGAAGCTCCTGCGCCATCACGGCTGGTTGCCGCATGCGACGGGAAACCTCGACCGCCTCGCCGACGACGCGGCGGAGTTCGTTCAAATTGAGAGGTTTGAACAGGTATTCGAACGCCCCCAGCTTCATCGCCTCGATGGCGAGCTCGGCGCCCTTGGTCATCGTGATAAAGATCACGGGAATGCGCGCGTCGAGGGCTTTGATCTGCAAATAGACGTCGAGACCCGACTGGTCCGGCAGGCGAACATCAAGCAGAATGACGTCGGGCGGATCGTTCGCAATTTGCGCCAACCCCGCTGCGCCGGTGTGAGCAATGTCAACGCGATGCGTCGGAGCCGCGAATGCCTGCTTGACTTGTTCGGGAACGAGCGCGACGTCGTCGTCGATCAGCAGCAGGTGGGCCATGAAGGTTCTCTTAGCGGTGGGCGCGCAGCGGTGGCGTTGCCGCCTGCAGTATTGTCCTGGGCCGGCGGTGCGTTGTCTAGCGTTGCAGTGGGAGTTCGCATCTAACAACGGTTGAGTCACTATGGCGCCATCTTGGCTGCGTAATTTGCGGCTGCGGCATTTCTTCGATCAGTCGCACGAGAGTCCGCGCTCTCAAGCGACCGCGTATGTGACGGCGCTCATCGCGACCGCGTTCGGACTGCTGCTGCGCTACTGGCTCGCCCCTCACATCGGCGAGCGCGGACTCTACAGCACCTTTCTGCCGTCGGTGATTTTCGCGGCTTACTTCGGCGGGCTCTGGCCGGGATTGTTGGTGACGTTTCTCTGCGCGTTGCTGGGGCACTTTCTGCTCGACGATTTCCTGACGGAGTCGTTGGACGGAGCGGTCGGCGAGACGGTGGCGCTCGTGCTGTTCGTCATCACCGGCGTCTTCATCAGCGCCATGAGCGAAGCGCTCCATCGGGCCCAACGGCGGTTGCTTGCCGAGGCGCGGCTGCGCGCCGACGAAGCGCTGCGGCAAACGGAAGAGCGGTTTCGCTACCTCGTGACGAACTCGTCCGACGTCATCAGCGTGTTCGACGCTGAGGGGAATATTCTCTACCAGACGCCGTCGGTCGAGCGCGTGTTGGGGATTGCGGCCGACGAATTCATTGGGAAGAACATTTATCGCGACGAGATTATTCACCCCGACGATTTACCGCGGAAGCAAGAGTTTTTCGAGCGGTTACTCGCGTCGCCGCAGGAACTGATCAAAGTGGAATGCCGGCTGCGGACCGCGACCGGGTCGTGGCGGAACGTCGAGGCGATCGGCCAGAACCTGCTGGCCGATGCGACGGTGGCGGGGATCGTCGCCAACTATCGCGACGTCACCGAGCGAGTCGCCTTCGCGACGGAACTGCTGCATGCGAAGGAAACCGCCGAGCAAGCCAATCGTGCGAAGGGCGAGTTTCTGGCGAACGTCAGCCACGAGATTCGCACGCCGATGAACGCGATCATCGGCATGACGGAACTGACGCTCGATACGCGGCTCGAACCGAATCAAAAGCAGTATCTCGAAACCGTCAAATCGTCGGCTGACAACCTGCTGGTGATCATCAATGACCTACTCGATTTTTCGAAGATCGAAGCTGGCAAGGTCGAACTCGAGCAGGTTGCGTTCTCGCTACGTTCGATGATCGACGAGACGATTCGTACGCTTGCCGTGCGGGCTGATCGGAAGGGGCTGCCGCTCGCCGTGTCGGTGGATGCGGACGTTCCGGACAGGCTTCTTGGCGACGTTGGCCGTTTGCGGCAAGTGGTGATCAACCTTGTCGGCAACGCGATCAAGTTCACTGAGCGCGGCGAGGTCGCGGTCGGCGTGGAACTGGCCGGCGACGACGAGGCGTCGAGCGACACGCGAAGAATTCGCTTCACCGTTACCGATACCGGCATCGGCATCCCGTCTGAAAAGCTGGCTGCGATCTTCTTGCCGTTCGAGCAGGAGGATACGTCGACTACCCGCAAGTACGGCGGGACGGGGTTGGGACTGACGATTGCCGCCCAATTGGTGGAACTGATGGGGGGCTATATCTCGGTCGAGAGCGTCGCCGGCGCGGGGAGCTCGTTTGCGTTCACTGCGTCGCTGCTGATCGACGCCAGCGAGCCGGCACCGGTTGAGCTGCCGACGCCGGATGCTCTTACGCTTCCCGGCGGTTCGGTTGCCGCCCAGCGCTCGCTAAAGATTCTGGTCGCCGAGGACAACGAGTTCAATTCGCAGTTGATGGAGCAATTGCTCCGCCAGCGCGGCCACGGAGTGACGCTGGCCCGCAACGGTCGCGAGGCGTTGACGCTTGCGTCGAACGGTGCGTTCGACCTGTTGCTGCTCGATCTCCACATGCCGGAGCTCGATGGCTTTCAGGTCGTTGCGGCGATTCGCGCGGCGGAAGCGGGGACCAAACGACGGCTACCGATTTTCGCGCTTACCGCTCGCTCGGGAACGGAGGATCGCGATCGGTGCCTCGCGGCGGGGATGGATGGGTTTCTCACGAAGCCGATCCGTGGCGAGGCGCTCAACGCAGCGTTGGCGACTTTTACTAGTACGAACACGATCGCCGCGCCTGCTTCGCCCGCAGTGGAGCAGAAGAACGCACCGCCAGAAGTTGCCGGCGATTCGCTGCTCAACTTGGATGTGATTTCCGCGAGTTGCGGCGGGGAGCCGGCGATTTTGGAGCGGATGAAGGTCGTGTTCGCCGAGCAACTTCCGGCATTGTGGACGGGCGTTCGCGACGCCTTTAAAGTAGGCGATGCGGCGGCCCTGCGCGAGGCGGCCCACAAACTGAGCGGAATGCTTAGCGCCTTCTCCAGCATCGCGGGCAGCGTCGCGACGGCGATCGAAGAGCACGCTGCACGCAACGAACTGACTCCATGCGGCCCGCTGATGGACCGCATGGAGTCGTTGTGCCAGCAATTGCTGCGCGAAGTCAATTCGATTGATGCGACGCAACTACTTGGTTGACTAGGCTTTGCCCCCAAAACGCCTTCAATTGGAATTGGAACTCCGGCGCTAACGCTCGCAAGATAAGACAACGTCCCAGCGTGACGGCCGACAATAGCCCAGCAATTCACAGGATTATGCATCTGTTATCAGCCCCCGGCGGGGGCGGCATGATGTAGCCAGGGGCGTCAGCCCCTGGTTCAGCGCATCGTGATGCCCAAAGCCCCGGGAGGGGCGACACACTCCTATTTGTTGAGGACGAACAGTACCGCCCCTCACGGGGCTGAGAAAGCTGTTTGGCCCGGAGACCAGGGGCTTGCGCCCCTGGCTACATCACTCGGCCCCTTCAGGACCGGGATTGGCGGCAACCCATGCCGCTAGCAAGTACATAATCCTGTTCATTGCTGGGCTATTGTTGAATCTCCCTCCGGGAGAAAAAGATGCAACTCGCTCGAACAGCACTTTTGGGACAAAGCCTAGCGTGCGTGCGGATCGCTACCGCGTCTCTGCCGCGACGAAGACCTCTTCATGCGGGATGTCGTCGAACGAATCGGCCGGTTGGCTGAAATTCGTCGCGAGCACATCCTTCGGATTGCCTGTGAGCCATTGCGAGATGCCGATCGAAGCGTAAACGCCGCTATTGAAACCGATCAGCAAGCGGGCGTCGCCGTCGCCGATGTTTTCGATCGAGTGGCCGTAGCCTTGCGGGATGTAGCCGACGTCGCCCGCTTCGAGAATCTCCGTGCGGAAGCGACCGTGCGAGCCGAACAGCGTAACACTCACCTTGCCTTCGACGACATATTGCCATTCGTCGGCAGTGGGGTGCCAGTGAAGTTCTCGCAAGGCGCCGGGCCGCAGGTCGAGGATGACGCCGGCCATAGTCTTCGAGATGGGAAAGTTCGTCGAATCGACGCGCCATTCTTGCCCGCCGGCGAAGACGCCGTGCGGCGGTTCGGCGAGCATGCGATACTTGTGCGTGAGCGGCGGTTGTTGCGTGCCATGCAGCGGGGCTTGCGCGACCTCCGGCGGCACGGCGCCGCGGGCGAAGTAAACCTCGCTCGTGGGGTAATCGGCCAACTGCGACTCGTCGACGCCAAGGTTCTTGGCCAAGAGCGCCTTCGGCACGTGGCCGAGCCAGTCGGTGACGCTGAAGGTGCCGAACTCCGAGAAGTAGCCGTTGTCGAAGATCAACACGAAGTGGCACGGCTCGTTGCCGAGGCATTCGAGCATGTGCCCATGGCCGCGGGGGAAGAACCAGATATCGCCCGGTTCAAAATCGTTCGTTTCGGAATTGCCCTGCGGATCGATCACCGTGGTGCGGACGCGGCCTTCGACGACGAAGGCCCACTCGGCGGCGGTCGCGTGCCAGTGCATCTCGCGCATGGCGCCTGGTTCAAGCCGCATCGAGACGCCGGCGATGCCTTTGGAGATTGGCAGCTCTTCGACGGTGACTTCTTTACCCTCGCTGTTGCCGATGATCTTGCCGACGGAACGTTCGAGGGCGAACTTGAACGTCGGGAGTTCCTTGTCGGCGAGGAGCGGATCGGGGACGTTGTTCATGAAGCTCGTATCGCCGCCGTTGGCGTCGCGGGGCGGCATTGGCGGGGCCAAGCGACTGATCATGCGAGCGGACGGCGGGACGGCGGTCGGCGTTTCCAGGCTGGGCGACATGCTAAACTCCCTCCAAGTTAGTTGAGTCGGTTGGTTCGTCGCGGCTCGAAATGGTGCGGCGGCCGCGTTGACGGGACGGCCCAAGGCAAGCGTCGTGCCGATGCGGTTTTGCTTGGTTTTGGGGCGGCTTTGCGTGTGGAGAAGATGTTGTGGCGACGAAATAGTTGTCGCGGAGGCAAGTTTTTATCCGCCGCTTGGACTGCTGCCTCGTGAATGTGAACGGGTGCCACTGGCATCTTGCCAGTGAGAAGTGTCGAGCGAGTACCTGCTTCAGCACTGGCAGGATGCCAGTGGCACCCAAATGATGGCTGAGCATCGGCATCGTTGCGTGACTCTGGCCCGCGAATTGCCTTAGCGGCGGCGGGGCCATCGCCGGTTCCCACGGCCGAGTCTTCACGACGACTTCAGGGACCTGAACTGTGGCTCAACCTGCAACGCCTGCGAACGCGGCCATCAATCCGTGGATCATTGCGGCCGCGGTGGTCGTGCCGACGTTTATGGAAGTGCTCGACACGACGATCGCCAACGTCGCGCTGCGGTATATCGCCGGCGGCATCTCGGCGGCGGAAATCGACGCCGAGTGGGTGATCACCAGCTACTTGGCCGCGAATGCGTTTGTGCTGACGATCAGCGGTTGGCTTTCAGCGCGACTAGGGCGACGCAATTACTTTTTGCTCTCGATCGCCATCTTCACGATTGCGTCGGGCCTGTGCGGCATTGCGACGAGCCTGTCGCAGATCATTGCTTGTCGCATTCTGCAAGGTCTCGCCGGCGGGGGGCTGCAGCCTTCGAGCCAGGCGATCCTCATCGATACGTTTCCGCCGGAGAAGCAAGGGACCGCGATGTCGGTGTTCGGCGTCGCGGCACTCATCGGGCCGATCGTGGGACCGACGCTCGGCGGCTGGTTGGTCGACACCTATAGCTGGCGATGGATTTTTTACGTCAACCTGCCCGTCGGGGCGTTGGCGTTCGCGGCGAGCTACTTTCTGGTGCGTGATCCAGAATACCTGAAGGAGCAGCGGGCGAAGCTGCGGAGCGAACCGCTCAATCTCGACTACATCGGCATCGGCCTGTTGGCGCTCGCGATCTCCAGTTGGGAAATCTTGCTCAGCAAGGGGCAAGAGTGGGATTGGTTCGGCGACCCGTTCGGCCGCATCCAGACCCTGACTATCGTCCTGACGGTTGGCGCCGCGATCTTCGTCTATCGGTCGTTGCGGCGCGAGAATCCGCTCATTAATTTACGCGTGCTCGGCGAACGCAACTTCACGATGTCGGCGATCATTATCTTCAGTGCGTTCTCGGTGCTGTACGCCGCGAGCATCGCGCTGCCGGCGATGTTGCAAACGTTGTTCGGCTACGACGCGTTGCATGCCGGGCTCGTGCTGTCGCCGGGCGGTATCTCGTCGATTTCGATGTTGGTGATTGTGAGCGCCCTACTCGGTCGCGGCTTTGACGCCCGCTGGTTGATCGCCACGGGGCTCGTCGTGTTGGCGATTTCGAATTACTGGATGGCGTACATGAACCTGGAGATCAGCCCGTGGCAGGTGATCGCGCCGCGGATGGTGCTCACCGGCGGACTCGGGTTGATCTTCGCGCCGATCAACGTCGCCGCGTATCTCTACATCCCGCGCGAGCTGCGTGGTTCGGCGATCGCCCTCTTCAGCCTGTTGCGGAACGAAGGGGGGAGCGTCGGCACCTCGATGAGCCAAACGATTCAAGAACGGCGCGAGCAGTTCCATTTGGCGCGATTGAACGAGCTGCTCGATCCGCTTAACCCCTACGTCAGCGAGTATTTCGCTCAGGCGAAAGCATTGTTTTTGAAGCAATCTGGCGATCCCGTCGGGGCGCACCAGATGGCGCTGCAAAGCTTGGACGACCTGCGGCAGCAGCAGGCTTCGTCGCTGGCGTACTTCGACGTGTTCTGGCTGGCGGCGGTGCTGGCGATTTGTCTCGTGCCGCTGGTGCTGTTGATGAAACGGTCGGTGGCGGAAAAAGGGGCGCATGTGGGGGCGGAATGACGATATGTCCCGTGCGCGACTGCATTTGATACATGGCTGAGAGGGCATTGCACCAACAATCCATTGTGGGAGGCGTCTCCGACGCCGATTCCGTTCACCACCACAATGTCTGGTGGCAGCTTGCGGCCGCTTCGGGGTCGGAGACCCCTCCCACAGATTTCTGGTGCAAAGCCCGTGGCTAGGCATGAATAATGAGTGAAGGCAAAACATCGCCGACCGACGGGACCTGGGTCCGCTCTGCGCGTGCGGCGGCATTTGCGTTCGCCGGCGTTGCCGGGTACGTCGATGCGTATGCGCTGATTCAGTTCCAGGTGTACGCCTCGTTCATGAGCGGCAACACGACGCGCGGGGGCGTCGAGGCGGCGTCGGGGCGGTTTGCCATCGCGGCGCTCAGCCTGCTCGCGATCGTCTGCTTCGTGCTCGGCGCGTTTATCGGCGTGACGTTGCTTCATTCGTTGAATCGCCGTGCGGGTCGCATGGTCGCGTTGATCGCCCTGGGGCTCTTGGTGGCGCAAGCGTTGCTCGATGCGTTCAGCCCGCAGGCGTGGCTTTCCGTGGCGCTATTGTGCGTGTCGATGGGCGCCCTCAATTCCACGATCACGCAGATTGGCGGGCAGGCGGTCAACATCGGCTATGTTTCCGGCGGGCTGCACAAACTGGCCGAGCACTTGGCGCTGGCGTGGCTGCGGCTGCCGGTCGACGCTGCGGAAGGACCGCACGACACGCACCTGCGGCGTGCGGTGCTCATCGGCGGGCTGTGGGCAGCGTTCTTAGCCGGCGCCTTTTTGGGAGCGCTCGCTCAGCATTATTGCCGGCAGTGGGTTCTCGCCTTTCCGATCGCGACATTGATCGTCGCGGTCATCTCGCCAGCCCGCGGCGGTCGTACGGTGTGACGCTGGCGTCGAGCTCGAGGTTGAAACTGGCGCCGCGAGACGTCGTGTCGCGTCGCGTGCGAGTCGCAATGCGATTTTAGGCGACACTAAGGTTTTGTTCTAAGTGGCGACCGCCGCTCGTGTTGCGGCGATGGTCGAGTTAATGTCGCGTCGCGGAGGCGACATTAAGGAGAGTTTGGAGGCGCGAGGCGCTGGTTCTCAGAGCCGGAACTGGAGGTCGCGCGGATCGACAACAGAGCGACAACGGGGCGTTGGCCGCGGTTGCTGGATCGGCGGGGCGTGAGTTTTCAAAGAGCGCGCGGACGTTCGTCGAAACAGAATGCCGCACGTGCGAGCCTAATCGATGGAGCGGCGTTTTGCAGCGCGCGATTTTCGGCCACTCGTTGGCGCCAATAGTGAAGCTGACTGGCGGGGGGGGCTGCCAATTAGTTCCCGCCCTCGTCGTCCGCTATACTGCCCCGAATGCTCACCTACCTCCGCTATGGTCTGGCGACGATCTGCTTCGCGCTTAGCGTGGCGTGCTGGGGATTGCGGTGGTGGGCTTCGATTAAGGGAGATTTCTACTGGAGTTACTCACTGGCCTACGAGAAGGTTGTTTTGCTGTCTGCCAATGGCATGGTTGCTCTCGGAAAAATCCCGCACTTCTCGCGACGGTCAGGGATAGATCTCTATTTTTTCAATGTCCATGAAGAGGCGAGGTTCGAGAAGTTGGGCTACCCCGAGGGAGGCGACGAGAAGGTTGGGTGGTTTGGGGTTGTTGGACCGTTTTATTACTTCCCACTCTGGTATCCGTCCCTCGTCTTCGCCCTTCGTCGGCATCGCCGCCCTTCGCTTCGGCCGTCGTTTCACGCTCCGCTCGGCGACCATTGCCACGGCGATTGTCGCGTGGCTGTTGGGGATGACGGCGACGTTATGATGCAGAAACGTTGTCGCGTTGAAATCTTCTAAAGTGCCAAACCGCGATGGTGCACCCCGTGAACCAACCCACGGCTGCTGCCTTCGGGAGCCACCATTCGAGGAATCGCTCCGGTCCGGGGATTCGAAGAGGCTTGCGGAGAATCTATGCAAGCATTGAAATACGACTGCGACGCAGAGTATCGATGCGATTACGGTCGAAAAGTAGATAATCCGACACCACAAGCCAAACGGAAGAGTAATTGCCAATACGCCTAAAGTAGTCAGTAACAGCAACACTCCGGTCTGAAAGCTTACGTACGCAAACGAGATCGCAATGCACAAGGCTACAGCCTGAAGTGCGATTACTTGATGTGACCCGCGCATTGTTTCCCCGTAGCAAGAGCGTATTGCGACTCCGATCCAACAAAATTGAGCAGGCTAGGCGAGTATAAAGGCAGTCGATCGCTTCGGCAAACTACAGGGCGTATGCGTGCTGGCGATGAGAGAACCACTGCAACCCGCCCGCCTCGGCGGCGGTTAGAATGGGCGGCATGAGTGAAGCCTCAAAGCACCGCTACTTCCGCTTTAGCGTGAGGATGCTGCTTATCGCAGTTCCCATTGCCGCCATTCTTGTCTGGCAGGCAAGCATCGTCCACGAACGCAAGTCGCTCCTCGTTCGCGCCCAAGCCAGCGGCGTTCACGTCAAGTATGCCGATCAAGCAACGCTCTTACCCGCTCTGTTGGGAGATCGAGCCGTCTGGTCAATCGACGTTCCGCCAGATTCCGAATTCTATGGCCATACGACGAAGCTGCGCCGTGCCTTTACCTAGGCGTACATCAACTATCTTCCACCCGCCATGCAAGCAGTGAATCACGCGGTTCCAGTCGTTCCAATCGTCGTGGACGTTCCGCCCTCGTCGCCGCCGCTTCGTTCAGCGTGGTGGGGGTTCTAACTGACTTCTTCGGCGGCTCGGAATCCGGTAACTAGGTCTGTTTTCGCTAGGATGCCACGGGCATAGAATGCAGGACATGAGCAGCCAATTCGCAGAATACGCTTCCCGTCGTCGCCGATTCTGGCTGACTGTCTTGGCGTTCCTGCCGATCGCGGCGGCGGCACTGGTGCTTGTCGGCGGCGGCGCGTACTTCCGAATCGATAGGAAGCCATGGGCGGGTTTTGCCGCTACGGTGGTCGGGAGCGCTCTCATCGCCTGGCTAGTGAAAGCCGCCGTTGCATGGCATCGGCTGTCGAGTTGGCCCTGCCCTCAGTGCAACAAATCGTTTGTAATGGCGTGGTGGTCGAGTTGGCCCACCGATGAATGCAAACATTGCGGCGCAAAAGTCGACCGTTTGTAAGTCGCTTTCGCCCCGCCCTTCGCCAATGGGTATCGTGGAGGCATGGACATACTCGCTCAGCGCAGCTCGATCACGGAATCGCCGTTGGGCGTGTGCATCGTATTGGGCGTCATGGGAGTTCTGTATTTCCTTCGATGGAGGTGGCGGCAACTCACGCAGCAGTCTCCATTCCCAGTCTTTCGTCTCCTCTCGACGTTGCTGTTGATGGTCGCAACGGTCATTGGATTCGCCTACGCGGTGCGTTGGCTCGGAGCTCAATCCCCAGACGCCCCATCACAGCATTCGGAATCCGCCGCGCTTCCTTGAAGTTTGCGGCCGAGGAGCGACGGCGATAGAGCGGCGACATGACAACACTCTTCGCTTGGATGCCGGGGCCGTTCGAACTGCTGATCCTTGGTTCGATCATCGCCATACCGGGCGGCGCTATCGCCGTGATCGTTTGGCTGTTGCGGAAGAAATGATCGCTTCACGCCGCCTTTGCCGGCGGCGATTCTTCAGCTTCGTTGGGACAATCGAGTTCCGAGTCATTCAGTCGTCCCTCCGGGACTTCTGGATGAGTCGGGGCTCTTACCCAGCAATGAATTGCTGGGCTATTGTCGATATCTCTCTCCGGGAGAAGAAGGCGTGGCTTGCCTGCGACACGCTTTGCTCGAAATGGGCTTTGGGCACGACGCATCATTCAGTAACCGCACTCCCCTGCTCCGCTTTTGCGGAGCCCTCGAATCGCTGAGTGGCGCGCCAGTGCCTGCTCGCGAACGAGTGGTTTCCCCCCGTTCCGCCCCTAGCCGCCGCCCATTCATTCGCAAAACAATGGGCTGGCTCGTGCGTTCGTCGTTGCGTACGATGTGGTGTACGCGCGATCACAGTGTTCGCCTGATCACAATATGTGGCGGGCGTGGTTCACGTGTGGCGAAGCGGTTCGTCGCGATCGCCGCGAGCACACGGCTTGGTTCAAGCTGAGCGAGTTTGCCTAGACTCAACGAGGCGTCATGGACGTACGCAACAAACTCGAAATCCTCGCCGACGCCGCGAAGTACGACGCCTCGTGCGCGAGCAGCGGGTCGAAGCAGGCGCGGGCCGGCAGTTTGCTCGGCAGCACCGAGGGGATGGGCATTTGCCACAGCTACACCCCCGACGGGCGGTGCGTCTCGCTGCTGAAAATTCTGCTCACCAACTACTGCATCTACGACTGCAAGTATTGCATCAATCGCGTTTCGAGCGATGTGCCGCGGGCGCGGTTCACCGTCGACGAAGTCGTGCGGCTCACCATCGAGTTTTATCGCCGCAACTACATCGAGGGGCTTTTCCTCAGTTCGGGCATTATTCAGAACCCCGATTACACGATGGAGCAACTGATCGCCGTGGCGCGGACGTTGCGCGAGGTCCATCGGTTTGGCGGTTACATTCATTTGAAGACGATTCCGAAGGCGGCGGAGCGGCTGACCATCGAGGCGGGCCGGTGGGCCGATCGGATTAGCATTAACATCGAGTTGCCGACGGCGGCGGACTTGGTGGAGTTGGCGCCGGAGAAGCGGCGCGAAGACGTCGACGAGGCGATGGGCGATATTCGCGAGGAGATCGATCAGCGGCGCGACGATCGCAAGGCGGGGCTGAAGCCGCCGACGTTCGCTCCGGCGGGGCAAAGCACGCAGATGATCGTCGGCGCCACCGATTCGCCCGATGCGGCGATCCTCGGCACGGCGACCGATCTTTATCAGCGGCATCGGTTGCGTCGCGTCTATTACTCGGCGTTTAGTCCGATTCCGTTTGCCGACGATCGGCTGCCGCCCGCGTCGCCGCCGCTGGTGCGCGAGCATCGGCTCTATCAGGCCGATTGGCTGTTGCGGTTTTACGGGTTCAAGCTCGATGAGATTGTGACGCCGGCGGCGCCGAACTTGGCGCTCGACGTCGATCCGAAGTTGGCGTGGGCGCTGGCGCATCGCGATCAGTTTCCGATGGACGTCAATCGCGCGCCGCGGGAGTTGCTGCTGCGGATTCCGGGGATCGGCGTGCGGTCGGTGAACCGGATCGTCGACAGCCGGCGGCATCGGGCGATTCGGTTGGCCGACTTGCGAAAGCTGCGGCTGCCGTGGCGGCGGGTGCAGCATTTTGTGGCGGCGATTGATCATCTGCCGCGAGCGAAGGATTTGGAAAGCGAGTGGCTGCGGGCGCGGCTCGGCGGGAACGCGACGGGCTTGCGGCAGCTCGATTTGTTCGAGGCAGCGCGATCGGCTCATTCAGGCGAGGTGTGAGCAGCGTGCGCGTCATTGAGGTGGAACATTTTGAGGCTTGGCGGGCGGCGGCTCGTGAACTGTTGCGCGAGGGCGTGGCGGCGGGGGATGTTGATTTTTTCTCGCCGTCGGTGCAGAAGTCGTTGTTTGGGGGTGAGGATGGCGACGGGGGTGAAAGTGATGGAGGTGGTGGAGGCGACGCGCTGCAGCAGCGATCAGTGAAGGGGCAAGGCGCCGTTGCTCAACGACGCGATACTCCGACCGTGCCGCCGAACTTCATTAAGTATGCGCGCAGGGTTGCCTGCCATCGCGATGAGCAGCGGTGGAATCTGCTCTACCGCTTGCTGTGGCGGCTGACGACCGCAGAGCCGAATTTGCTGCACGTGGCGTTCGACGACGATGTGCGCCGGTTCGATCTGATGGCCAAGAGCGTGGGCCGCGATGCGCACAAGGCGCAGGCGTTCGTGCGGTTCCGGCGGATTGAAACTGAGGATGGCGAGCAGTTCGTGGCGTGGCATCGACCCGACCATCGCATCTTGCGGCTTGTTGGGCCGTTCTTTTCGCGGCGGTTCAAATCGATGCGGTGGACGATTCTCACGCCGGACGAGTCGGCGAGTTGGGATGGGGCCGCGCTCACCTACGGGCCGGGGGCGCCGGCGAGTGCGGCGCCGGCGGTGGACGATCTCGACGAGATGTGGCGGTCGTATTATCGCTCGATTTTCAATCCGGCGCGGATCAAGCTCGCGATGATGCGCCGCGAGATGCCGGTGCGGTATTGGGCGGCGCTGCCGGAGACTCAAATCATTCCCGAGATTCTTGCCGAGGCGCCGGCGCGCGTGGCCGCGATGTTGAAGTATGGCGCTGCGGGTACGCGAGCCGTTTCGGCGGCGGAGTTTTTGCCGGAGGCGCGCGATCTCGATTCGCTCGCGCGGGCGGCGGCCGGGTGCCGTGGCTGCGAGCTGTGCGAGCGGGCGACGCAAACGGTATTTGGTCGCGGGCCGAGTGCGGCGCGGCTAGTGTTGGTGGGCGAGCAGCCTGGCGATCAAGAAGATCAGCAGGGCGAACCGTTCGTTGGTTCGGCGGGCGAGGTGCTAAACCACGCGCTCGCTGCCGCCGGCTTGGCTCGCGATGAGGTTTATCTCACCAACGCCGTAAAACATTTTCATTGGGAGCCGCGCGGCAAGCAGCGGCTGCACAAGAAGCCGCCGAGTCGGGCGATTTCGGCGTGCCGGTCGTGGCTGGAAGCCGAGATGGCGGCGGTGGCGCCGCGCGTTCTTGTGTGCCTGGGCGTGACGGCAGCGCAGGCGGTGCTCGGGCGCGATACACGGGCGCTGAAAACCCGCGGCGTGCCGTTCGCTAGCGAGTGGTGCGAGCGGACGATCATCACGTGGCATCCGGCCGCATCATTGCGGGCGCGGATTGACGGAGAGCGGGAGCGGATTGCTCGCGAGCTTGCAGAGCATTTGCAAGTGGCTGCTCAAGCGTGAGCCGTCGACGCTGAGTTACGATGAACTAAGACGCTGCCTGCTCGTACCCAAACGCCTCGATATACGGCTGCAACGTTGACTGGCAAGGCTCGAGCTGCTTCGCGTAATTCTTCCAGCGGCCGATCGAGCTTGTGTAGAGCGGCTTCGTCACCGCCTCGTACGTCGGCGAGTGGACATGCTTTTCTTGGGCCCGCTGGCGGTAGTTGAGCACCGATTCGTCCCAAGGGAGTTCGAGAAACTCGAGCACGCGGCGGGCTTGCGATTCGATGTCAGCCACCGTGTCTTCGTAGCGGACCTCGATCCACGGGTTGGTCATCATCGTCCGCAGCTTGAGCCACAGCCGCATCGTGGCGGCGTACTCGCGCGCCGTTTCCTCGATGGTGAGATAGTGGATGCTGACCGGATTCAGCGGCAGCTGTTGCAGGAAGCAACTCATCACGACGTCGCGGGGATCGCGCAACGCGAAGACGATGCGCATGTCGGGGAAGACGCGGCCGATGAGCGGCAGCAGGCCGGTGAGGGCGGGGTTTTTGTCGAGCAGCATGCGATCGCCGATCGACTGGCGCAGCGAACCTTCCATCGCTTGCCAGTAGGCCGACCGCCGCGCCGAGATTTCTGCGTTCGGCTTGGCGTCGAAGATCGCCGGCGCCGGCGTCGTCATCGGGGCGCCTTCGCAGAGCGGAATATAGACCGTCTCCGACATCGCTGGGACTTCGTCCGCGCTGATGAGGCCAGGATGCGAATCGAGCACTTGTTCCAGTAGCGTCGTGCCGCTGCGAGGGTGCCCGGTGAGCACGGCCAAGCGGCCTGGTAACGACGCCAGTTGCGGCGCGGCGGAATTCCAACGCTGGAAGAGTTCTGCCGAAACGGCGGCGTAGGTGCGCTGTCCCGCGGCGGAGATGTCCGCGGCGTCGTACCGCACGTCGCCAGCCGCGCTACCGAGAATCCGTTTCGCCTCCGCCGCCGCGGCGAAGGCGCCGTCGTAGTCGCCTTGGCGATCGTTGATCAACGACAGTTGGTAATGTGCGTCAGCGCGAAGCTCCGGCGTCATCCGGTCGTTCGACGCGAGGAGCTCGGTTAATCGCTGGCGCGCCGACTCGACGTTCCCTTGGCGCCGGTCGACGACGGCGAGCAAGTACCGCAGCACATACTGATGCGGGGCGAGCGCGAGCGATGCTTCGGCGGCGGCTCGCGCTTCGTCCAGGCGGTGGAGCCGTTCGTACATGTGCGCCAGTTCGTAGAGCGTGCGGGCCCGCTCCGGCGAGTCTGGCTCCAGTTCCAATGCACGATTGAAGCAGCCGATCGCTTGTTCGAAATGCTGTAGTTGCACGTAGGTTCGTCCGAGCATGCACTGCAGGCGCGCATCGTCCGGATGGAGCCGACAGGCGCGATCGACGAGCTCTTGCGCCTCGGCGTGTCGAAAGCGCAGTGCGTACGCGCGGGCGACGTCGATGAGCAACACGGCATTCGTCGGTTGGCTTTCGAGGGCCCGTTCGTACAGACGAATCGCTTCGTCGTAGCGTCGCGCATGCCAAGCCGCTTGCGCCTTGTCGATGCGAACGTCGGGCGCATGGCCAAGTTGAGCACGGCGCTGCTGCTCGAGCTGCTTGCTTTTGTCGGCAGCGCCGTTGCGGGCGGTTCGAGGCGACGCCGGCTTCTTGCCATGCGGCTTTTTCTTACGCCCGGGGGCCATGTCGCCGTTCCTGAATCATGCCGCTGAAGAAGGTGCGACCGCAGTCGCAATGATCGTCTTAGTTTAGTCGGGCGATGCGCGGCTCGTAAATAAACAGAGAGCCGCCCGCTCCCCAAGCGGACGGCTCTCGTGTGCGACGAACCCAGCGTGCGGCTAGCTGCGCTTGCGGCGCGTGCTCAGCAGCGAAATTCCGGCCAAACCAGCCATGATCGCGCTCGAAGGTTCGGGAGTCGCCGACAGCGACGCGTCATCCAAGCAGTTGTCCGAGGCAGACCAGAACGCTACGCCGACCGGCTTGCCGATTTCGGCGGCGCCAGGCTGCACCGTCCAGCTGATGCTGATTTGCTGCCATGCCGCGCGACTCTGTGCGGCCGTGGAGCCAGGCGTGCGATTGACGAAGTTGTTCTGGTTGAAGCGATCGCCCGCGGGCGAGTAGCGGCCGTAGGTCAACGAGCCTGCTTCCGAGAACGGCTTGCTGCCGTCGTAGAGATAGAGCCAGACGCGCGAATCCCAACCCGGCCCGGTGACGTTGTCGCCGATGATTGCGGAGTTGTGATCGCCTTGCGCGAAGATCGAGAAGGTGTAGGTCTTGCCGGCTTCGAAGACTGCCGACGATTCTTGCGCGCTGTATTGACCGCGGCCATGCATGGCCTGAGTGCCGGTGCGCGGGGCGCCGCGGAGCGTCGATCCTTCGGCGTAAACAGAGTCGTAGATCCAGTTGCTGGCGTTGAAGCCGCCGTCGAGCGGCCCCGTGCCATCGGGGTTGCCGACCCAGCCGCTCGTGGGGCGGTAGACGTTGGCATAAGCGTAGCCGCCGCTGGGGAGGACGTACGCTTCGAAGCTGGGATCGCTCAGCGGCAGGTTGCCGGCCTGCACGAACGACGGCGTCCAGCAGCCGGCTGCCATCAGCGTGGCGGCCACGGCGCGTTTCCAATTCATCACTTTCATGAGACAACTCCTAGGTGAAATGTCGGCGTTGGCACGAGTGCCGCCTGCGGCGCGGTGGGCGCCTGAGACGCCGGTGCGTCATTGGCTGACGCGAAGAAGAGGGGACCGATTCGCTCCCTGCTCGCCGATTCCAGCGCCGTGCGGGTGTGGGCTGCGGCAACAGGCAAGTGGAAGCTCAAGTACTTTACTTACTATCTTGCTTCCCTTCCCAGGAGTCTTCCATAGAATTCCACCAAACTTCCGGCGAATTCCTCGGCGGTGGTTTTGGCGCTAGCGTGGACGGCCGAAAACGCCCTGTGAAAAATCACAGTTTTTTTGCGGTCAAGAACAGGGACGATTCGGCAAGTCGTAAGTAAAATGACCAGTAGGCTTGGCGGCCTTTTCAACTGCTCAGCGGCGTTGCGTGCTGAATTCCCGTGATTTTCAGGCATTCGCAACAATTCGGCGGCACTCTCCCGACGCGTGATCTTTTCGAAACGACCGCAAGTTCGCTTTCCTTCGACTGCTAATCAGCTCCCTCCTCCTGTTCCTCGCAGGCGGCTCACTTCCCGAATCTGATCTTCGCAAAAAATTTAGGAACCAGTGAAAGTACTTTAACTGGGGTCGCATCTATGAAACTCTCCCAATGGTACAAGGTTCTCGGCGCCTCGTTGGTCGCATGCGGCATGCTCGCTCCGGAGCACGCGCAAGCGATCAACATTCCCCTGGCAGATCCCAGCTTTGAGGCCTATGTCCTCACCACGCCTGGGGCCGGCGGCTACGCCTACTCCAACAAGTACGCCTCCACGAGCGCGTGGATTGGTCGTCCAGGGGCCGGCAACTATCAGAACGCCGGACCGCAAGGCAGCAACTGGATCTACAGCGCCAGTTATGCCGAGGCGGGCGCGGTGACCAAACGCCCTGCCCCGCGCACAGGCACTCAGGCCATGCATGGCCGCGGCCTGATGAGCGGCCAGAAGTTGGCGACGACGTTTGAAGCTGGCGCCACCTACACCTTCTCCGTCTACGCTCAAGGCGATAACGACTCGCAATTGCTTGGCCCTCCCTACGGCTGGCAATCGCGTATCTTTCTCCACATCTACGACGCTTCGCTCTATGGCAACGACCTCGGACCGAACGGCGAAGACTACGAAGTCACCGGCGAGAACTCGCTGACGTACAACGAAGAAGAATACAACCCGATCTCGCCCAGCTTCACCTACTTCCCGCACGATCGCTTCGCGCCGTCGGAGCCGATTCCGCCGGATGGCGCGCAAACTCACCCGGGCAACTTCGTCAATCGTCCCAACGGCGCGACGGCCGCTCAGAGCCAGGCCGCTTGGCAGAAGATTAGCGTCAGCCATCTCGTGTTGCCTGGTTCGCCGGAGGTCGGCAAGCCGATCGGCGTCGCGTTCCAAGCATTTTTGGACGGGGCCGTCGACGACGCCGCGCTGACGAAAGTCGACCCGGGCGATTTGAACGGCGATTTCGTGCTCAACTCGCTCGATTGGAACATTCTGCGTACCAATCAATTGGCCGACCTGTCGTCGATGCCCGTTTCGCAGTCTTACTTCTTGGGCGATCTCAACGGCGACGGGCAGAACAATCACGCCGACTTCTTGATCTTCAAGACGTCGTACGACGCGTCGAATGGGGCCGGGGCGTTTGTCGCGATGGTGGCGGCCGTTCCAGAACCTTCGGCGGCGCTGCTAGCCGCATTGGCGGGCGTCGGCCTGCTGGTTCGCCGTCGCAACAAATAACTCATCCGCCAACGCCGCCTCGTCATTCCTGGCTTCACCTCAAAACAGACCTCGTGCTGAGTCGCTTCGATGAAAATAACCAACTGGCGTAGAACTGTGGGCGTTTCCCTGGTGGCCGCGGGGCTGTGGGCTCCTTCGCAGGCTCAGGCCGTGGACATTCCGCTCGGCGATCCGAGCTTCGAGGCGTTCGTCGTGCCGCAGTCGGGTCCGGCGGCGCACTATGCGTATTCCGATCTCTATCGCCCCACGAGCGCGTGGATCGACGACCTCGACATGACGGAGCAGGACGACGGCGAGGGGAACTGGATGTACGATTCGACCTACGCTGAAACTGGCACGTTGCGCGGCGCCCCGCGGACGGGCAATCAGGCGATGCATGGTCGTTTCAGCTACAACATGCAGAAGGTGGCCAACGTCTTCGAGGCGGGCAAGACCTACACCTTCTCGATCTACGCTCAGGGGCACTCCGATACGAACGAAACGTTCGACGAGGCCCGTTCGTTCCTCTACTTGTTCAACGGCTCGCAACCGTTCGCCGAAGAGACTTCGCTGACGTTTAAGAAGTTCAGCACGACGACTGGCGACTACTCCATTCGCCCCGTCGGTTCCACGGCGGCGTTGAGCAAAGCCCTGTGGCAGAAGATCAGCATCAGCCACACCGTTTACTCCGACAGCCCGGAACTCGGGCAACCGATCGGCGTTGGCTTCTACGGCGGGGCCGACGTGACGTTCGACGACGCTTCTCTGTCGGCCGACGTGACGATCCTGACGCTGGAAGTGAACACTACCAACGGCACGACGCGGATCGTCAATCAAACGGGCCAGCCGGTCTCGCTCGATTACTACCAGATCACGAGCGCCTCCGACTCGCTGAACAAGGCGGCTTGGAACAGTCTGCAAACGCAAAACCTCGCTGGCTTCCCCGCCGGCAACGGCACGGGCAACGGTTGGGAAAAGGCGGGCGCCGCCGATGACGGAGCGATCGGCGAATCGTTCCTCACCGGCAACAGCCAACTCGCCGCGGCTGGCACGTTGAACCTGGGCGCCGCCTTCTCGGTCGGCGATCCGCAAGATCTGAACTTCCAGTACGCTCAAGCGACCAATAGCCGCACCGCCGATTTCAACGGCAACGGCGTCGTCGACGGCAGCGACTTCCTCGCCTGGCAACGGGGTAACGGAACCGTGGGCGCCGGCGCCACGAAGGCGAGCGGCAATGCCAACACCGATCAGCTCATCAATGCCGCCGACCTGGCCATTTGGAAGAACGAGTTCGGCAACTCGGCGATTCCGAAGACGCCTGGCCAGTTGGTCCGAGGGAACGTACGGTACGTCACCTCGTTCGCCGTCGCCGCCGTCCCCGAACCATCGTCGATCGCGCTCATCGGATTGGGCGTGGCCGGATTCGCGCTGAAGCGCCGTCGATAACAGAGCAACGAGGTAGCGGGGCGAAGCGAACGAAGAGCGCAGAGAACAGATTCGCGGATTTAGAGAACAGGCAGAGTTGAGGAACGGAACCATGAGCAGGTGCGCATCAGTCCGAAAGCGAGGCCAGCGACGATTGCACGTCGCCGCTGGTTTCACGCTCGTTGAATTGCTAGTGGTGATCGCCATTATCGGCGTCCTGGTCGCGTTGCTGCTGCCGGCGGTGCAGGCCGCCCGCGAGGCGGCGCGGCGGTCGACATGTCAGAACAACCTCAAGCAGATTGGCCTCGGGCTGCAGATGCACCACGACGCCAAAGGCTACTTCCCCACGGGGGCGGCGAGCGGCGAAGGATCGATGTGGTCGTACGGCCTGCTGCCATTCCTCGAGCAAAGCGGCGCCGTCAGCATGTCGAAGGTCGGCGAAGGCGCCGCCGGCAACTTCAACTGGGCCAACTCCGGTCCCTACGATTCCACGACGATCGCGAACGACCCGGCGTCGCGCAATCTCCTGCTTTGCGAGATGCCGTTCCAAGTTTTCCGCTGCCCCTCGGCTGGCTTGCCTGAAAATCAGGCCGACGTCTCGACGCAGAACTGGATGGTGATGAAGCGGTCGCCAGCGTCGTATATCGGCAGCGCGACCGGATTTTTGCTCGACCAGAATGTCACCACGCCCAGCATGAACAGCGTTTACATGAGCGAGCTCGACGGCGTCCTCTTCGCGCTGAGCAAGATCTCGATCAAGCATGTGCTCGACGGAACGTCCAATACGATGATCGTCGGCGAAGCCGTGCACGACGCCGACGGTCAAGCGGCCATCACCAGAAGGGAAATGGATGTCGGCAGCAGGAAAGATCACTGGGTGATCGGCAGCGACGACATCGACGGCACCGGCGGCGCCACTGCCGCCCGCGATCTCTCGGAGTGTCTCGGCTCGACGGCCGTCCCGCCGAACTTTCAACGCGGGTTGCTCAATACCGAGGTCTGCGCCGGCGGCAACGCGTCGAGCGCGGACTGCCAGAAGTTTCAGTTGACGTTCGGCAGCACCCACCCGGGGATGACGCAAATCGCCCATTGCGACGGTTCTGCCGCCGTGGTGACTGACGACGTCGACCCCATCGTCTGGCGCGATCTCGCGACGCGCGACTCTCAAACGGCACTTCCCACCACCCCGTAGAAACTGATGATTCGTTTGTCTTGCACGGCTCCGCGCTTGCCGCGTTTCTCCACGCGAAGCCTGGCGTTAATCGCGGCGCTGCTCGCGTGCGTTGGGTGCGGCGGCGAGCAAGCTCCTGTCTCCAATGCCAACCAGCTGTACATCGACGCCCAAGCGCAGCTGACCGCCGGCAATCGCGAGGAGGCGATCAAGCTGCTGACCGCGTCGATCGACGCGGAGCCGATGACGTGGTCGCTGTTTGAACGGGCGAAACTGCACGAACAACTCGGCAACGACCAGGCGGCCCTCGACGATTGCAAGGCTGCGCTCGCGATCGAACCGGGCGATCGCGACCTGGAGTGGCTGCAGAGTGAACTGAAGAAGCCGAAAGCCCAACGCTTCAAGGGGAGCTTCGCGAAGCCCCCCAGCCACAATCGTTGAGCGGGCGTCGAACGACGCTTGCCGCGTTGCTGCTTCGCTCTATCCCAGGAACAACCGGTACGCGCGGTTGTTCGTTTCATCGACGTACGGATAGCCGAGCCCGTCGATGAATGCTTGAAACGCGTGCGCATCGCCGTCGGGAACCTGGATGCCGACCAGGATTCGCCCGTAGTCGGCGCCTTGGTTGCGATAGTGGAACAGCGTGATGTTCCAGTTCGGGTGCATGCTTGTTAGAAACCGCATCAGCGCGCCGGGGCGCTCTGGGAATTGGAAGCGATAGAGCCGTTCGTTCGCGGCCAGTTCGCTGCGGCCGCCGACCATGTACCGGAGGTGCTCCTTTGCGAGGTCGTCGTCCACCAGATCGATCGCGCTGAATCGCTCCGCTTCGAGCGACTTTCGAATCGACTCGGCGTCGGCACGGCTCGCCGTCGTCACGCCGACGAGCACGTGGGCGTCACGCTCTTCGGAGATGCGGTAGCTGAATTCGGTGACGTTGCGATCGCCGACCGCTTGGCAGAGGCGTTTGAAACTGCCGCGCTCTTCAGGAATGCTCACGGCGAACAGGGCCTCACGCTCTTCGCCCGTTTCGGCGCGCTCGGCGATGAACCGCAGGCGATCGAAGTTGAGATTCGCCCCGCAGGTGACGGCGACGAGCGTTTTGTCTTGCAGGCCATGCTGCGCAGCGTAGCTCTTCAGTCCCGCGATTCCCATGGCGCCGGCCGGCTCAAGCACGCGACGGGTATCTTCGAAGGCGTCTTTGATTGCCGCGCAAACGGCGTCGGTGTCGACGACGACGAAGTCGTCGACCAGTTCGCGCGTGAGGCGAAAGGTTTCTTCGCCGACGAGTTTGACCGCCGTACCGTCGCTGAACAGGCCGACGTCGGCGAGTTCCACCCGCTGGCCCGCTCGCACCGAGCGGAGCATCGCATCGGAGTCGGCCATTTGCACGCCGATGATTTTGATTTCGGGCCGCACCGCTTTGATGTAAGCCGCGACGCCCGAGATGAGTCCGCCGCCGCCGACGGCGACGAACACCGCGTGGATTTCTCCCTGCCGTTGCCGCAAGATTTCCATGCCGATCGTCCCCTGCCCCGCGATGACGTCGGGATCGTCGAAGGGGTGAACAAACACGTAGCCGTGCGCGTCACCGAGCTCGCGGGCCTTCGCGTAGGCGTCGCTGTAGCTGTCGCCGTGGAGGACGACCTTGCCGCCGAGCGCGGCGACGGCGTCGCGTTTGAGCTTCGGCGTCGTCACCGGCATGACGATCGTCGCTTCGCAACCGAGCGTCGCGGCGCTGAGCGCGACCCCTTGGGCATGGTTGCCGGCCGACGCACAGATGACGCCGCGGGCCAACTCTTCCGCCGACAGCCGGGCCATTTTGTTGTAGGCGCCGCGGAGCTTGAAGCTGTAGATCGGCTGCGTTTCTTCACGCTTCAGCCAGACGCGATTGCCGATCCGCTCGGAGAGTTTGCGCGCGAGTTGGAGCGGTGTCTCCTTGGCGACGTCGTAGACGCGGGCGTTGAGGATGCGTTTCAGATAGTCCATCGGGCAGGGCGTGATTGCGGTGTGGCTGCGGCTGGAGAGACTAGTTTAGCATGATCGCCGCCGGCTGGTGGCGAATGTATCGACACCAAGCGTCGCGCCGTGCGACGCCTGGGCTGTCGATGGCGAGTCGACTATTCTCAAGGTGTTCTGGCTTCGCCTGCGCCAACGGCGTTGCGGTGGCGCTTGGCATTCCGTTCTCGCTGCAATTTCCATGTCTTACTCCGCGATTCCGATCCTGTTGCGCGCCAGCGTCGCCGCCCATCGCGGGCGGATCATCGCCGCGAGTCTGGCGATCGGCCTCGCCGGCAGCGTGCTGCTGGCGGCGTTGGTGGGACGCGAAGCGATGCGGCAGCAGGCGCCGCGGGCCGCTGAGTCGCTTCTTAGCGACGTTGAACTCCACCTCGCCGCGACCGATACAATCTCGCCGTTCATCGACGAGTCGCTCGTCGCCGAGCTGCGCGACGACCCGCGCGTCGCAGGCGTCGAAACCGCCGTCTCGGTGCGGGCCGTCGACATGCCGGGGACTGAGGCGGGCGAACTCGACGTGCCGACGTTCTACAGTCTCGATGACGGCGGCATGGGGGGCTGGATCCCCGGCCGGCGCGACAGCTATCTCGCCTGGGACGACGACGGGCCGCGCGGCAAATTGCTCGAAGGCCGCTGGCCCGACCCCGATGCGGTTGATGTGATTGAGGTTGTCTCCCCCGCGATCTGGCGGCAGAAGATTGGCGCTTGGCGCCGGCTCGAGAGCGATACCGGCGTCCATGTCGCCCGCATCGTCGGCGCCTGCGAAGGCGACATGGGACATGTCGCGACGACGCAAGGCTTGCGGTTCATGGCGCGGCAAATCAGTAAAGCTGCTGCCGAACGCCTCGCTGGTCACCCGCTCGCGCCTTCCGATGTGCGAGTGACGCTCCGCAAAGCCGACGATCGTCAGGCGTTCATCGACGATTGGTCGGAGCGCGTCGCGGCGCTTCCGGGTCACGTTGAAATTTGGGACGTCGAAACAATCCGCCAGGCGGGGCTCGACAATCCCACGATCGAATCCGCCCGCTTGGCGGTGATGAGCGCTGTGATGCTTGCCGCTGCGTGCGTCGTGTGCATCGCGCTCGGCGTGCAAGGCAACGGCGTTCGCGAACGTGCCGCACAACTGACGCTGCTGCGCTCGATCGGCGCGAGTCGTGGCACGTTGCTCGCCGCGGTGCTTGCGGAGGGGGCGCTCCTGGCCGCCGCCGGCTTGGCCGCTGCCGTCGCGCTCTCGTGGGCGATGATGACCGGCGTCGGTATGTTGCTGCCGTTCTTGAAGCCGCCTGCCGGGCCCGACGCGATGAGCGTCACGATCACTGGCGCCGTGATTTTGTTCGGCGTGCTGGCCGGCAGCGCGCTCCCCGCGTTTGTCGCCGCGCGGACCCGGCCCGAAGAGATGGCGGCCTTCAGCGGCGATGCCGAGCGGGCGGCCAGGTTCGCCAAGTGGGCCGCAGCATTGGGGGCGATTGTCGCCGTCGCTGCCGTCAGCGTCGTCCTACTTATCCCGGCGAGTTCGCTCGTGCGGGCGCAGTTCGCTGCGTGGGTCGGCGTGCCGGTGGTCACCCTCGCCGCGATCTGCCTGACGCCGCTCGCGATTCGCGTCGTCGAGCGTTTGTTCGTGCGGCCGGTCGCGTGGCTCACGTGGACCAACCCGCTCGTGCTCGCCGACCAACTCGCCGCCGATGGCGCCCGCAGCGCCGGTTCGGTCGTCGCGATGGCAGTCGGCCTCGGCGGCTTCTTCTGGATCCTCTGCTGGGGCGCCTCGATGATCGGGGCGTTCGTCATCGATCGCGAAATTCCGCGGTGGCTGGCGTCGATCCATCCCTACGGACTCACCGAGGTTGAAACGAAGCAAGCTCTTGCCGCGCCGCTGCTAAAGGACTTTCAGCCGCTGACGCTCGTCGATACGCGACTCGCCGGCAACGACCAGGCGCCGACGCTCGTGATGGGCGTCGATGCGTCGCTCGCGTTCGGCCAGGCGCCGACCGCCCTCCCCTTCGAGTTCATTGCCGGCGATCGCGCGCAAGCGATCGAAGAAGTTGCGAAGGGCAAGGCTTGCCTCATTAGCGATTGGTACGCATCGAGCGCCGGCATCAAGCCGGGCGACGAGGTCGCCGTCGCCGTCCCCGGCGGCGATGGCCGTGTGGAGCGGAAGTACAAGGTTGCCGCCGTCGTCGAACTCCGTGGCTGGCGGATGGCGACGAAGCTCCACAAAGTTCGCCTTCGCGGCGAGAAGCATCGCGTGATGGTCGTCCTCTCGGCCGACACGGTGCGGCATGATTTTCCCGTCGCTTACGCCAACTTCTTGCTCGGCGGGGCGCTGGTGAACGATGCCGGCGAGCCGAACCTCTTTCGCGGCGATCTGCCGCGTGAGGAAGCCTACGACGCGTCGAACCGCGAGCGCGAAGCGCTCGAAGCGGCCCTCGCCGCCGCGGTTGATTTGCAGCAGCCGATCGAATTTCAACCCGACGGCGGCCCGGCCGTGGTCGCCAAGCGGCGGATCGCGCAGGTCGACGATCTCGATCGCACACGCTTCGAGCTTATCGGCGATTGGGGGGGCGGCGCCGTCAAGCGGATGGCAGTGGCGCCGCTGCTCGCGCTCGCCCTCAGTCTATTTACGGTGAGCGGCACGCTGGTCGTCTCGCTGCGAGCGCGCTCGCGCGAACTCGGCGTGCTGCGGAGTTGCGGCCTCACGCGGATGGGGCTGGCACGGCTCGCCCTCGCCGAGAGTTTGCTGCTAGGGCTGGCGGCGATTCCCGTCGCGGCGTTCGTCGGCGCCGGCGGCGCGTGGCTGATGCTCGAGGTCGCCAACGTCGTCGGTTACCGGCTCGATTTCTCCGGCATCAACGCGGAACTGACGATTCCTTGGGTATGGCTCTGGCCGGGCGCCTTGCTCACGCTCGTCATCTGCGGCATCGCGGCGCTGCTTGCCGCCTGGCGCGTCAGTCGCACGCCGCCTGCCACGCTCATGTCGGGCGCCGCCAACCTTCGCTGAACATTCGCTCTGAACTTGCTCAACGCTCCATGACGACTACCGCCACGCCACCAGTTCTCACCGCCGTCGGCCTTCGCAAAGCGTATGGCAGCGGTACGGCCGCCGTGCATGCCGTCGCCGGCATCGACGTCGACCTCATGCCGGGAGAGATTCTGGCGATCATGGGCGCTTCGGGGTCGGGCAAGACGACGCTCCTGCACTTGCTCGCCGGGTTGATTCGCCCCGACAGCGGTAGCATCCGTCTCGAAGGAGTCGACGTCGCCGTCGCGTCCGATGCACGAATCACCGCGCTCCGCCGCGAACGGATCGGCGTTGTGTTTCAAGCGTACAACCTGATGCCGACGATGAGCGTGCTCGACAACGTCGCCTTACCGCTGCTGTTGGCGGGCAGCCGACGGTCGCAGGCTCGCACGGTCGCCGCCGAGCGACTCGCCGCCGTCGGGATGGAGTCGTTCGCTAAGCGCCGCCCGCCGCTCCTCTCCGGCGGCGAGCAGCAACGCGTCGCGATCGCTCGCGCGCTCGTCAGCAATCCGCAAGTCGTCTTGGCCGACGAACCGACCGGCAATCTGGATCGCAAGAATGTGCTCGCTGTGTGCGAGCTGCTGCGGCAAGTCGCCGCTGCTGACGGCCGCGCGGTGGCCGTGGTGACGCATGAACCGATGGTCGCCGCGTATGCTGATCGGATTGTCGTGCTGGCCGATGGGCGGGTTTCTGATCAGTTTCAACGGAGCGAGGTTGGCTCGGTGGAGCAACTTGCTACTCGCTGCTTCCATGCCGTCGACGGGATTGCATAGAAGCGACCGTCTCTCGTCGCATTCATATCGCCAGTCGCTAGCCCTCTGAGGAAGGAAATTATGAGGTCCCCTCCCCTTGAGGGGGAGGGTTAGGGAGGGGTGATTGAAGTGGGTACCAGGGTTCCACCCCCTCCCCAGCCCTCCCCTCAAGGGGGAGGGAGCCAGAACATTCAGAATGATCTCGCTTTTTTGGATAGACTTATCCAACGAGATGGAGACCGACCCCCTGGCGGAGCCAGGGGCTAGAAGGACACATACGCGGCGACGGCCAGCACAATCACTCCGCCTGCGATCGCCGTCCCCAGGCCGCCGACGCGCATCTTCCGCAGGTAAAAAATCAGCACGAACCCGGTGATCGACAGCACCACCGTCAGCACCGACACGACGTCGATGATCAGCGACCACGCCGGCCCCGCGTCGCGCCCCTTGTGCAAGTCGTTCATCACCGCGACCAGCCCGTAGCTTGCCTCGGTGACGGTAAACTCCGCCGTCTCGCGGTCGATGATCACGTCGGCGATGTACCCCGGCGCCTTGAACATGACGACGCACTCGTACTCGTCGACTTGAAACTCGCCGAGCGCGCCGCGGACGCCTTGCTCAGCTCGCAAGAACTCGACAATCGCCAACTTGTCGACGTTCGACTCCTCCGCGGCCGATTCTTTGCTCCCCTCGCCAAGCCACTTCCGATCGAGCGTTCCCTGCCGTTCACTCACTCGCTCCATATCGGCGCCGAACCAATCGGGATGGTTGAGCGTGACGCCGGTGACGCCGAAGAAGATGAGCGACGCGAACGCGAACATCGACAAATAGACGTGCAGCCACCGCATCGCCCCCGCGAACTGCTTCGAGCGATTCCGCTGATTGACGATGGCGCCCGAGTCGACGCGCCGCAGCGTCACTCTATTTTTTGGCGGCTGGTGCGGGGGCGGCGGGCTTTGGTCGGTAGGCGACGGAGGCTGACTTGATTTCAACATTGCCTTCTAGCTTCGTTGCGGCGATCGGCTCGCTGCCGAGCGCCATCTCGTGGCGAATCAACTGATAGGTCCCGTGCTCGCGAGCCGCCTCGATGAACAGCGTGTACTTCCCCGGCTTGAGCGGCGTCCCCTCGTCGCTCGTGCCGTCGAACAGCGCCTGGTACTTGCCGGGCCCACGCGTCGCGGAGGCGACCGTGCCGACCAGCGGCGTGAGCCCGACGAGCTTGCGATTTCCCTCGTTACGATACCACCGCGACAAATCGCGGTGCCACCGCGGACCGGGGCGTTCGGTTTGCAGCCACAGAACGGCTGTCTTTACCGCGAAGCCGTCGGCGTTTTCCAGCCAGACGGCGACATAGGGGCGTCGCAGCCGGCGGCCGCTGGGGCGATTGATTTCGAAGTCGACGACGAGTTCCAGCAACTCTGTGGCAGGTTCGGCTGGTTTTTCCGCTGGCGCTTTGACTGTTTCAGACGATTCCGTCGTTGGTTTCTTTGCACCACCCTCCGTTGCAGCAGTCGACGACGGCATGGCTTCCTTTGCCGTCTCTTTCGCTTCGCTGGTCGCGGCCGCCGGTGTTTCGACTTCGGCGGAAGCGAACACAACTGGCGTCGTCGTTTCGAACGAACGCCAGTTCGCTGTGCTGAACTGCTGACGGTCCGCGGTGACGATGAGCGCTGCAGCGCCGGGCGTCGCCTCGACCAGTGCGAGCGCTTCCTCCGCCGGCAGGATGTTGCAGAGCGTTGCGAGGGCGTCGGCGTCGGTCGAGTTGGCGGCGATCACCGTCGCACTCGCCGCGGCGACGGCCGGGCTGCCGGAACGCGGGTCGATGATGTGCGAGTGCCAGGCGCCTTCCACTTCAAAACCGCGGCGGTAGTCGCCGCTGGTGGCGATGGCTCGATTGGCGACGCGAACCGTCGCGATCGGCGGGGCGTTGACGGCGTGCTGCCGTGGATCGGCGATGCGAATCGTTTCCGTGACGTCGCCCGCGACGCGCATGTCGCCGCCGATGTTGAGCAGCGCTCCCGTCACGTCGGGCGCGTCCATCGTCGCGGCGAGCGCCCGTTCGGTGATAAAACCTTTCGCGATGCCGTCGAGCGAAAGCGGCGTCGCGGAGAGGCGCGTTGCCGTATTGTGGGCGGCGTCGAGATTCCAGTGCGTTTCGTTCGCGAGCTTGGCGGCCGCTGCGAGCGTGGCGGCCGACGGAGCGCGGTCGAGTTTCTCTGCTTCGCGCCACACGCGGCTTAGCGCTGCGACGCCCGGCTGAAAGGCGCCGCCGCTCGCGTCGCGCCAGCGATCGCTCGCCGCGAGGACTTCGAGTAGTTCGCTCGAAACGGCGGTCGGCGAGCCCGCGGTTTGCTGCCAGCGGCTCAATTCGCTCTCGGCGTTGTAGGTGCTGAAAACGAGCGCGAGCCGATCGATTTCCGCGAGGGCCCGAGCCTCTGCGGCTTGCGCAGCAGCGAGGTCGTCGCACGAAATCACGATGCCGAGCGACGTTCCCAAGACGTGCTCGTGATCGAATTCGTACCGCTCGGCGTGGGCGAGCGGGTGGAGGCAGACGCAACTTAGCAGGGCGATCGTCAGAGCGGCAAAGGGCTTAATCATCGATTGAATCCAACTCTGGAACAGCACCTTACGAGCGCTGTCGGTTTGAGAGTTTGCAGGAAATGTCAAATAGCGGGCTTGAAGCCCTTTAAGTGACCGTTATGCTACTGATATTGAGAGTCAGTATCAATTGTGTTGGCGGACTGAGGCGACGAATCGCCCCAAATCCCCGAAAGCCGGCTGAAAAGGCCGCGTCCAGCACACCCCCTACCCTCTATTTCTGGAGGCTTCGCCGTGGCGAATTCCGCAATCGACGACACGTACGAGCGAGCGGTTGGCTTGTTCAACGTCAACCGTATCGATGACGCCGTCGACCTCGTCACGGCCGACCTCGATCAGCGGGCCGACGACGGGCGGCTGTGGGAACTGCTGGGTACGCTCGCCTACGCGAAGGACGATTTCGAGCTGGCGCTCACGGCGATCGAGCGGGCGAGTCTCCTGATCCCGCTCTCGCCGCGAGCCCAGTTGGTGCTGGCCAAGTGCTACGACCGGGGCGGCTTCCGCGAATCGGCCTCTGCGATCTACTGCCACTTGGCGACGCTGCCCGACCTTGCCGTCGATCTGCTCGCCACGCTTGCCGCCGGACTCGGTCGCTGCGGTGAATGCGAGCTCGCGCTGCAGGTTTGCCGTCGCGCCGCGGAGAGTTTTCCCGATCGCGCCGATCCGCATCTTGGCATCGTCCATTACATGCGACGACTCCGCCGGCCGGTGAAGCAGATCCTGCCGAGCATGTTTCGCGCGCATCATCTCGAACCCGAAAACGTCGAGTACCGCGTCCGCCTGGCGTGGATGCTCCACGAGTCTGGCTGCTCGGCCGCCGGCGCCTACCTGCTCGAAGGGGTCGACTGCGAAGAGTTCAGCTGCATCCGTTGCCTGACGCTCATGCAAACGATCTTCGACAGTGTCGGCGACGAAACGAATGCCAACGTCTGCCGCCAACGATTAGCCATCCTCGCCAGCGACTGGTCTTCTCCCGAAGGCGACGACTAAGCCCCACGAACCAATCCCGCCAACCGCGCGTCCCTGCAGAAGACGCGTTTCTCACACCGACCTACGACGACAAGGAGATCTTCGATGCGAATTGGCATCTTCTACGGCTCCAGCACTGGCAACACCGAGATGGCCGCCAACAAGATCAAGGCGGAACTCGGTGAGCTGATTCCTGATCCCGTGCGCGACGTCGCCAAGGCCGCGCCGGCCGAGCTTGCCGAATACGACATCCTGCTGCTCGGTTGCTCCACCTGGAACATCGGCGAGATGCAAGACGATTGGGCCGACTTCCTGCCGAAGCTCGACCAGGTCGATCTCACCGGCAAGAAGGTCGCCCTGTTCGCGATGGGCGACGCGGTCGGCTATCCCTACAACTTCCTCGACGCCCTCGGCGAACTGTGGCAAAAGGTTGAGTCGCGCGGCGCCTCGCTGATCGGCGTCTGGCCCGCGGACGGTTACGATTTCCACGAATCGACCGGCATGTTCGACGACGACCACTTCCTCGGCCTCGGCCTCGATGAAGACAACGAGCCGGGGCTGACCGACGACCGCATTCACGCCTGGCTGCTGCAACTGGTGCAGGAGCTCGGCTTCGACGTCGGCGCGGAAGTTTAATTTCACCGCAAACTTACCGTCGCTGAAGATCGCGGTTTCGTACGGCGATCTTCAGCGGCTGAACTTTCTCCAAACTCCAGCTTCTGTGAAAGACGATGATGACCGCGCCGCCGCTGCCTGAGCGTCCCGAACCGCCCCCTGCCCCGCGTTCGGTTTCGTCCGAGGAGTTGTTTCAGGGCCAGAAGATGGCGTGCATCCACCACGACGGCAAAGTTTACCGTCTGCTGCTGACGCGTAACAACAAATTGATTTTGCAGCGTTAGTCGAGCGCTCAATTACCGCACGGTCGCCGCTACTTTACGCTTAAAAAAGAAAAGAGAGTCATCTAGGCGTCTCTGGAAACTGAGAAGTTATCCGGCTCGACGGTTGACGACGCTCTCGAACTGAAATAAGGTACTTGGATACCTGAGATTTAATCTCACTTCATTGCTTGCTAGCCAGCGCCTCTTCGCCCGCCAGCATACGAGTCTTCTGCGGTCGACTCGTCCCTCCGATAGTCTTGCTGGCGGATTCTCACGTCCCTATCCCTCCGAATTGCGAGGAGTTTAGGCGGCGTCGTACTCCAGCTATTTGCGTTATTGGCTGGTTCTCATGATTTCTAGGTTTGTGTGGCCGTATGGCCGCACATCGTTGCGAAGTCGTCGCTCGATGCGTCCGTCGCTGCACTGCGTGCAGCAATCGAAACGCCGTGCGTTCACGCTCGTCGAACTGCTGGTGGTGATCGCGATCATCGGCATGCTCGTCGCGCTGCTGCTGCCGGCGGTTCAGGCCGCCCGTGAAGCGTCGCGCCGCGCGCAATGCGTCAGCCATGTGAAGCAGATCGCCCTCGCGCTCCATCAGCACGACGCCGTCCACAAGCAACTGCCCGGGACGGAAACGTCGTACGGCTCCGGTTCGCTCCGCACGTTCACCGGCGGCAGCGCGTTCATTCCGATTCTGCCGTACATGGAGCAGCAGTCGCTGTTCGCGACGTACAACGTGAAGCGTGCGATTGGCCACGCCGACAACGCGCAGATTCGCAGCGTCGCGATTCCCGCCTACCGCTGCCCGTCGATGGCGTTCGCCGGCGCCGAGCCGAATTACGCCTGGTCGGGCTACGCGATGACCACCGGCAGCGGCTATCCCCACTTCGGCAAGTGCTGCACCGGCAGCGGCCAGCCGAAGGAAACGTACCACAACGGCGCCATCGTCGACCCGAAGAGTTCGCTGTTGAAGAAGACCAGCGTCTCGCTGATCGCGTCGCTCGACGGTAGCTCGAACACCTTTCTTCTTGGCGACATGGATGCTGGGCTGATCTATCCGCCCGCGGTCGCGCCGCCCGACACGGTCCTGTGCGGGGTCGACGTCGAAACGGGCGGTACGGTCCCGTGCTACGGCTGCCCGCTCTGGTACGACTTTTATCCGATGAACGCCAACCAAGGCGGCTTCAGCGGCGTCTTCAACGCCGATCGACTGATCACCGGCTGCGACGAATGGGTTACGTTCCGCAGCGATCATCCGGGCGGCGTCAACATGGCGCTGGTCGACGGCGCGGTCCGCTTCATCGCGGAGACGACCGCCGACGTGACGCTGCAACGCCTCGCACAGCGCGACGACGGCGAGACGGGAGCGGCGCCATGATTCGCACGACTTCGCATCGAAGGACTTTAGCGCTGGCGATCGCACTCGCCTGTTGCTTCGGCTGCGGTGGGCCGACGAAACACGGAGTTCAAGGAATCGTCACGCTCGATGGTCAGCCACTCAGCGAAGCACGAATCTTGTTCGTGCCGACGGCGGAGGGGCAAAAGAAAACCGGCTGCCTCGTGAAGGACGGAACTTACCGCCTGCTCGCCGACGTCGGGCTACTGCCGGGCCGCTACCAAGTGCAAATCGTGGATGACCCGCCTGACGTTGACCCCGATCTACCCACTGCCGAACGCAAACCGCGCCGGCCGCTGCCGGAGCTTTACGCCGCGGCCACCCCGCTGCAGGTCGAGGTCGATGAGCAAGGCGGCGGCGACTTCGACTTTGAACTGAATTCGCCCCCCTAACGACTCCGCGAAGCAGCAGCTTGGCGACTACTGACACGCAGGAACCCACCATGCATCACCACATACTCAAACGACTGGGCGGCGTCGCTCTTGCCGTGGCCCTACTGTTGGCGCTGTCGGCGGCTGCTGATGCGGCGATCGACGGTTCAAAACATTTTGCTGAGCCCTCGGCCGTGCCAACTTACGGTCCGAACAATTACCTCCCGACGTTTGGCGACGGCCCCGGCAACGTCTTTGGCGTGGAGAGCGCCGGCACGCCCGACGTCACCTCGATCACCAATCTGTGGACGCTCGGCGACGCCCACACGACGCGGCAAGAGTGGTCGGACCTGTACGCCCGTCGTCTGAATTCGCGCTCAGCGCAAGTCGATGCGATCGGCGGTTTGCAAACTGACGGCAGCGGGCCCGTCTTCAGCGGCACGATCACTGCGTCGGCTCCGGGGTACATCACCACCAGCGGCAACTTCTACGCCTACACAGGCGACTTCACCGGCACGATCCTCGCCGGCAACTACGGCGGCGCCACGGGGAGTCGCGCGGGCGGCACGCTTGCGCTATTTCAAACTTCTTCCGCCGCGAACCCCGACGTGCGCCCGATGCTCGCCATCGGCAATCCCGACGGTTCGTACGAACAAGGCTACGACCCGCTCGGCATCGAGATCACCCTGCACGACGGTTCGCCTATTCCCGGCGGCGTTTCGATTCTGCACTGGGGGCTTAACTTCCAAGCGATCAGCGAGCCAAGTCCGCACGGCGAGATTCCGTGGCAAGAAAACCTCTGGTCGATTTGGATGCCCGAGTGGACTGGCGATTTTCGCGTGCACTACGGCAACGTCAACCATGGCGCCTTCAGCGCGGCCCGACTCGACACGGCGATCGGCAGCATGAACGGCGAACCCTCGCTGGCGAACTTCGTCGTCGGCCGCCGGTTGAGCCTGGGCTAGTCGGCGACTTCAACGCCGACGGCGTCGTCGACGGCGCCGACTTCCTGGTTTGGCAGCGCGGCGTCGGAACGACCTACACGAGCGGGCAGCTCGAAGATTGGAACGCTAACTTCGGCGCCGCGACGGCGCCCTCCGCTGGCAGCGCCGTCGCCGCCGTGCCGGAACCTACAGCCATTTCGCTGGCGGTCGTCGCCAGCTTCGTCGGGATGTGCCTAACCCGACGCACGACCAAGTCGTGATCGCATGCGATGACGTCCGTCATCGAAGGCAACCCAAGGATGTCCACTGTCGCGGTCGCTGTATCGACCGCGCTGCACCCCCGTTTTTTTATTGGAGTAAGTCTCATGAAGTTTGCATTTTTGGCCGTGCTCGGTCTCGCTGTCCTGGGCCTTGGCGCCCAAGCTTCGGCCAACACGATCCATGCGTCGTTCGTCGACGTGCCCGATTCCGTCTCCGTCGACGGCTGGAACCAAATGAACCGCACCGGCATGGGCGCGGCGATCAAACGACAGCCACCAACGCCTTCGTGAACGGTTTTGGTTCGAACGTCGCCGGCTCTGGCGACGCGGTGATGACGCGCATCTCCGGCAGCGTTTATCCAGCCGGCGCCGGGCTCTACGGCAACGGCGTGATTACGCTGACCGACTCGACCATTGAAAGCGGCCTGACGTCGCTTGAGTTCCAGGGCATTATCAACAACTTCGACGCCGCGCCGTTCGGCCTCGCCCTTTCTTACAACGGCGGCAGTCAGAGCCTTATTCCCTCGTTGCTGACGTTCACCAGCACTGGGACCGTTGCAGACTACTACCACTACTCGTGGGACCTCGCGAACATCGCAGAAGCGATTGATTCTTACGCGATCACGCTGACGCTCGGTTTCACTCAATCCCTCGCTTTCCAAGTGGATCAGGTCGCCGTGCCGGAACCGACGACGCTCGCGCTCGGCGCCGTTGGCCTCTGCGGGCTGATCGTGCGGCATCGTCGCCGCAGCTAGGGCTCCACGGGTGCCGCTTCACCGCCACTCAACCGCATCGCTCGCTGCTCAGCACAGTTTCGTCGCCAGGTCAGCGAGCGTCGTCGGCGTAGCTCTCTCCATTTCAATTCCGCAACAGTGAGTTGCACCATTTTGTTCAGGAGTTTTGTCTCATGAAAACAATGTTCCAGGCGGCGATGGCTGCCATATTGCTCGCCGTCGGCTTGGCGACGAGCGTCTCGGCCGCCCTCTACAACGACGGGTTCATCGACCCGACCTGGCAGGGCCAGCCGAACTCGACCTACCAAGAATGGATCAACGGCTTCGCTGCCGCTGGCGCCAACAACTCGCCTGGCTATCGCGCGAACGGCGCCAAGGAAGCGTACCAAACGCCGACCAGCCCCAGCGAACTCGCCGCGTTGCAGGCGCAGTACGCTCCGGTGAATCCGAACGGCACGGCCAAGGCCGGCAGCGCGGTTGGCTTCATGACCAGCACCTATGGCATCTACAGCTTTAGCGCAAAGATCCAGCCGACAGCCACCGTACCCGATTACAACCTTGGCGCCGGCTACAACACGACGATTCGTTGGCAGCTTTCCATCGACCGCATTGGTGAGTGGCTCGATCTCAACACCGTCACCGTGACGCCCCTAGGCGGCGCACCGATCGGCCTTGCCACCGGCGTCGAGTACATGAACAAGCTCTACGACGACGCTACGGCGACATGGATCTACCCAACGGCGTACACCACCTCGACCGGCACGGGCAGCTTTCAAGACCTGGGCCTGTTCGCCGGCGTCGCGGCGGGCTACGGCGAAGGCCCCGATTACACCAAGGGCTACCTCTTCGAGTGGACCTTGCCGGGCAATGTTGCGAGCTACACGTTGAACGCGACTGCTCTGGGCACGTCGACGAGCTTCAAGGGAACGCAAGTTGACACGATCGCCCGCGCCGCGGTGCCGGAACCGGCGACGCTGGCGCTGGCGGCATGCGGCGGCGTGGCTTGCCTTGCGGCGCGGCGCCGACGCAAGTAGTACGCGACGAATCAGATAGGCAACGCGCCTGGCCCGCGACGACTCGTGGGCCGGGCGATGTTTTTCGCCTGAGGCTGTACGCCCTTGAGATCGCTGTGCAATGGACTAAGGTAACCTGCATCCCTTACGGACAACTCACCACGCGAGCGCATCATGTCGTTCAGCCAATTGCCCAATCCTGCAGAAGAACGGTTGCCCGTAACTTCGAGACTTCGGCAACGAACGAAGCGAGTCTTCCGCGGGCTTCTCATCGTCCTCTTTTTCTGCGCCGCTCGGACGGCGGTGTTCGCCGAGCCTTGGGGTGCTCCCGCTATTGAACGCTCGATTGCGATTCGCGATGGTCGCACCGACGCTGATGTGTCGCAGGACGAGTTTATCAGTCAACTCGGTCAGGCCGACGCTGTGTTCCTGGGCGAGCAGCACACTGACGAAACGACTCATCGCTTGCAGTTGGAAATTCTCGACTGCTTGATCACGAACCGCGACAACCGCGTCGTCCTGTCGCTCGAAATGTTCGACCGCGACGTGCAGCCGGAACTCGACCGTTATCTCGCCGGCGAGATCGACGAAGCCACCTTCCTCGCGAAGGCCCGTCCGTGGGGCAACTACCACGAAGCCTATCGGCCGCTCGTCGAGCGTGCGAAAGAGGCCGGGATCCCGGTGATCGCCGCCAATTTTCCAGCCCCGGTGCGACAGCGGCTGATGATGGCCGGGCCCGAGGCGTGGGACTCGCTCTCCGCCGAAGACCGCGCTGTGACGCCGCGCGAGTATCTCGCCAACTCGCCGGAGTATTGGAAGCGAATGGACAACGCCATCCGCGGCCACGCCGGCATGATGAGCACCGCGGAGACTGACGAGGAACGCCTCCACTCGACGCAGTCGCTGTGGGACAACTCGATGGGCGAAGCCTGCGCCGACGCGCTCAAGCAGCATCCGGGGTACGCGGTGCTGCACGTGAACGGCGGCTTTCACTCGGCCTACTGGCAAGGGGTGGTCGACCAGTTCCGGCAACGCAACCCCGACGCGAAGGTGAAAACGGTCGCCATCGTGCCGACGTCGAATCCGATTTCGCATCGCAACACGGGGACGCCGGCGGCCGACTACGAAGCGCTCGTCGAAGCGCGGGCCTCGAACATCGACCAAGGCAAACGGAGCGTCGCCATCGGCGGCTCGCTCTCCTATCTACTCCATATGCCGAAGGATGCCTCGCCGGAGCGTCGCGTGCCGCTGTTGATTTGGCTCAGCGACGACGGCCTCACCGCGGAAGAAGGGATGGAACTTTGCCGCCAGCACTTCGGCGACGCGGCGGCGATCGCCGTTATCGAGGCCCCGACGCAAGAGCGGCAGTTCGATCTCGCCATCGGCGGCCGCTGGTTCTTGCCGGCGACGTTTACCGAAGACATCGGCGGCCTGTTCGGGGGCGTTGAAGAGACCTGGGCCTACTTGCTGCGGCACTTTCCGATCGATCCGCAGCACGTGGCACTCGCGGGCGAAGGCGCTGGCGCCACCGTCGTCGCCGCCGTCATCTTGCAGACCGACCGGCTGAGCGCGAGCGCGGTCGCGATCAATCCACGCCACTACGCCAAACTAAAAGACATTCCACTGCCGCTGCCGGAGTATCGCCTTGAATCGGCGCGGCCTAAGCGTTCGCTAGTCGTCACCGGCCCGGCCGATTCTGAGGAATGGTGGAAGGAAGAACTGGCCGCGTACACGGAGGTTGGCGTTCCGAGCCGTTTCGTCGCGGCGGCGACCGATCCGTGGCAGCGCGAAGCGGAACAAGACAATTTGCTCGCCGTCGCACTCGGCAAGCCAGTCGCCGATGCCGTTGAAAAGCGCGCCGGCAAAATGCTCGTCGTTGCTGAACCCTCGGCCCGCGCGCAGCATTGGGGCCGTTTACAATCGCGCTGGTTGTCGGAGCAACTCAACACGCCCGTCGCGGTCGCCTCAACGGCGCCGACCGCTGGTGAAGGCGAGGTGATCTCAACAGCAATCACGTCGACCGCCGCCGCTCGTCCCGGCGCCCTTCCCAAATGCCCCGGCCCCTTCGGCGGCACGACGGTCATCGTCCTTCCCGCCGGCGTCTCCGCCGACGAGATCGCCGCGTGGAAGAAGCTTGAAGCGGACGATCCGCTCACGAAGGCGAGTCGCTTCCATCGCACCCGCATCGCCACGGCCGATGGTGAACTCGCGCTCCCCAACGTCCTGAAGAAACTCGAAGACGAAAATCGCCGCAACGTCCTCATTGTCCCGGCAATGTTCTACGCGCCGACGCCCTGGCTTCACGAACTCGCTGCGAGCGCCGCGGAGTTCGAAGACCGCATGACCCTCCAATGGCAACCCGGCCTCGGCGGCCGCAAAGAAATCCTAGAAGTACCGCAGAAAAAGTAGCCGCGGGTCAACGACCCGCCGGAGCGAACCAGTTGAACGCTGCGGACTTCACATGCTGACGGCTAAGGGCTGAGAGCATGCCACCCATGCTGAGTTAAAACGCCCGCCCCGGCGGCGCGGTCTCAACGCCAGCGGCGTTGCATCCTCCAGCCCAGGGTTGATTGGTCCGAGGGCTGCACCAACCCTGAAGGGGTTGAAGCGTCGCACCGGCGAGCCGAGCGATGCAACCCTTACAGGGTTGCGACCAATCACGATCCAACAATCCCAGGGTACGCCGCTGCGCGTCGAACCCTGGGCTGGAAGCTTAAACACTTTCAGCGTTCGTAGCCGCGAGTCAACGACCCGCCGGAGCAAACTAGTTGAACGCTTTGGACTTCACATGCTCACGCCTTGAGGGCGAGAGTACGCCACCCAGATTGCTTCACCCCGCCCACCCCGGCGCCGCAGCCTCAAACGTCACCCGCTCCCCAGTCTGCGGATGATCAAACACAATCCGCAGCGCATGCAAACAAAGCGGCGGATCATCAACGCCGTGTGTCTGCGTCTCGCCCAGTTGCCGCCCCGGCAGATACGCTTGCTCGCCAACAATTGGCCAGCCGAGATGCCACAGGTGGACGCGAATTTGGTTCGTGCGGCCGGTGATCGGACGCGCTTCGACGAGCGATGTGCCGTCGGCAAACGTTTTTAACAAACGGAACTCAGTGCGCGCCGCTTGCCCCTGCTCGTCGATCGCGCGGCCGCCGAGGTCGGTCGTCTCGGTTCCAATCGGCGCCTCGCAAATGAACCCCGCTTCTGCCGGCGTCCCTTGAATCCTCGCTAGGTAAACCTTCTCAACATTCCCTGCAGCGAACTGCGGCTGCACCCGCGACGCCCAGGCCCCCGTGCGTGCGAACACTACCACGCCGGTCGTGTTCGCATCGAGCCGATGGACCGGCCGCAGTTTTTGCGGCTGATAAACCTCGTTGAGAATCGCTTGCAGCGTGTTGCGATTGAACCGACCCGAAGGATGCAGCGGCAGCGGCGCCGGCTTGTTGACGACGACGAGCGCCGCATCTTCATACAGCACGCGAATGTCGGCGCTCACATCGGGTTCCGACATCGCGGGCGTTGAATTGAGATACCGCTGCCCGGCACGAACCAACTGGCTCGCAGCGACCGGCTCATGCTTGTCGTTGAGGAGCAGCCCGCGATCGAATCGCTCCTGCCAATACTCTCGCGACAGATGCGGAAAGACCTCGCACAACATGGCGAGCAACTCGCGGCCATCGTACTTCGCCGAGATCGTGATCGGTCGATAGTTGTCGTACGGCGCGCTCCCCGGCAGCGGCGTCGTGGCGGCGGCGATGGCGGCCGCCCGCTCGGCCAGCGTTCGCTCCAATTGCTCGCCAGCGGCAACGTAGCAGTACGGGCAGGTCTTCCCCGGTTCGTAACGCTCGTCGCGCTGGTCGGTCGGCGTCAGCGGCGCCAGGCACGAGTAGCACTGGGCGTTCGCTGTTTCAACGAGCCCCGCATCGAGCCCGACGCGGCGATCGAACACAAAACATTCGCCGTCGTAGTGATCGCCGCCGCAGTCTTCGAAATATTTGAGGATGCCGCCGTCGAGCTGAAAGATCTGCTCGAACCCCTCGCGTTCCATGTACGGCCCCGCCTTCTCGCAGCGGATGCCGCCGGTGCAGAACATCACGATCGGCTGCTGCTTCATCTCGGCCGGCAACTCCGCCACCGCCGCGGGGAAATCGCGAAAGTGATTGATACCGAGCGTCTTCGCGTTCGTGAACGTGCCGAGCCGCACTTCGTATTCGTTGCGCGTGTCGAGCAGCGTCACGGGCCGACCTTCGTCGAGCCACCGCTTCAGCTCGTGCGGCGGCAGCTTCGGCGACGTGCGCCGGCCCGGCTCGATCCCCGGCACGCCGAACGCGATGATCTCTTTCTTGATCCGCACGAGCATCCGCCGAAACGGCTGGTCGTCGCTAACGCTGTACTTCGGCGTGAAGTCCGCCAGTCCCGGCAGCGCCCGCACCGCCGCGAGCAGCGACTCAATCGACGCCTCGCTGCCGGCAACGAACAGGTTGATCCCCTCGGGGCTAATCAGAATCGAGCCGCGCAGCCCCCACGCTTTGCAGTCGCGCAGCAACTGCTGCCGCAACGGGGCGAGATCATTCAGGGGGACGAACTGATAACCGGCAATGTTGGTGACGCTAGGCATCGTTCTAGCGTACCAACCGAGCGGCTCTGTGCGAGGCGTGCCAGGCGTCAAATTTCCGGGTCAATCGACTTGCCGCGCTCAGGGCGTCGAAGAAGTCGAGCTCAACGGCCGCTTCCAACGGCTCGAACCGGTCACCACCGTCTCCGCCGGCAGCCGGTGAATTCCCTCGGGCGCCGAGAAATATCGCCGCTGGAAATACCACGCCGCGCTCACGCAGCCGACCATCGCCGGGATCTCCACCAGCGGCCCCGCGACCGTGGCGAACGCCTGGGCCGAGTCGATGCCGAACAGGGTCACCGCCATCGCCACGGCGAGCTCGATGTTGCTGCTCGCGCTCGAAATGGCAATTGTCGACGTCCGCGAGTACGAGGCCCCGCGCTTCGTCTCGCTGAAGAACGACCACAAGAACATCACGCAAAAGTAGATCGCCAGCGGGGCGCCGACTTGCAGCAGCTGCAGCGGCATCGCGAGCAGTTCGTCCGTCTTCAGCGAGAAGATGACGACCGAGGTGAACAGAATCGCGGCGGGACGAAGCGGAGCAATGCACGGCACGAATGACGCTTCGTACCACTCGCGGCCGCGCCACTTCACCAACAGTAGCCGCACGCCGACGGCGATCGCCAGCGGAATGCCGAGGTAAATCGCGACGGCGCCATAGTACTGATAGATCTCCGCATCGAACGCAGCCGTTCCCATGCCGATCAGCGGCGGCAGCATCGACACGAAGAACCACGCCAGCAGCGGGTAGAGAATCAATTGAAACAACGCGTTGAGCGTGACGATGCTGTTCGCGTACTGTTGGTCCCCTTCGGCCAACTTCGTCCACACCGAGATGCCGCCCAGGCCGCGCGCGAGCCCGATAAGGATGAGCCCCACCGCGTACTCCGGTTCGTTGCGCAGGAACAACGTCGCCAACAGCGTCATCAGCAGCGGACCGAGCAGCCAGTGCTGCAGCAGCGTCCACCGCAACCCGCTGAGGTGCGGCACGAGCGAGCCGATTTCCTCGAAGCGAATCTTCGCCAGCGAGGGGTACATCATCACGATGAGCCCGACGGCGATCGGAATGTTCGTTTGGCCGAACCGCAGCCCTTCGAGAAACGTCTCGGCCGACGGCGCCCAAATGCAGATCGCGCAACCCTGGAGAATGGCCAGGATCGTGAACGCGACGAGGTGGCGTTCTAGGAATGAAGGCGGCGCAGAGGCCGGCCCAGTTGATTGGCGAGTGGTGTTCAAAGTTCTGAGCGTCCGACAGCGCGCACCCTCAAGCAGTTGAAACCCTCCGGCAAACGGAGGCGGGGCGGGATTCTAGTGGAATGCCCCCAGTGGAGCCAGAGCGCGCAACCCGGTGCTATCACGAGTGAGTCGCAATCGAATGGGAAGCCGCTTTCAAGCACGAGAAATGCTTCGGCAGCCCAGCCCCGGAGGGGCGGCATAGTGTAGCCAGGGGCGTGAGCCCCTGGCCAACGACGATGCGACGCCCAAAGCCCCGTTAGGGGCGACACAGTTCTCTTCGACGTGGGTCGAGCGATGTCGCCCCTCACGGGGCTAGCACGGTACTGAACGACGCTAGACCAGGGGCTTGCGCCCCTGGCTACATCACTCGGCCCCTCCAGGGCCGTTGGCACTGTGACGACGCTTTAGACGACGGGGAGTTCACGCGCTGAAGGCTCCAGCCTACCGCTGCACCGCCGCCGTCTTCGCATCATCCACCTGCTCGACCGTTACCATGCCGACGTCAATATACTGCCCGCCGGTCGACTGCCGGCACTTCACCGCCAGCGTGTTGCCGGTCGGCTTCAGCGTCGCGCGGGCTTCGTCCCGCATCTGCATCGCTTCGTACTGGCCGTTGTAGCCGTTGCACGTCGCGGCGAGCACGCCGTTGACGTAAATCTCGGCGTCTTCGTCGTGGTTGACGTACAGCTGCACCTCGGCGAGGTTGGCGCCCTTCCGCAGGTTGAACTCGCGGCGAATCCAGATCTCCGGCGAATCCCACACGGTGCCGATGATCGCTCCCGGCGTGCCGCGCGTGCCGAAGCCCGACTTTCCTTCTTTCCACTTCGCGTCGTCGAACTTCACTCCCTGCCAACCGTCGGCCGGCTTCGTCGTCGTGTAACGCCACACGACCGGCTTGCTGATCGCGGCCGGCAACACGGTGGTGATCTTCGGCGGCTTCGGCATCGGGGCGAAGTCTTTCGCCTTCGTGACGTCGCGGCTGGCGTACTTCTTCCACAGGCCGTCGTTGTAGAGCAACTGCAGGAAGACGCCGCCCACCACCGGCCGCGCGGTGAAGCCGACTTTCGTGGCGTCGTTCGTCCGGAACCAGTCGTTCATCGGCGAACGGCTCGGGGTCGCGCTCAAGAACTTATAAACCGGCGCGGTGAGGGCGTCGAAGTCCTTCCGATCTTGCGTGAGCGTCGCCGTCCACAAGATCCAATCGAGCTTCGTGTACACGTTCCGATTGTCGAGCGGCAGGCCGTACTCGTTCTGCGACTTCAGGTAGAAGTCCATCTCCTTCCGACGCACGTCATCTGGGAACAGCTCCAGGCCGAGCAGCTTGTCCCACACGAGGTTGTACTTCTGGCTCCAGGTGTCGGGCTTGTCGAACGCGAGCCGGAAGTGGTCGCCGTCGGCTGCTTCCTTCACCCAGCGTGCGGCGTACTGTTCCGCAATTTGGCGATACTCTTGGGCCAGCTTCGCGTCGCCGCGCATCTCGCACAGTTGGGCGAACGCGCCGAGCGCACAAATCGCCTTCCCCGACAAGTTCACGTTGTGAGCCATGTGCCCGGCGAAGTCGTCGGTGCAGAGCTGGTTCGGCGGATCGAACCCTTGTTCCTTCAGGTACTCGGCCCACTTCACCAGCGTCGGCCAGTAGAGCGACGCGTAGTCGGCGTTCCCTTCCATCTTCGCGAGCGCCGCCATCAGCAGCAGCACGTTGCCGCTCTCTTCGACCGGCATTTGGTTGTCTTCGGTCAGCTCGCCGCCGCCGTACACCTGGCCGTTCGCCTTCGGGTAGGTGCCGAGGTCATGCGGGGCGAACGGGAACTTCCAACGCTCGCTCGCCGCGTAGTTCATGAACGGCGTGAGGAACGACTTCGTTAGCGACGGGCCGAACAGCATGAACTGCGGCGACATCGGGTAGAAAATGTCCGATGTTGCGATGCAGCCGTTCGAGTGGTTTTCTTTGCTGAACTGCAGCGGCTGGCCGTTGGCGTCGGCGACGAACTTGCCCGCCGCGAAGCACTGGCGATAGGCGAGCGCCCCGATGGCGTAGTAGTCTTCGCCGCCTGCTGCGGTCAGGTCCTTCTGTAACTCGGCGTCGAACTTGTCGCAACGCTCCGTGATCTTCGCGTAGTCGCGCACCGCTTCGGTCAGCAGGCCCGCGGCTTCGAGTCCGTTCCGCCGCCAAAACGCCTTCAGCGGGCGGTGCATGTATTCAATCGAGAGCAGATCGTCGTACGCGATCACGAGGAAGCGTTCGACCGGCTCGGCGCCGACCTTCGGCAGATCGAACGTCACCGCCGCGGCCAGGTCAGTAGCGCGGTCGGCCGCTGCCTTCGCCTCAGACGCACCGCTCGCCTTCGCGGCGAATGCCTTCCGCAGTTTCGCGGGGGAGCCGATCGCCGTGGCGGCGTTTTCGCTCTTCGGCGCCGCTAGGTAGAGGTAGCCCCAATCAATCCGAATGTCGTCGCCCTTCTTGCGAAGCGTGTTTTGCTCCTTCGAGCCGAGCCGCACCGTGGTGAGACCGTCGATCGCTTCGACGTTGCCGACGACTCCCTGCTCAGGCACGTCGACCGTCAGCTCGGCCGAGGCTTCGAACATCAGCCGCACGTCGTGCGATTTGCCATCTTCGGCTTGCGCCTTGTAAGTGACGTAGGTGATCGGCCGCGACAAGAGGTCGATGTCTTCCGGTAACGCGGGCGTCGTGAACGTCAGCGTCAGCTTCACGCCTTCGCCGGCAAACTCGTAGGTCGTCTGCGTCATCGAGATCGTGACGCTCTTTTGCTCGAGCGCCGGCGCGTCGGTCGGCTCCTTGCCCATCAGGCGGAAGACCTTGCCGTCGATCGACGCGAGGCTCGTGAGCCGATGCGGCTTGCCGGTCCAGTGGGCCGTGTCGGCGTCGGTCAGCCGGTCGGCCGGCGACCAAATGCTGAAGTAGGGGTCGCAGGTGACAAGCGGCGTCGCCGGCGCGACGATCGGCGTCGCGTGGAGCTCTGCCGCCGAAGCCCGCGGCTTCTCATCGGCGTGAGCCTGAGAGCCAAATGCCAACAACGCCACACATGCCGCCAATAATGAACGCATAGCCGCCGCCCAAATCGAGGAGTGGAAGAGGATCCAACTCTTCCATCATTCGCCTCAGGCGAGCGACGATCAATGAGATTGGTTAGCACGCTAGCGCGGAATGGTTTCGCGCTGTGATCGGGGAATGCCGCCGAATTTTAGGGCGTTTCCACCATTTTGTTGCGGGCTGCCGCCGATGGCTCTCAATTGCCTGGAGATTTTTGTTCAATCGCTTCCGCGACTCTTACGGCCCGTTCTTTGAGTTCTGGCTGCGCGGTGGCCGCTTTGGCGACGCGGAGCGAATGCTCGTTCGGATAACGTTCGAGCACGGCGAAGACGAGTTCGCGTTCATCGTTGCGAGTCGCCGCATCGAGCGCCTTTTCGCACATTTCGGCGCGGGCCGCGTCGGACATTTTGAATTGCCGCGCGAGCCGGATGTACGAGCGGAGGGCTCGCACCTGGTACTTGTCGCCCTTCACGCTCTTGGCGAGCTCGAGCATCACCGGCGCCGCGTCGACTTCCATCCAGTTGCCGAGGGCCCGGGTGCCGGCGTCGAGTACCGCGTCGGAACCTTGTTGCATGACGCCGGCCATCGCGTCGATCGCTTGCTTGCCGCCGACGGCGCCGAGTATGTCGACAAGCTGGGCTTGGTCGTCGGCGTCGGCGCCTGCGAGCGCGGCGGCGAGTTGCTCGGCACACGCTTCGCGATCGGGCATCCGCACCGCGGCCGACTTCAGTGCTCGCCACGCGACCTTCGCGTCGGCGTCGTCGCGGGCGGCGACGCACTCTTTCACGAGCAGCGGCAACTGCGCGGGCGTCACCGTTTCGCCGAACGCTGCGAGCGCCGCTTGCCGCACGGCGGCGTCATCGTTGGCGAGCGCCTTCGTCACGGCATCGGTCGCTTCGAGCCGCCGCTTGCCGACGAGGTTGAGCAGCACGGCGAGTTGCTTTCCATTGGCTGCCGGTAGTAGCTCGACGAGGTGACCGTTGACGCGAGTTCCCTGCATGTCGGCGAGAGCCGTTGCCGCCGCGCGGGCGACGTCAGCATTGTCATCGGCCGCCGCTTGCAGCAGTGCGTCGATCCGCGCTGGTGCATCCGCGCGAGCGAGCACCTTGATCGCCGCGAGTTGAATCGAATCATCCCCCTCGACCGCCGCGCGGAAGATGGCCGGCGCGTCGACAAGTTCCTTCCGATCGGCCAGGGCGTAAATGAGCAGCGGCGCCCGCTCGGGCGACGCCGTTTCAAGCTCCTTCACCAGTGCCGCAGCCACTTGGGCGCCGGGGAGTTCCCGCGCCGTACCGAGTCCCAGCTGCACGAACTTCTTGTTGTCGCTGCGGAGTTGCTCGACCAAGAGCGGAATCCCCGCCTCGCCGCGGGCCAAAATCGCCCCACGGGTCGCTTCGAGCTGCCGCTGCACCGGCACTTCCGCCCCGCGAGCGTCGTCGTAAATTTGAGCGGCCGCACTTTGCTGACCGGCGTCCAGCAAGCCTTCCGCAGCAAGCACGAGCCCTTGCGCCGCCGCATTTCGCACGGCGGGCGATTCGTTCTTCAGCGCGCCACGCAGCGTCGCGACGGCGCTGTCGCCGCCAATCTGGCCGAGCGCCCACGCCGCGGCGTCAACCGCTTCAATATCATCGGCCTTCATCGCTGCCGCGAAGGCATCGGCGACAAGCTGCCCGGCCTGTTGGTCGCGGCGAGCCCCCAGTGAATTGATGGCGCCAATCGCGAGCTGGCCATTCGCCTTGCTCGCCGCGTCGCGCAGGGCCGCATCGGCTGACGGGTCGTCGATCACCTCCAGCGCCACCCGCGCCCAAGAAGCGAGCTGCTCGTCCTCGAGCAACGGCGCCAACAGCGGCACCGAGTCCTTTGTTCCCAACACGGCGAGCTTCTTGCAAGCAATCGCCTTCGCCGCCGGCTCGCCCGTCTTGAGCACCTCAATGAGCGCGGCCTCATTGGTCTCAAACAGATTCTCCGCCCGCGCCGCCGAAGCAGCCACTAGCGGCAACAGAAGCGCCAACGCACGAAGAAGCGGCATCCGAATAGTCATGGTCAAATCTCTCCAAACCTGGAGTGAGTTTATTGTTCTTTATTCTCCCTCTTCTTTGCGCCTTCGCGCCTTTGCGTGAGATCTCAATTAAGAATGTCTCACGCAAAGGCGCGAAGGCGCAAAGGAAGAAGGCATGTGAGTAAATGCGTAATGAGTTGCTAGATTAAATCCGCCACGGCTCCCGCAGCGCTTCCGACCGTAGCCGGTTCGCTTGGTCGTCGTTCACAAACTCATGCTTGGCAAGGTGGTAGTTCAGCGTGCGATTGAGCGCCAGCGCGATGTTCGTCGCATGGCACGCAATATGAGCGAAACAGGCCGCTTCGGCGTTCCCCTTCGGTTGGCTGCGGGTCTTCACACAGTCGAGGAAGTCGCGCACATGGAACGTCGCCGGATAGCCGCCGATTTCAGCGACTTCGCGGCCAGCGAGCAGCTCCGGCGAGCTGAGCACCAGCTTGCCGCTGTCGCCCGTTTCGACCCAACCCGTCTCGCCTTCGAACCGCACTGGGCACGAACCGAGCGGCATCCAACCTTCTTCGCGGAAGATCAGCTCGACGCCGTTCGCGTACCGCGCGACGATTTGCTTGTTCGCCGGCGGCTCGTATTCCACCGGCGCCTGACCGTCGGCGTCGACCGCCCACTGGCAAAGATCGACGCAGTGCGAACCCCACTCCAGCACGCCGCCGCCGACGAGGCCGCCGCCTTTTTCAAAGTTAAACCCGTCGAGGAGCGCCGGATTGTACGGCCGCCACGACGCCGGGCCGAGGTACATGTTCCAATCGACGACATTTTTGTCCGGAGTGGCCTCGGCAGGGAGCCAACCGCTCATCATCGCCGACATCCCCATCGGGTGAGCGTAGACCCGCTTGAGCTTGCCAAGCTTGCCGGTACGGGCGAGTTCGCAAGCAAATGCGAAGTGCGGCAAGTTACGCCGCTGCGTGCCGACCTGGAACACCCGCCCCGTCCGCCGCATCGTGTCGACGAGGTTGATGCTCTGAGCGATGTTCTTCGTGCACGGCTTTTCGCAGTACATGTCCTTACCGGCGCGGGCCGCGTACATTGCCGCGGTGGCGTGCCAGTTCGGGCCGGTGGCGATCAGCACGGCGTCGATGTCGTCGCGGGCGAGCAGGTCGCGGAAGTCGCGGTAGGTGTCGCAGTCGCCGTTGCCGTGATGTTTGTCGGCGATCCCCTTCACCGCATCGCGACGGGCTTGCTTCACGTCGGCGACGGCGAGGAACTGGACGTCTTTCTGCTCAAGGAAGCAGCCGAGGTCGTAGGTGCCGCGATTGCCGATGCCGATGCCGCCGACCGTAATCCGCTCGCTCGGCGCCGTCGCGCCGTCGAGGCCGAGCGCCGAACCGGGAATCACCATCGGCGCCGCAACCGCCGCCGACGCGGCCACGGCCGCTTGCTTCAAGAATCCGCGACGCGAAGGTCGCGCGGGAGTGCGAGCCATGAAACTACTCCTCAATCCAACCGCTCGTCGTACGCTGCTCAAGCAGCTGGCTACGACCGCAGGCTGAAGTCATGAATAAGTGTGGTCGTTCAGAATCAGTCGCGCGATGCTGTGATCTTATGAAATTCTGAAAAGTTCGTCCCGTCGATCACCTGGAATCAGCTTGACGAGTCTGTGCGGATGAGTTCGCCTAGCGACATTATCATCGCTGATGTCCGTACCAAGCGGAACTCCTTTTGCGATAAAATGTAATCCTAATGCAACGCGTCGTAAGCATTTCGAACGCTTGCCGCGTTGGCTCAATCCAAGGGACCGTTGCCATGTCGCGTGTACGTTGCGCCAAGTTTGTCCTCATTTGCGTCGTTTGCTGGCTGACTCAATCTGCGGCGTTGCGTCTGCAGGCGGAAGAGGTAAGTCAGGAAACCTACGGTGAAGCGCTCAGCAAGCGGCTTGGCTTGCCGGTCGTCAATCTCGACGTCGACGGGCATCGCGCATTTGTCATTCTCCCCGACGAACAGAAGCAGGCGACGCCGCAGCCCTGGATTATGTACGCCCCGGCATTGCCGGCCTATCCCGACGCCAGCGAAGCGTGGATGCAGCGGCAGTTCGTCGACGCCGGCATCGCGGTCGCGGGCATCGACGCCGGCGAAGCGTACGGCAGCCCTGCAGGTTGCGAGGCCCTCAGCAAACTGTACGAGCAGCTGGTTGAACGCCGCGACTTCGCCCGCAAACCGTGCCTCCTCGGCCGCAGCCGCGGCGGCCTGTGGGTTACGAACTGGGCCGTCGAGCACCCTGAGCAGGTGGCTGGAATCGCAGGCATCTATCCAGTGTTCGATCTCAGTGCGTACCCCAGCATCGCCAAGGCAGCGCCAGCTTACAATCTCACGGAAACGGAGCTTCAACGGCAACTCGATAAGCACAATCCGGTCGCCCGTTTGCAGCCACTCATCGACGCTCGTACGCCGATGTTCATGGTCCACGGCGACGTCGACGAAGTGGTGCCGCTCGAATCAAACTCCGCCGCCGTGGCCGAGAAATTCAAGGCCGCCGGCGCCGGCGATTGCGTCACGGTGAAGGTCATTGCAGGCCAAGGCCATAACTTCGATGAAGCCTTCTTCCACTGCCAAGAGCTCGTCGACTTCGCGATCGCCCGGGCGAAGGACGGCGCGAAGTAACCGCACGCAAAAGCCTGCCTGTACATGACGGCGGCGCCGCGGATTTAACGAACAAAACGCCAAGATTTGCGAAAGTAGACGCGCGCAGCCCTTTGGCTGCGGGCCTCGTCTCATCGTTGCCCTAGTTGCGGTGCACGAAGGCCTGTGGCCAAAAATCGTGCTTCGCACTACGCCCATGGTCTTCGCGTTCCTCGCTCTCGGGCGCTCGTGCGGAGTTACGACAAAGGTTCCTCCCCATGCCCGTAGCAGGGTTGCGGCAAGCCCGTTCGCTGTTTACAAGAGAGATGACGGCCGTCTCGCCAGTTCCCTTGGTTTGAGACTGCCGCAGTCTCCACTCGTCGATCACGCATTCGTCTGGGACGGCGCGCTAAAATGGCCGAGCTAGAGAGTTTCTTTCGATATTTTCCGGTCGACGACGACCTGCTGCGGTGCGGTGCGTACGTTACTGGGGCCGGCGCCGCGACGATCCTGCCTGGCGCCCCCTACCCTCCTTTCGGCCATCCCGCGCTGTACCATTTCGACTGGCGACGCGGCCGGACGTTGCCCGAGTTTCAGATGGTGCTCGTCGCCCAGGGCGCTGGCGAATTCGAGTCAGAGCTCACCCCCGCCGTCCGCTTTACCGGGCCGACTTTGCTGTGGCTCTTCCCCGGCGTGTGGCATCGTTACCGCCCCGTGCAAAGCGTCGGCTGGAACGAGCGCTGGTTCTCGTACAACGGCGAACTGGTCCACCGTTTGTGGACGCAAGGCATGATTGATCCCGTGCGAGCGGTCGCTCCGCTCGACGCCAAGTCGACGCTCGTCGGCAAATTCGAAATGCAGCTCGAGCAGATCCGCACCAACGCGATGTCGCAGACCGCGCTCTACTCGCTGCAGGTGCTACGGCTCGTCGCCGAAGCGATCGAGGCGGTCGCCGCGGCAAATGATGCGACGGTCGCTGGTAGTTCGCCGTCGCAGCGATTCGAAGATTCCGTGGTCGTCGACGCCCTCCGAATTATTCGCACGCGGTCGCATCGCGCGATTTCGATCGACGACGTCGCGGAAGAACTCGCCGTCGCGCGCCGGACGCTCGATCGCCGTTTCGCCGCCGCAACAGGCCGCTCGATTCTGGAAGAGATCAACGATTGTCGATTGAATCGCGCGAAGCGTTTGCTGGCCGAAACCGACCTCTCGCTTCGTTCGATCGCCAACCAAGTCGGCTTCAGCAGCCCCGAGCGGATGGGCCTGCTCTTTGGTCGCCGCGAGGGCATGTCGCCGTCCGAGTTTCGTTCTCGCCGCACGCGGCATGGTTCCGCCGTCGCGGCGTCGCGACAGCCGCGTTCCGCTCAGCCAAGCCGGTAGCCGCCCCGCCGCCCATTCGCGAGTTGACATGCAAGACTTCCATCACTACTTGCCGGTGAACGACGACGCGATGAACTGGGGTGCGTACCTCACGAGCGCCGGCAAGATGACGATCGCGCCGAAGCAATCGTATCCGCCCAAGGGGCATCCCGCCGTTTACCATTTCGATTGGCGCCGCGGCCGCGTATTGCCTGAATTCGCGCTGGTGTTCATCAGCGAAGGCGCCGGGACGTTTGAAACGGAACAGGCCGGCGCGCAGCAGTTTCGCGAGCCGACCGCGATCTTCCTCTTCCCCGGCGTGTGGCACCGTTATCGCCCTGAACCCTCGACCGGTTGGACCGAACGCTGGATCTGCTTCAACGGCGAAATCGCGCATCGCCTTGCTAATTTAGGCCTGCTTTCCCCGCAAAAACCGCTCTCTCGCGTTCGTGCGACGGCGAAGCTCACGGCTCAGTTCGATGCGCTGCTGGAACAGGTCGTCTCCAATCCCATTCAGAACTCGATCCTGCTTTCGCTCCATGGGCTTGGGCTGGTAGCCGACGCCTTGCAGGCGCTCGCGCCTTCGGCCGGCGAAGCAGTCGCCGGGCCGCAAGGCGCCGAGCAAGGACTCGAAGATCCCATCACTCGACAAGCGATGGAAATTATCTGGACGCACAGTCATCGCCCGATCTCGGTAAACGACATTGCGAAGCAGTTGCCCATTACCCGCCGCACGCTCGACCGCCGCTTTACTGCGGCGACGGGCCGCAGCGTGCTCGACGAAATCAACGCCTGTCGGGTGAGTCGCGCGAAACGGCTGCTCGTCGAAACGACGCTGCCGATCAAAACCGTTTCGTACTTGGCTGGTTTCTCCAGCGTCGAACGGATGCGAGTGTTGTTCGTCGAGCAGGAGGGAGCGTCCCCCTCCGTCTACCGGCAAGAGCGGACGCAACACTCGCCCGCGGAAGCGGCGAACTCTTAGCTGGACTGAGATTGTCCAGGCGCCGCTGGCGACCCTGCGCGGCAACGTCGCCTTCAGCCGAACTACAGGCCGTAAGCGACTGTTGGGGCCTCCGTTTGCGTCGGGCGCTTAAAGTCTCAGCCGTCGCTAGCAGTTGTCGTGAGCATCTGTTCGCGGTTCGCTGGTTTATTGTTGATATTGGCGTGATTAATAAATTATTATTCAGCCCTTGTTATGAGACACCGCGGGGCGCGACGAGCTTTAGATGTTTGCGGCTGGAGCTTAAAAAAGTACAATGCTCGCGCTTTTGTGGTAAATCTAATCTGTACTCGTTCTGAGGCGCGAAGCTATGTCCGCATTCGGATCTCTCTGGAGTGGCTTAAGGGGAAAGTCTCGGCGTCGTCGTTTGCCCGATTGGCGCGTCGGGCGACGTTCCATGGTGGAGAGTCTAGAGCTGCGCAGAATGCTGGCGGTTTATTTCGAGCGCATGGACAACGACGATCAATTTGTGTCGTACCACGCCGTGGCAAACACTCATTACGCTTCCGGGCCTCGCATCAGTTACGACGGCGTAGACGGATATGACGGCGACCCGGTGCTTCAAGCTGGCGGCGGGTTTGCTCAGGTTAGCGACATTGCGGGGCAAGTAATTCAAGAACGCAGCGGATTGGCGAGTAATTTGACGGGATTTGGCGCATTCGTTTTCGTTCCCACTGTCGTTGCGGCGTACCAAGTTGCCGCAGTCGTCGACGGAAACGCGAACTTCTGGGCGTTTACCGGCAGTGGAGTCGATCCGCAGTTGGCGATCGGCGGAGGTCTATTTCAGTTGGTAAACGACGACTTTCTCCTGGAGCCGGGGGCAACTTTCACGTTTCACGGCACGATGCTGCTTGCTGCGTATGGCAGTGATAGCGTGGGCGGTTCTGGCGGCGGCCAACTGAGCATGGAGGTGAGGGCAAGCGCCGGCGGGCAGTACGTGACGGCGACCATTTTTGATGGAATTTCAACGAGCGATCCTGCTGACGAAACATGGCAGGCTAATTCAAACATTCCAGGAGAGTCCGGGGATTTGGGTAGCCACACTCTAGAGAAGTACGTGGACTTTGAAATCACAGGGCTCACTCACGGGAGCAATGTCGATCTCGAAGTGCGAATCCACGACGAGAATGATTTCGGCGCCGGCGGATTGTTTAGCGGTACGGCAATAAGCAACTGGGACATCGTGTCCGCCATCTGGGGCTATGCCACCAAAGACGGATCGGGCGGAGGTCCTCCCGGCGGGCCTGGGGGCGGAGACGTTAACGGCGACGGAGAAGTTAATATCGACGACTACGAGTTGTGGGAGCAGGGATGGCGCGGCGAAGGGATTATCGGCAGGCCGACCTACGTGCAGGGCGATCTCAATCGTGACGGCGTCGTCGACGAAGCCGACCTGGCCGAAATCGCTAATGCAATGGTCAGCTCCGGCACGCAAAACGTCTACATCGTTTCTTCAAGCGGCGATGGCGTAGACGCGAATCGCACCTTCGGCAACCTGACGTTGCGCGAGGCGCTTGCCATGTCGAGCGCTTCAGCCGGGAGCAATGACCTCATCCTGTTCGCTCCGTCGGTATCGAGCATCGGTTTGTCTGGCAGCGAGTTGTCTGTCGCGGCCGACGTCGAAATCAGGGGGCCGGGGGCGAGTCAGCTGACCATCGACGCCGGGGGCGCTAGTCGAGTTTTTAAGGTCAATGCGGGCGTCGGCGCCACGATTAGCGGGCTCACCGTCACCGATGGCGGCAGCGTCTCTACCGGCGGCGGCATCCTCAATAACGGCAGCTTGACCCTCGACAGCGTCGTCGTTAGCGGCAATACCACCACCGCGGGGGGGTATGGCGGCGGGATTCTCACCCAGAACGGATTGACGGGAAACGCCTCGCTCTGGCTCACTAATAGCACCGTCGATGGCAATCATGCTGCGGTTGGCAGCGGCCTCTACCTTAGCGTCGGCGGCGGCGACGTTGAGATCGCTGGTAGCACCATTTCCAACAACGTCGGCTTGGGCCTTGGCGCCTCGACCTACTCGGCGGGCGGCGGCCTCGCCGCCGACAGCACGAACACCGGCTCGATCGAAATTAAGAACAGCACGTTTTCGGGCAATCAGGCCCTCTACAGCGGCGCCATCCGCCTGCAGAATAGCCTAGCTCCGTTCACCATGGTGAATTCGACAGTCGCCTACAATATCGGCGACGAAAGCGGCGGTCTCCAGCGCCTCAACAACACGTCGGACCCGGTTCTGCACAACACGATCATCTCCGAAAATAAGGAGTACACGACTAGCGCCAAGAAAGATATTTACGGCTCCGTCGACGCGACGAACAGCACTTTCAATCTCATCGGCAGCGGGGGAGCCGGCGGGCTCGTCAACAACACGAACAATAACATCGTGTTGACCAGCCTGCAGAATGCAGGTCTTGCGCCGCTCGGGGACTACGGCGGCAAAACGAAGACGCACGCGCTGCTGACCGCAAGCCTTGCTGTAGACAAGGGCAGCAACGACGTCGCCCTCGCCTACGATCAGCGCGGGCTTCCTCGCGAGTTCAATCTGCCGCTGAACGCGAATGGAAGCGACGGGTACCGCGACATCGGGGCCTTCGAGGCGAATAACAGCCTCGTGCTCACGGTCCGCGTCGATTACGACCGGTCGAATGCGATTTCCTACGTTGAGGATTTGAGCATCCGCGAGGCATTGTATCTTTCGCGACAGCTTGCGGGCGTCGAGCGCATCGAGTTCGCGCCCGAGCTCTTTGATAGCGGTCCGCTGACGATCACGCTGGGGGCAACCTTAGGCAGCTCACACGACTTTGCTCTCGTGGGCCCGGGCCCCGACAAGCTTATCTTTGACGGCGACGGGAATCAGGTGTTCATTGTCGGCGGGGCCGTCACCCTGGAAGGATTTACGGTGACTGGCGGGGAGGCTGATTTCGGCGGAGGAATTTTGAGTGGCGGCTCCGTCACGCTTCGCGACCTCGTCGTCGAGGCCAACGAATCCACCGATCTCGGCGGCGGCATCTACAATGTTGGATCGCTGACGCTGGATGGAGTTCGCGTCGTCGGTAATATCGCCGTCAATGGCGGCGGGGGCGTTTACAGCACCGGAAACCTCACCGTGTTAAACAGCGAGGTTTCCGATAACTCGCTCACGCAATGGTTCGGCAACGGCGGCGGGATTTACCATTCGCGAGATCTCGGCGGCAGTATCGCAATTCTCAATAGCACTATCTCGGGGAACACCGCCGTTAGCGGCGGCGGCGGATACGGCGGCGGCGTCTACATTGGGCTCACGGACGGTGATTACGACGCCACGGACGCCGTCATCATCAATTCGACGATTTCGGCGAATGGAGCCGATTTTGGTAGTGGTTTGTACACCGACCAACTCATGGGCGTTGCACGCCCCGTGTTGGTGCACAACACGATCATCGTCGACAACGCCTGGGACGTTGACATTGAAGGCCTGGCGTTGGATGCAAGCAGTTCGCACAACCTCGTGCGGGCCGGCTACGACGGCGGCCTGTCTGGCTTGGGGAACATTATCTTGTCGAGCCTCGACTCTTCAGGCGTGAAGGATCTCGATTACTACCGTACGAACAAGATTCGCACTCATGCGTTGACGGTCGACAGCCCGGCGGTCGACGCCGCGGACGATGCGATCGCCTTGTTGTGGGGCTTGACGGAGGACCAGCGAGGATTTGATCGCAGCGTCGATTACTGGACTGGCGATGATCTGACCGATATTGGGGCCCTGGAACTGCTCTTCATCGAAGAATATTGGAGCTAGTGTTCGTCTTTTGTCATTCGCGCAAGGCATTTGTGCTTGCTTCTTGGCGGAACTCCTTGAGCAGGGCGGCGCCCTAGCGCGCCGCCCTGCGATAATTCTGGAGGATGCTGCGACAGACGCTCCCCGCCTGTTCGTCTCGTCTCTTGAATTGCCGTTACCTTCGGCGGTCTGCAGGCCCGTCCGTTTTGCCAAGCCGCCCAGGCATTCTCAGCAGCAACGCCCCTCGCAGCGCCTTCTTGCCGTGGCCGAGCCTGTGCTGCCAGACCCCTCGCGAATTCAGCAGCCCGCTTGCGCAAGTTCTAGGATGGAGAAATACGGAGTTCCCCGGCAGCGGAGGCCGGAATGGAAGGCTCCCCTCCGCCGAGGGGCAGAAATATCAGGGATTTTGCCTACGCGGCCGGTCTTAAAACAAGGGATGAAACCGCTCGCTAATGTGGCCCTTTCTGAGTGTAATAGGAAACGTCCTGGCAGCTCCCCATCTCAGTGCGGCTAGGACGCCGTCGCTTCCGGGCGGCGATCCCGCGGTCTTGTCACCTTTTGCAATTCGCAGCCGAAACTGCCTCCCCCCGGCGTCCGTTGCCTCGACGCCGGCAGGTTGGGCACACGTTCCATCTAGGAGACGCTTTAATGGCCTCACGACGTCGCATTGTCGCTTGTCTAGCCCTCTTCTCTGCTTGCATCGTGGCTGGAAACAGCGCCTCGACTCGCGCCGCCGTCCTCTACGACGAGGACTTCACTGGCCTGCCGTCGTCGACGCTCAACGGCCAAGCTCCCGACGTCGACAACAACGGCGGCCTGAACGCCTGGGCGGCCCACACCAACTACACCGCCGACGGCAACATGACCCCCGTGACCGGCGGTACGGGGGCTTTCCTGCCGTTCATCCCGGCTGCTGGCAACGTCTACACCCTGTCGGCAAGCCTGACGGGCGTCACCGGCAACACCAACTGGGTGGCCATCGGCTTCGCCGAAGGCATTCCGGCGAACACCGCCACGACGGCTGGCAACGACTATCGGTTCCTTAGCGGTGCGGGCGTCGGCAAGGCCTGGATGCTGTTCCGCGGTCAAAGCACTTCGGCGACCACCAAGAACCAAACCCAGCGCGGCGACGCGAACACCGGCACCTTCGCCGCCAATCAGCTCGATTGGCTCGGCACGGAAATGTACGCCGGCGACATCGACCTGAAGATCGTCCTCGACACGACTGCCGCGTACAACGTGACGTTCTACGCCAAGCGTCCGGCCGACGTTGCTTACACGCAGGTTTCGCCCAGCAATCTGCCGCTCACCGCCACCGACATCGGCTCCGTCGGCTTCGCGACGAGCGCCGCCGCGAATGTGATCGACGCGAAGATCACCAACTTCACCCTCGAAACCACCGGCCAGGTCTTTATCCTCGGCGACGTCGACGGCAACGGCGCCGTCAACGCGCTGGATTTCAACATTATCCGCGACAACCTGTTCACGAACGTCACCACTCGCTCGCTCGGCGACCTCAATAGCGACGGCGTGGTGAATTTTAGCGACTTCCGCATTTGGAAGAGCGTCGCCAGCGCTGAAGTGATTGCAAGCATCGGTTCGTTCGGCGTTCCAGAGCCCTCGACGGCAGGGCTCGCCATTGTCGCCGTTACGGCGTTAACGACGTTTCGGCGTCGGATGACGTGCGAGGCCTAGTCGGCTTTCGCTCTGCGGTGCAACGACCTCTGAACCGACTTCTTGCAACACTCAAGTGCGGAGCTCACTCATGAAACTGTTCACTCTGGCAAAGCAAGGAGGGTTCGCAGCGATGATCTGCGCTCTCCTCGCCTCTGCCGCAAACGCCCAGGTAGCCGGCGTTGTTAACTACTGGCAGCAGCCGACAGGCAATTGGTCGACTCCTGCGAATTGGAGCGCTGGATCTGTACCAGACGCCAACCTCAATGAATTTGCGGTCATCGGCGGGACTTTGGCGACTCCCGCCGCGGGCGTCGCGACGGGTTCAGCCGTCGTCAATTCGAATTCTTTGCCGAGCATCGGCGGCCTCGTTCTTGGTTTGGCCGTTAATAACTCGGGCACGCTGCAAATCGCCAGCGGCGGCGCGCTTGACGTCATCGACAATCCCTTCGAAGGCGACGGCAGCATCACCGTCGGCTCTGCCGGCATTGGCGCCCTCAGCGTTGATCGCGGCGGCTCGCTCAGTGGACTCCGCTTCGCTGTAAGCAGCGCGACGGCAAGTTCGTTGACGCTCGGCAGCCTTGCTGGCGCCGGAAATGCGACTGTTAACGTTCAGACGGCAACGTTGGGCCGAACGACGCGCGTTATCGGTCCGAACGTCAATTTCACGGCCGCCGACTCGATTGGACTCCAAAGCAACAGCACGTTTATTGCGCAGATCACCGGCGCCGCAGTCGCAGGCGGCACGAGCCACTCGGCCCTCAAGGCCAATACGGTCGGTATGAACGGCACGCTCGCGTTGGAGTTCGCCGCGGGGATCACGCCGACCATCGGGAACGTCTGGAACTTGTTCGACGTCAACAACGTCGCCGGCGAATTTGCCGCTATCGACGCTTCGAAAGCGAAGGATCTTCCGCTCGGCCAGATCTTCGCCACTCGGACGCAAGCCGGCGGCACGAACGGCAAGCTTGTTCAACTGGGCATCGAGCAGCGACTGGTGCTCAACGTCAACCGCGGCACCGGCGCCGTTTCGATCAGCAATCCCGGCGCCTCGGCGATCGCGCTCGACGGCTTCTCGGTTTCGTCGACGACCCTCGGCGCGTTGAACTTGGCGAACTTCACTCCCGTCGGCGGAACTTGGCAAACGGCCAATTCCTCGGCGAACCGGATCAGCCAGCTGAATCCGAGCGGTACGCTCAACCTTGCCGGCGGCGGGTCGCAGGCCCTGGGCAACGTGTTCCAGGCCCCGACGCCAGTCGCTCTCGGCGACGCCACTGAAGACCTCGCCTTCACCTACACCGACGGCGGCGTCACGCGCACCGGCGTCATCAACTACATCGGCTCCCAGAAGGTCAACAACCTGACGCTGCTCGTCGATCCGGCGACCGGTCAGACGCAGATTCGCAACACGTCGAACTTCCCGATCTCGCTCGACGGCTACACGGTCGCCTCGACGTTCGGCGCCCTCGACACCGCTCAGTGGAGCAGTCTCGACGACCAGAACGCCGCCGGCGGCGATTGGCAGGAAGCCAACGTCAACGTCAACCGCATCTCGGAGCTCAAGTTTGGCGGATCGGTCAATCTCTCGACGAACCAGTCGCTGCCAATCGGCAGCGCTTACAACGAGACCTCCGGTAAGAAAGACCTGACGTTCCAGTTCCTCCTCAGCGGCGAAGCGACGGCCCGCACCGGCGCCGTGGTTTACGGCACGATCACCGCGCCTTCGGTTCCCGGCGACTTCGACGGCAACGGCTTGGTCAACGCCGCCGACCTGACGAAGTGGAAGAGCGACTACGGCGTCAACGCGAACTCCGACGCCAACGGCGACGGCAAGAGCGACGGCGCCGACTTCCTGATCTGGCAACGCAATTTCGGCGCTGGCGCTGCGACGGTGGCTTCGGCCGCCGTTCCGGAACCGTCGACGGCCGCGTTGCTGCTCTGCTGCCTCGTCGCCGCGAAGTGCGGCACGGCGGCGAGAAGACGCGGGTAAGAACGCCAGCCTGAATCGCGAACAGAGAAGGGCGTCGACTTTCCGTACTGACACCTTGAGGAGTGCGTCTAATGAAAACCCTGTTCCTGGCGCTGCTACTGACGGTCGGGGGCGCAGCCCTCGCCGACGGCGCCACGATTTACAGCCATAACTTCGGCGGCAGCAACGCGGCGCCGCTGCACGGCGTGGCGCCCGACGTCGACAACAACGGCGGGACGAACGCGTGGGCAGCCTACTCGGGATTTAAGGCAGACGGCACGTACGCGACGAACATTCAACGCGGAGCATTCCTGCCGTTTACGCCTGCCGCGGGAAACGTTTATGCGTTGGACGCTTCGTTCAGCGTCAATTTGTCGGCGTCAAATACCTGGGTCGCCCTGGGCTTCGCGAAGACGGTTCCTGCCAACGTCGAAGGAGCGATTAATCGATTCGTCGAAGGCGATAGCATTGGCCGCGCTTGGACGTTGATTCGCACCACGACCGCCGTCAATCAACAGTTCGTCGGCGGCGGCACGGCTGGCGCGTCGAACTGGGCTGCGGCGGGCCCCTCGGGCGGCGGCAGCTACGACGTGCGGATTGTCCTCGATACGACGGCTCCGACTTACACGGCCACTTTTTACGCAAAGCGCCCTGCCGACGTCGCTTACACCCAGGTGTCGTCCGGAGCGCTCAATCTGACGGCCGCCGACATTGGCGCCGTTGGTTTTGCTCAGAACAACGGCGCCGTCACGGCGAAGATTTCAAAATTCAGTCTCACCTCGATTCCCGAGCCGGCGTCGCTGACGATCGGCATAGGCGGAATCATGGCCGTCGTCGCGGCGTCGCGGCGGCGGAAATAGTCAACGAGTCAGCGTAAGTCGACCGTCGCCCCCGGTTGGGGGCAGCCAGGGGCGGCGTCGGCTTGCGAATAGTTACAGTCGAGAGCCGCGGCGTCGTCGCGGATATCACAACGGAACGTCCCCCAGCGTCCGAGGATAGGAAGATGAAACGTCGCGTCGCAGGATTCACGCTCGTCGAGCTGTTGGTGGTCATCGCCATCATCGGGGTCTTAGTCGCCCTACTGCTCCCCGCCGTCCAGGCCGCCCGCGAAGCGGCTCGCCGGTCGCAGTGCATTAATAACCTGCGCCAAGTCGGCCTTGGGCTGCTTGGAGTCGAGGACGCCAAGAAGCGTTTCCCGGCGGCGCGCAAGGGTTGCGAGGGCGCCACCGGCGTGACTGCCTTCGACGGCGTCGACTGCAGTTCGCGCAAGAGTTCCAAAGGTATGGAGATGGCTGGCAGCGGCGCGAGTGGACTGGTCTTTATTCTTCCGTACGTTGAACAACAAGCACTCTACAATTTGCTGCAGCCCGAACAATTTCCCCTCTGGTCGGCCACGACGGGTGCAACTGATTGGATTGTTGACGTGGGAGTCCAACAAGGCGTGCGGCAACGCCCAGACTTAATGGCTTGTCCATCGGATAGCGACAATAAGGAATTCGCCGAGTATGTCCACGTCGCACCGGCTCGCTATCAATACGCCACCGGTAGCTATGCCTTGTGCTCTGGCAGCGTGACTTCGCTTAATAAGTCAGGAGCTAACCCTCTCCTGTCTCCGACTCCGGCATTGGATTACAAGTGGAACGGCGACGGCGTCTTTTTTTACGCACGTCAGATGAAGGGAGCCGAAATATCGGACGGACTTAGCAACACAATTTTCGCTGGTGAAGTCATTAACGGTTACGGAGAGACGGCGATTGACGGAAAAGTCGTTAATTCCAACATCTGGACGAACGGCAATCGCTGGAACTCGTGCATGCGAACGACGGCCACGCAAATCAACTCCATTCCCGGCGAGCCAGGCGGCGTCGGCGGCGTGATCGACGTGGCTGGCAATCGCACCAACGGCGGCTTCGCTAGTCGCCATGCCGGGGGCGCCGTCTTCGTCTTTGGCGACGCTCATGCCACGTTCCTGAATGAGGGCATCGACGCGAGTGCCTACATGTACCTCTCGACTCGTGCTGACAGCGACATCGCGGTGGTCAATTAAATTCGAGGCCCGGCAAGTCTCGTTGCGGCGGTTAGTCTCTCGCGTTATTACGACAGACGTTCCCAGAACCTAAACGGATAGCAGTGTGTTTGCGTACCAGTTGAGATCATCGCTCCTCCTTGCCATCCTGGCATGCTGCCTGCTCGGATGCGGCGACGGCCGGCCGACGCGGGTTCCCATTTCGGGAAAAATCACCGTCGATGGGCAGCCGTTGAAGTTCGGCGTCATCGTTTTCAAGCCAGCGACAGGCCGCGCATCTAGCGGCCGTTTGGATGCCGACGGTCGCTATGTTCTGTCAACTTATGATCGCGGGGATGGCGCCATCGCTGGCGACTACACCGTCACGATTTCAGGGAATGAACAGCTGAGCGAAACCTCTCATCGCTGGCACGCTCCGAAGAAATACAGCGATCCCACCGCGTCGGGGCTGACCGCCACCGTCGAGAGCCCCCGCGACGACCTCAACTTCGAACTTACCTGGGACGGCGGCAAGCCGTTCGTCGAGAAGTTCTAAGTTGCGTAAAGAACCCGCACGCACCCTAGCCCCGGGCTCCGCCCGGGGGTGGCTCTCTACGCCGGTAGACTTTGCTGCGCGTAGGGCCGCTTGAAGACGCTTCAGCTAACGATACCGCAAGTGGATCTAAGAAACAAAACCGTCTGGTCCCCTCCCCTCGATGGGGAGGGCTAGGGAGGGGTGGCGAAGCAGGTACCAGCGTTCCACCCCCTCCCCAACCCTCCCCTCAAGGGGGAGGGAGCCGGAAGATAATCCTTTGCTCGACCTCTCATGCAGCTCCGCGGAATGAAGCCCACTCACTCACGACGATCAGCAGTGCGCTTCGCCGCGCTCCGCAAGTTCCGCCCGCTACTGTTGGCTGCAGGCGCGCTCGGCGTATGCTCCGCCCCAGCCGCTCGCGCGGAGAACTTCGTCACCCGCAGCATCATCCAGGACGACAACCCCGCGACGAACGACTTCGCCCGCGCGAACACTAATATCAACGCCGTCCCCATCAAGCGCAACGCGCTCACCACGGTCGGCGATTACCAGTTCACCAGCTACTACCAGCAAGACGGCAAGATCGCCATCGGTCGCCGCCGCACCGGCCAATCGACCTGGGATATTTTTCGCACCGAGTTCACCGCCTATAACATCAACGACGATCACGACATCAGCAGCATCGGGATCGACGGCGACGGCATCTTCCACATGTCGTGGGGCATGCACTCGAACAACTTCCTCTACACCAAGTCGACCTCGTCGGTCCTCAATTCGAATCCGATCAACCTCATCGGCGGCTCCGTCGGCAACGCCGCGGCGCCCAACTCGATGACTGGCCTCTACAACACGGCCGTCACTTATCCCGACTTTTACAACCTCCCCGACGGCGACCTGCTCTTCGCCTACCGTAACGGCGCCTCCGGCAGCGGCGACTATCGCATGCGTCGCTACGACACCGCGACCGACTCGTGGAGCGAACTCGGCGCCGGCGCCAACGACATTTGGATTGGCAAGAACGCTCCCGGCAGCACTTCGCCCGACGTCAACGCGTATCCCAACGAACTCGCCTTCGGCCCCAACGGAGAGATGCACGCCACCTGGACCTGGCGCACCGGCGGCGACACGACCACCGGCGAACCTGGTTTTCAAACCAATCACAATATCAACTACGCTCGCTCGAACGACTATGGCGCCACCTGGACCAACATGGCCGGCGTCCCGTACACGACGCCGATCTATGAATCGAATGCCGAGGTCGCGATCAATCTGCCCGAAGGAAGCAGCCTGATCAACACCACGGCGATGGCCGTCGACAAACTCGGCCAGCCGGTGCTCGCCACCTGGTACGCCCCCGGCGCCCCGCAAGGAGACCACGCTCGGCAGTACATGTTCGCCTGGTACGATCAGTCGCAATCGCAGTGGAAGACCTCGCAGATCAGCCACCGCACGATCGACGGCCCCGAGAAAACGACCGAGGCCGTCGTCCGGGACATGGCTCGGCCGATCGTCGTCATCGACGACGCCAATCGCGCGATCGTCGCCTATCGCGACAATCAAGACGCCAACGGACTCACGATCGCTTACAGCGTTAGCCCGCAACGGAACGATTGGCAAACGTTCGATCTCACGACCGAAGACCTCGGCAACTGGGAGCCGACGTACGACGTCAACCGCTGGCGCGAAGATCGCGTCCTCAGCTTTCTCTACCAACCAAGCGGCCTGGGCCAAACGGGGTCGCCGATCGAGGTCCTCGACTGGGATTCGAACGCCTTCTTCGCCGACCTCACGGCGCCGAAGCTCCACCTAGTCGTCGATCGCAGCACCGGCCTCGCGACGATTCGCAACGCCACCGGCGAGACCGTCGCCGTCGACGGCTACTCAATCAGCTCCGCCGCGGGTTCGCTCAATCCCGCGGGCTGGTCGAGCCTCGCCGATCAATCGCGCCCCGGGTGGCAGGAGGCGAACCACCTGGCGACTCGGCTCAGCGAACTGAATCCCTTCAACTCGCTCCAACTCAATAACGCCGCGACGGCGACTCTCGGCCAGGCGATGGCGACGAACGCCGCGTCGCTCGCTCAGGCGATTCAGTCGAGCGACCTGAAATTTGAATACACCACCGCCGCCGGAACCCGCAACGGCGTCGTCGAGTACGTCGGTTACAACAACATCGTCATGTTCGTCAATCCGCTCACCGGCGAGGCGACCGTCCGCAACATGTCGAACTTCGACGTCGCGATCGACGGTTACACGATCAGTTCCGCCGACGGCTCGCTTGAACCAGGCGTTGGCGATTGGCTCAGCCTCGACGATCAAAACGCCAGCGGCGGGCAGTGGTTCGAAGCGAACGCCTCGGCGACTCGCGTCTCGGAACTGTTGATGAGCGGGGCGATGGCGTTCAACAAGCACGCTGCTTTCAAGCTCGGCGCCTTGTTCGATCCGAACGGCGCGACCGACCTCTCGTTCCAGTTCCTGCTCGCCGGCGATTCGACGCCGCTTTCGGGCGAGGTCGTCTATCAAATCCCCGGCGACTTCGACATGAACGGCTCGGTCAACGCCGCAGACCTCGCGATCTGGCGCGGGGCCTTCGGCGTCACGAATGCCGCCGACGCCAATGGCGACGGCGTCAGCGACGGCGCCGACTTCGTCGTGTGGCAACGCCACTACGGCCAAACTTGGACCCCCGCCGCAGCGATCGCCCAAACCGCCGTTCCCGAGCCCGCGACCGCCGCGCTTGCTTCATTGGCATTGGTGGCCCTGGCGGTTCGCAGGAAGAGTTTTTAACCACGAAACACACGAAGTGACTCTTTCGTGTCATTTCATGTGTTTCGTGGTAAATCTCTCCGCATTTATCCCACGAGTGGCGCCAATCACTCCCGCTCCAGCACCTGCACCGGGCCCAGCATTCCCGACAGCATCAGCGGGCTATCGGCTTTGTACTTCCGAATATTCGTCCGCGTGATCCGCTGCTCCGGCGGCAGCTTCGCGTCGCCGATCAATCGATTCGGCCACAAATTGGTCACCGTGATCTTCAGTTCGTTCGCTCCTTCGCGCATGGCGGGGGTGGCGTCGAAACGAAACGGCGCCGTCCACGCCGTGCCGATCGGCTTGCCGTTGAGTTCCGCTTCGGCGATGTTCTTCACGTCGCCGAGGTCGAGCCAGAACGAACGCCCCGCCTTCTTCGCCGCCGCGACGCTGCCCGGCGGCATCTCGAACGTGATCCGGTAGTCGACCGGACCTGAGTAGTGCTTGTTCCCTTCTTCGGTTCGCCAGGTCCAACTCCCTGGCGCGCCGAAGGTTACTTCGCCGGTCCCGCCGCGCGCCGGATCGAAGTAGACTCGCCACGGTCCGACGATCTTCACAATCGGCCGATAGAATCGTTCCTGCGGCGCCTCGTTCGTTACTCTCTCGGCGACCGGTCGCCGAAACAAGACGAACGTCGAGCCATGCGGCGGCAACATGAGCGGGACGATGGTGCGTCCCTCGCTTTCATTCTGGGCGAACGCCGTCGCGTCGCGCCGTTCGCCGCTCACTGGATCCCACAACTCCGGCTGCCGACCAGCGACGCGGAACATCGCCTTGCCAGTCTCCCACCGATCGAGCCGATTGGAGACGAAGTACAAGTCGCCTTCGCTCGTCCGCCGATGGATAAAGTCGACCTGTTGGTCTCCCGTCGGCGAGAGGAACTCAAAATCCTGCGGAACGCCCAGCTGCCGCAAAACTTCGCGCGTTGGTTTGCCAGTGATCACGCGTTTCGTCGCGGGGCCCCCCTGCCCTGCGGCGTCTTTGGCCGGCTCTTTAGGCCACAGTCGCTCCGCCAGCGCCGCGAACTCCGCCGCCGCTTCAGCCCCGCCTGCGAGCCCGATCGGCGTGCTCGGTTTTTCGCCGATCACCGTCGCCCCGTCGTCGACGAGCGTCGCGACGTGCCGCAGCGCTTCCAACCCGTAGCCGTTGCCGCACGCCGGCAGCACGAGGGCGCGGTAACTCGTTCCGTCCGGCAGTTTGATCTGCCCCGCTTCGACCCGCGTCCGCGAGATCAGCGCATCGGCGTTCGTCACGTCGTAGTCGTAGCCCGGCAGCAGGCGAGCCGGATCGTTTTCCTTCACGCGCACGAAGCTCGGCACGTTTTCGCCGTAGAAGTAGAGCACGTCGTTCGCCGGCAATCCCTGCTGCAGCAAGAATTGGCAGCGATTGAGATACGCGAAGAACGGTCCCGATGCATGCCACCAGGTCGTGTTCGGATTGATGTGCGTCCCCGCGAAGTACGCCTGCCCCGGCAGCCCCATCTCCGGCGGCGAGCAATCGAACGTGTGCAGCATCGCAAGGTTCAACCCCTCGCACGCCGCGCGATCGAACACTGGCTTCAACTCGCGCGGGCCCTCTTCCCAGTGCGGCCCGATGGTCGTGAAGGCTTCGGCCAGCACTGTTCGCCGCCCGTACAGATGCGCGGCCGACGCCGGTTGCTTGGTGAAGAATCGCGAGTCGTCGGTCGGACGATGCGGCGACGGCCCCCAGAACTCGCCCATCATCACGTCGCTCTTGCTCAGGCAGAGCAGCGCATCGATCGGCGCCGAGTGCGGCCCGCCCGATTCGGGATGAATCCCCAGCCCATGCGCGTGCGCATGTTCCGCGAACGCGCCGTAGTTGTTCTCGGCGATTAATTCGGCGAGCGTCCGGCGAAAGTCGGCGAGAAACCGGTTCGAAGTGGAGCGATCGCCCACGACGTACCCCGCAAGCGCCGGCAGCATTGAATCAAGCTCGTAACCGCGTCGCTTGGCGAATTCCGCCGGCAGTTGCGGCGTCCAGTTCACCGGGCCGAGTTCCCAACTGTCCGTTTGCAGATAACGCAGCGTCTTGCCGAGGTAGGGCTTCGCTTCGTCTAGAATCGGCGCGACGACGTCTTCCCAATATTTGTCGAACGCATGCCGATCGAGATAGTCGATCGCCCAGCCGTTCCATCCCTCGCTAGAAGTCGAGACGATTGAATTCGAAAGCGTGTAGCCGAGCCGCACCACGCGCCACTGCCCCGGCGACGCCTGCCACTGCAGGCGTCCCGTTTCGTCGACGGAGTCGGAAATATCACGCACGCTTTGCGGATCAACGACTCCCTCCTCGCTGCCGCCGCCCGGATGCAACAGCCATCCCGCGTCGTTTGCGCTCGAACTCCCTGGGTAGTCGTGATACGCCTTCGGCCGGAACCGCTCGATCGTCGCCGGCGCTTCGCCTGGATCGGGGAACGCGATCACGGCGACGTCGCGATAGTAGTCGCCCACTGTCGGCGGCTGTTCGAGTTGCACGTCAATCGCAGCGCCCAACTCGCCGCCGTCAACGGTGGTCCATGTCCACATCAATTTCTTCGACGCCTGTTCGGGCGTTACGGTCGGCCCCCCCATATTCCAACCGCTGACAATGTTGACGCCGATCTCCAGCCCTAGCCGGTCTGCCTCCGCCAGCGCGTGTAGAAACAGCACTCGCCATTCGGGCGAACCGAAGTCGGGCCCGTGCGGCACCGGATCGTGTCCCGTCTGCGTCGCCCCGCCGGCGTCGATGATGTTGGCGCCGCCGAAACCCTTCGCCTTCATCTCTTCGAGGTCGCGCGTGATCGCCTCGGCCGTGACGTTGCCGTTGAGCCACCACCACCAACAGCGCGTCCGCGCCTCGCGCGGCGGATTGTCCCAACCTTGCTCCAGCGGCATGAGCGGCGTGAGCGAACTCCGCTGCTCGGGGAAGATCGCTTCATTTGCCTCCGCCGCCGTTGCGAACTCGACGGAGCATATGAACAGACTGATCGAGCAGACGAGCGCGGCCGGTGCGTAGTTGAAAATCAAACGGTTCACCGAGACGCACCTACGGGATCGACGCGACGGACGGAGCCCCTCCCCAAAGATCACGACGCGCGGGGCAAACGACGGGCAAAAACCGCCGGAGGCAAGCTACCCAATTGATTCTCGTTGCCTGCTACAAAGAATGCAAACGATTGTGGCTGTAGGGGTTATGCGGGCTGATTCTCCCGCATATTGGCGGGCGGAGAAGGAGCGAAGGCGCGCGAAGAAGGAAGAGTGAAGGGCTGATGAAGGACGGGATGTGTGAAGATGGCTCCGCTGTTTTCTTAGCGTTTCTTGACGTCTTCGCGCCTTTGCGAGAGAAGTAAAAGTCCCCAACCAGCTAAGAGACTCAACCAAAGAATCGACTAACGACCATGAACAACAGCACCGGCACGGAAATCGCCATAAAAAACGTCCCCAGCCCGGCGCCAAACATCCAGCCTTCGCCACGATGAACGAGAGCAGAACGCATCATGCTGAACCCCAAGGCCGCCAGCCCGAGTACGCCAAAAGCCGCCATCGGCAGTAGTAGCAAAGCCGCCACGCCAATCGCAATGTAAATCGGCAACCGAGCTCGCCGCGCCTCTTCGCGCTCTATCGCCGCCCAATCGGGCTCATGCGCAACGGCCGACGGCGAATCCTTTTCACCAACCATCGCATCGTCGGAAGATTCCGAATCCATCCGTTCTCACGCACTCTTTCTCAATTTTTTCTTTGCGTTTCTTTGCACCTTTGCGCCTCTGCGAGAGATTTAAAACTTAGCCTTCGCAAGAAACTTGAGAGCCAAGCCAGCTACACCAGCTCCGAAATCACCTTCCCCCCATTCGCAATCTTCATCGGCCGCCCGTTGCTCGCCGTGAACACCGTCTCCAGCGAGATCCCCATCGCCCGGCAGACCGTCGCCATCAGGTCTTCGCTGCTGTACGGCTCGGTCGTCACCGCGGTGCCATCTTCGTTCGTGGCGCCAATCACCTTCCCGCCGGGGATGCCGCCGCCGCCGATCACCACGCTCCAGCTCCGCGCCCAGTGATCGCGGCCCGCCGTCTCGTTGATCCGCGGCGTCCGCCCGAACTCGCCCATCCACAAGATGACCGTGTCGTCGAGCAACCCCCGCTCGTCGAGATCCTCCACCAGCGCACTCATCGCCTTATCGAGTTCCGGCAGCTTCTGCTCCAGCGTCGTGAAGCAATTTTGATGCAGATCCCAGCCGCCCATCGAGACCTCGACGAACGGCACGCCCGTCTCCACCAGCCGCCGGGCCATCAAACAGCCGCGACCAAAGCCGCTCGTGCCGTAGCGATCTTTCATCGCCTGCGGTTCGCTGTCGACTTTGAACGCCTCCATCTGCTGGCTCGACATCAAGTCGATCGTGTTCCGCAGCACCTTCGCATGTTCGCCCGCCGCGCTGCCGCGATTCTGGTCGATGAACCGCCGCTCAAGCATGCCGAGCAGCTCCATCCGATCGCGCATCCGCCCCTTCTCCGCCGGTGCGTCGAGATTGCGGACCCGCCCGTTCGAATCAACCTGAAACGGCGCGTACCCCATGCCGAGGAACCCCGGCCCTTCGCTCCCGCCGCCGACCGACACGAACGGCGGAATCTCCAGCCCCGCCGTCTTCGCCGCCAGCTCGTGGGCCACCACCGACCCGTAGCCAGGATGAATCACGTTCGGATTCGGCACGAACCCCGTGTGCAGGTAGTACGTCCCGCGCGTGTGGTCCGCCTCGCGGGTGCTCATCGACCGCACGATCGACAGATGCTTCATCTGCTGCGCCACCTGCGGCAACAGCTCGTTGATCTGCCCCTCGCCCGCCGTCGAAATCGGCTTGAACTTCCCGCCGGTCGCCGCCCCCGGCTTCATGTCCCACATATCAATCGTCGGCGGCCCGCCCCCCATCCACAGCAGAATGCACGATTTGTGATTCCGCTTCAGCTCCGCCGCGTTCGCCCGCAATGAATGCGTGAGCGCCAGCGCCGGCCCCGCGAGCGCCGAAGCCCCCGCCAAGTGCTGCATGAAGTGCCGCCGAGACATGCCGTGGGGAGTGGTGAAATTCATGGGAGAGTTGCGAGTTGCGAGTGACGAGTTGCGAGTGAAGGCAAGTAGAGCTTGTGAGAGTTTTGCATTTCTCTCGCAACTCAAAACCCGCCACTCGCAACTTCTTTAGTGATTCAAAATAAACTCATTACTATTGAGCACCGCCCACCACACATCCTGCAGCGTCTCCACGACGTTGCCATACCGCGCAGCCAGCAGCTCGTTGCAAACCTTCGTCTCATCCTTCCCCGGCAGCCGCCCCAGCGCCGCCCGGTAGAGGTAGCTGATCTTCTCGCGATCCGACAGCTCGGCGTTGTTCGCCACCTTGTCGAGGAACCCGCCGCTGTCCGCGCTGCACGCCCGCCGCACCAGCTCGCCGTTCATCATCGTCAGCGCCTGCGGGATCGAACCATTGAAACTCGTCGTCTCGGTCCCTTCGTCGTTGCCGCTCGCCGTGTTGAACTGCTCGAGCCACTGCTCCTTGAGCCGCTCGCGCTCCCCCTTCTTCAGCCCCGCGTCGGCGTGCGTCGCCGTCAGCAGCGATTCGTACAACTGCTCCGGCCCCATCTGCCGCACGTAAAACCGGCTAAACTGCGGTGGCCGCCCCTGCTCCGGATCGTCCTCCTTGTTGCCGGCGCCAATCTCGCTGCTCAGCCCGTACGCCTCGCTCAGCGCGATCCACCGCATCAGCTGCTTCATGTCGAAGCCCGCCGCGCGGAAGTCGTTCGCCAGCTCCTCCAGCAGCTCCGGATGCGAGGGCGGATTGTGCGAACCCATGTCGTCGATCGGCTTCGTGAACCCATACCCCATGAAGTGAGCCCACAGCCGATTCACCGCAGCCCGCTCCAGCTCCGGCGCCGCGAGCATCAGCTTCGCCAGCTCCGCCCGCCGATTCACCTGCGCGAGCCGCCCGCTGTTGCCGAACTCCGGCCCCTGCTCCGCAAACATCTCCGCCAGCGACCGCCCGTCGACGAACGCCGGATAAGCGACCTGCAACTGCCCGTTCCGCAGCTCGTAAAACAACGGCGCCGAGTACAGCTCCGCCTGATCGCGATCGACCAGCTTGCCATCTTTCATCTCGAGGAAGATCTCGCGGCGATTGTCGCGCGCCAGCATCTTCCCTTCGCCGGCAATGTCGGCGTCGCTCAGCGTCGCCAACCGCCGCGGATCATCGTCGTCCGGCCGCTCGACCTCGACCCGCGCCTGCCGAAAGAAGGCGTTGAGCTCCCAAAACTGGTTCTGCCGATGTTCGTTGAACGGATGGTTGTGGCACTGCGTGCACTGGACGCTCATCCCCAGAAAGATCTGCGCCGACTTCGCCGCCGCCTGGACGCCCCCCTCGTCGAGCTTCTCCACCAGGAAATTGACGGCGCCATTGAACTCCGGCATCTCCGGCCGCGCATCGCCGCTCGCTGTGATTAGCTCCCGCACCATTTGGTTGTAGGGGCGATTCTCCGCAAAGCACTCGCTCAGATACGCCTTCATCCCCGACCGGCTGGTAATCGACTGCCGATCCGTCCCCCCGGTGCGGCCGATGAGCACGTTGGTCCACACGGTCGTCCAATTGCGGGCAAAATCATCTGCATAATCGGGCCCGAGCAACCGGTTCACGAGCTCCGCCCGCTTCGTCTTGCTCCGCCGCGCGAGATACGCATCCAGCTCCGCCACCGTCGGCGTCCGCCCGAGCAAATCAAGATAAACCCGCCGGCACCACTCCCCGTCAGAAGCCGCCCGCGACGGGCGCAGGTTGTGAGCTTGCCAGCCTGCGCGCAAGAGCGCATCGATCCGTGCGACGACAACATCGGTTTCCGGCGCCGCGAGAAACTTCTCGCCTTCGCTTTTGCCATCGCCGCTTGCCGGCTTCGCGCTGGCGTCAGCCGCTTCAGCTGCCTCGCCCACATTGAGCTTCTCAGCGGCATGCGTCGGCAGTACGAGCGCCGACAACAAGAAGAGCATCCCCGCCACTCCGCCTCCGCAGAGCCATCGCCGCCAGGCCAGGGAATGAACAAAACGGGCCACCGTCATGAAGCCCTCAATGCGAACCAGAAAAGAGTCGAAACGCCGCGCCATGCGGCTCAGTGATTCATTCTAAGCGACGACGCCCAACAACCAAAGAAACGGGAGCGTCAGTGGTCCGTCGTCAGTTGCCAATCTTTCGGCTGCCACGCAGGTGGTGTGGCTCCCTCCCCCTTGAGGGGAGGGTTGGGGAGGGGGTGGAACCCTCGCATCTGCGTCGCCAACCGCCCACTAATCCTGCTGATCCCCCCTAGCCCCGGGCTCCGCCCGGGGGTCGCGCCGCCCATCGAGAGACTATCCATCAACCTCCCGCTCACCCCTCAGCAGCAGCCTTTCCCCCCGCCTGAACCCCGAACCCTCCCCCCTGAACCCTCTGTTGCAAAAAGCCTCACTTGTTCAATTTTGCAACACTCAAAAAGAACAGGCGAGCCTGGGATGCCTTGTGAAGTGCTTCCCAGACTCGCCTGTTGTGGGGCTCGTTCGGCGTTCCCACGGCTTCTGGCAGGGAGGGTTGCCAGTCGCCGCAAACTCTTGCCTCTTAACCGTTTACGAGCCTCGTCGCTTGCCTCTCTTTGCCGGCCCCTTGCAAACTCTTCTCTGTTTCGGCCCCGGTCAGTCGCGTTCCGGCACGACTAACAGCCGCATGCTTGGGTGGCTTTGGCAAACCACTAAATGCAACCAGCGTGCCAAAGTTAGATCGCGGGTAGATATGGTGGTGGGCCAGTATGTGTTGCTGGCTAGCCAGTCGTGCGGAGCGAAAACGCAGAAAGTTGATTGAATTCAGCCATCGCACCCGTTAGCATCGCTGAAATGGCGAAAAAGAAACCTACGAAGGCGGCGGGGACTGGGGTGGTTCTGCCTAAGAAGCTAAGCGGGGCAAAGAAGCCCGCGAAGCCGAAGGTAAAGCCGCCCCTATTTGCCTCGATGTGCCCTGGCACTGCTCCGCCCGGCAGTAATGCTCACGAATACGCGCTGCCGGAAGAGTATTCAGATGCGTGCATTCGCCTAGAAGCGTTGCTCAAGATGCCTGTGTGGTTACTTGTGCAATCCGGAATGCCACGTGATAGTTCGTTTCGCGGGCGCGATTGGAATATGCTTGGCGATGCGGTTTGCACCGAATTCCTTGCTGCTAGGCACACAGGAGCGTTGCCAAAGCAGCCAATTGCATTGGTGATCGATTCCAACGGCGGCCTCGCACGGCAAACGTTTGTGCTTGCGTCTCTTCTCCGCCACCATTGCGGCGGGTTCGTCGCGGTTATTCCCAGGCGCGCAAAGAGTGCGGCGACGCTACTGTCGCTTGGAGCCGACCGAATAATCCTAAACACGCACGCTGAGCTTGGCCCGTTAGATGTGCAGCTAGCGGACCCCGAGAGAGAGGAATATATATCCGGCTTGGATGAGGTTCAGTCACTGGAGCGAATGCACGCCTTCACGATGACTGCATTCGACAAAATGATGCTTTTGCTCGTCGATCGCTCAGGCAAGAAAACGTCCACGGTAATGCCGATCGTCAGTGCGTTTGTTTCCGCCCTTGCACGACCGATGTTTGAGAATATCGATGTCGTCCGTTATACTCAAATGTCCCGCCTTTTGAAGGTCGCTGAAGAGTACGCAAAGCGTTTGCTAGTAAGGAATTACGGCGACGCGGAGGCTTCGCGCATCGCAACTATGCTCGTGGAGAATTACCCAGAGCACGGTTTTCCGATTTATCGGGAAGAGGCTGAGAGGACAATTGGTCTAAAGATTGCAGATGCCTCCAGTGAGATAATAGAGACGTTGGAAGTCATGGCTCGATACCAATCGAACCTTTGCGCAATCGGACGTGTCGTAAAAAGCTGAGGGCGTTATGAGCATGTATCAAGCTAATAAGAAATCAGGCCGAGAAAGTTCACGTCTAGTTGTGGAGCGAGCGATCGATCGTTCACGAATGGGCAAGGAACTGACTTGGGAGCAGCTTGCAGGGCGTGAGAGCACAAGCGTTCAACCGAGCAGCGAAAAGCCGTTCTCGGTGTCCAAGTGCGCAACGTCCCCGGAAACAAGCTCGTAGGACTTTCCTTACCTGAAGAATCCACTAACACCGTCCTTTGCAAAGGACGGTGTTTTTTATTGACTTCAACAAGCGCGGGAAAGCAGGTCGCGCACGCTCCACACCTCAGTGGTCAATCCGTGGGCCATGGCTGGGGTCTGTCCTTTGAGCGCCCGGTGAGCCCGGCAGTAGTTGTAGTGGGCGAAGAACAGACCCATCGCGGCCCGGTGGTTCGTCCACCGCTTGGAGAAGCAATAGGTGAGCCGCCCCATCCGCTTCACGAAGTTGCGAATGCTGCCGTTCATCCGCTCACTGTGGCTGGTGCAGATTTGTTCGTAGTTAGGACGGCCGAGAACTGCTGACCGCTTCGACGCTATTATCTTCGCCGGCGAATACTTCCGCTGCTCGTCTTTGCTGGTCCCGCCGAACACCTTGGTTACTTGGCCATAGTCGACCCGCTGGCCGAGGTTCCAAGCGATCGATGCTTCGTAGGTGGCGTAGCCGTCAGTCGATAGGTGGAAGCGGCCCGTGGTGGCGGTGGCGAGCTTACGCATGAAGGAATGCGAGTCCTCCATCGTGCGGCGCCCGTGGTGCCAAGTCACCAGCAGCTTCGTGTTGCGTTCGATGGCGGTCCAGCACCACGAGTCCCCGCAACCGCCGACGTACTTCTTTTGAGCGGCAGTAGCTTCTTTGCAGAAAATGTACTGCCAGATTTCGTCGCATTGCACGTCGTCAACGTGGATGCCGCGAATGTTCTCCTGCATGAACCGTTCGCACTTCTCCCCCACTTGAACGAGCAAGTCGAGGATCGTCGTCTTGCTGGTATCAGTGATGCGCGAGACCGCCCGGACGCTCATTCCTTCGCAGAGGAGGTTGATAATCTGGCAGGCACGGTCGAGGCCAATCCGCATCCCGTCAAACATGTCGGTCGATTGGGTGAATGTGACGCCGCAATCCTTGCAGCGGAAGCGGACGGCGCCGCTGGTGGTCTTTCCATGCTTCTTACGGTTCTCGTGCTGACAGACTGCTTGAATCATCACGGACTCCCAACGGTGGGAGCTTTCGCTTATGATTCAGTTACCAGGCTGGAATCTTGCGAAAGCTCGATTTCGGACGCCCCGTCGCGGCCCGCCAAGGCTGCGTCGGGGTTTTTCTTGCATGGATTTATTGTAGCAACAATAAATGGCCGTGCAATGGTTGACCGTAATATTTTTGTTGCTACATTTATTGCATGGATAAACCAGCAGAACGGGGTCGTCCGCCCAAGCCCCCCGCAGAGCGAAAGACGGCGGAATTGCGAATCCGATTAACGGAAGCCCAGAGGGCCGAGCTGGATGCTGCGGCGGACGGCGATACGTCAACGTGGGCTAGAGAGTTGCTATTGAAATCTGCACGTCGTAAAAAATAGGCCGGAGGATCGGAGAGTCGAACTCATCCGACATTCGCCAGCTCCCTCCGGCGGCGTATAAAACCGCTGTGGTGGCCGAACCACGGGACGATCCTCCCACTCCCTCACTTGAGTAAGTGAATCGGGGACGTGTTCGCGCTTACGGCAAAAATCCTGCGAGAAATACACTTGGCTAGGCGAGATCCAGTAGAAACGGAAGAACTTCGTCTCGCGATGAGCCATGAATCGGATCGCGGATGCGTCCTGATCGCGGCAGCTTGGGTGGATGATCAGCTTCGCGTTCTGATTGGCAATATCTTTAAAGACCTCAACGATTGCGGTGTTCACCCAGTTGCAGCGAAAGAGTTCGACGCCCTGAATAGATCAATCCTTGACGGCTGCTTCGGTAAATCGGTAAATCGTGTTAACTTCTGTCGCCTTATTGGAGCCATTGACTCGCCAACAGCAGCGGCAATGGCAGCGCTTTTCCAATTGCGCAACGAGCATTTCGCTCACTTTGCCGGCGTTAGCGAATTAAGCGACAGCGCGGTGGCACCGAAACTGTCGGAATTCATAGAATCGGTGGTGGAAGCGCATCCCAATCCAGCATCCTTGCAGAACACGGTTTGTGGGCCTGGGCTTGAGCGACTTCGATTTACGACCGCCTTCGAGTCGCTGAGAGCAACCACCTTCGCCGCAGAAACAAACTTCTTCAAGATTGCGATACATCGTCGACTGCGGAGTCTTCCGATCGAGCTGCGACCTCACAAATAATGTAAGCGACCAACTTCGCTTCCGTGCCGAGATTTGCCCAGCTGTCGTGAAGTTGATAGGGAATATGGTTTCGCCAGTCATACCTGCGGCCGGCGCTCGCCCAATCAGGTTTCTCAATCGCAGCAAGTACGTCCTTGGCGCATATGTGGCCAATTTTCTCGGCTGCATTAATAATGCTTTCCACTGTGACTATCCCCTAAAGAGGGGCAGTGCGTCCTAAGTGCTAGGTAAGACTCGGCTTACAACCCAGCAACACTTAATGACCCACTACCGTAGATATCCGCTGCCATTGTCAGAGTCCTGGATGGTGATAGCGAAGTAGGCAGGTAGTAAAATCCATCCGCTGGGCAGTGCGGACCAATTCCTCCGCCTAGGTCAGAGTTGTGGCACGGTTTGCATTTTTCCCCGTGCACGCGGCTGGCCGGCTCGGCGGAAGGACCGAGCAACATGGCTGAACCTCTGTCGCTATACCGCGCCCATTTTGAAGTCGTCTCGTTCTACTTGGAAACCGAGGGCTTGCATTCGACCCTGCGTGGATATGTGAATGCTCTGCCAAGAATTCCAGGTGCGAGCCTGGAACAAGTCAATTCTGACGTGCTCGCGGATATCCATCGTGCGAGCAAAGAGTCTGGCGAGTTCATGCAGCTAAACAACGACGATGCTCTATGGCTATTCCGCCGAGCATACGCACAGATGTCCCCTGGGCAACTCATTCGAAACGCTTACGCCAGCTACCATGACTTAGCTTATTGGGTAGCTGAGGGGTTCATCACCGATCTGCAGTTCAGCAACAACGATGGTCATGGCGAGTATTCGGGCTCTATGAGCCACTGGCCAACGAGCTTGAACTCAGAAGGCATTCGGGTAGCTTTTGCGAAGAATGAACATGCTTTTGACGACTTGGTGGCTATCCAGGGCTATCTCAAACTTGAAGCAGCTGCCGCCGCAAATATTGCCCCGTCGATGGCCGTGGAGTTGACGCGAGACGCAGGGATTTCTGACGATGACCTGACACCAAGAGAGCGAAACATCTTGGAGGCTATTGGAGTCGCCACAATGCAGGCGAAGGAATTGGCCGAGAAGTCCGGGTATGTGTGCAATTCCAATTTTCGCTCAACGCTTTCAGGGCTCGTGAAGCGGCGTCACCTCAAGAAATGCCTGGATGGTTACGGATATTTACGCCAGTCATGACGCCTTGCTTACATGTCAGTTAGATGCTCGGCGGCGCATTTTTCCCGTAGAGGGCATGTGGGGACACGACATGTCGTCTGACTTGTCAGCGATATGCTGATAACCGTGTGCGCATAGGATGAGAGCAGCTTGGAAGTCAGCTCAAATCCTTAGTCGTTCGTTAGCGCGAACGACGCAGCGCCCGAGGGGCACTGGAGTTTGTGATGCGGTTGTTCCCATCCGTTAGAAGGTAGGACCGCACGGCCATGGATGGCCAATGTTGGCAGCGCCAGGTCGGCGCGATGTTTCTAACTAAACCTAGAACGGAGCCGTCACCGCGTAAGCAGCTACCCGCTGCCCAAGCGTCAGCCCATCTAGCAAGACGACGCCGCGAGTGTCGCGGTGTCCGTCAACGCAGACCACCAACTCCCCTTCAGTCCCCGGCGGCAACTCGCACGCCTCGGCAAACGTGAGCGTCGTCCGTCCCGTCTTCGCCAAGCGAATCATTGACTCGCCCACCGCCAAGAATGCTTGGACGGTGGCCGAATAGCCGTTGTCGCGTTGGATGCCCATATGAATCGATCGGTGCTCGAGGCGAATGCGAAGAAGTACGCGGAAGTATGCGGAATTCCCTTGGATCTGGCTAGACGGCTCGGTGACGGCACCGATGGCGTCGTCTGGAAGTCAGGCGTCGATACCGCCATTAAAGCACTGGAATCCCCCCGCGGCTACTACAACGAACGCGACTCTTACCTCCGGCTGCAGGAATACGGCGTCACGGAGCGGCTGGAAGGTTTCTGGCTCCCAGGGATCATCGGCTACGACGACCAACTTCTGGTAGTGGAGATGGACGTGGTCTCCGGGCCCCCGTACATCCTAGATTTTGCCAAGGTCCGCATCGATCGTTCCCCGGAGTTCTCGGATGATGCGATGGCCGATTTCCAGCGCCGCGGCGTGGAATGGTGGGGCGAACGCTGGCCGGAGGTCCTTGCTCTGCTGGACGCGTTGGAGAGCTTCGGAATCTACTACCTCGACCCACGACCAGGGAACATCGTCTTCCCCGGCGATGACGTCGCAACGATGCCTGCCCCAGACCGCCCCGGCGGTTAGAATGCGGGGCATGGGAACGAACTCAAAGATTTTCGTCTCGACGCTCCTCGGCGGCTCCACTGCTTACCTCTTCGCGTCGCGGCTCGACACCGACAGCATCGCCATGAAGATGTTCGCGATGGTCCTCCTGACGGTCGCATTTCAGTCGCTGGTTCTCCGGTTAATGGGCTGGAAAATCTCGGCGGACCGATAGCCCTGACCGCGGTCGGATTGCATTCCCGCGCCAGCAGTTAGAATGCGGGCATGCGTACAAGCCATACACTTCCCGGCGACCCGCTGATGCTCATCGGGATCGCGGCTGCACTTGCCGGGTTTGTCTTCTACAGCGTTAAGTTCTACGGCTGGCGATTCTGGCGCTGGCCGCGCGATTGGTGGTGGCCAAGCTGACCCTGGCCGGGAGTCTGGGGGCTGAGGACGGCAATCCATCTCATCACGGCGAGAAGTAAGTCGCGCCGCACCGCAGCAAGCCCCAATTTTAAGCCACGCATCCTTTTTTCTTCTTAGCCCCCGGTTCTTCAAACCGGGGGCGATGCGTCACGCCACGGGGTCGGGGACCTTTTGCCACTGGCGGCGCTCCACTGAATTGACGATTCCGAGTGGCAAAAGGCCCCCGACCCCTTCTCGCGCCGCCATTTTCTCAGGTGGCCAAATTTCGTTGTAGAAACTGGGCCACCGAATCTGCTAACGTGAACAAAAGATCACTTCGTGTGCGAAGCAACAAAACCAGCGAGCCCCCCGGTTCATCCGGGGGGTAGTTCGCAGCGCACACGACGATCGCCAACCGCACGGTGCTGCAAACCAAAATCACCCCACAGACAAGCCGGGGGGCTCGCTGGTGCACAAACATTAAACGTTCCGCAGGCAGTCGCGACCAAACACGAATCAAACCGAAGGGGAAAAAGCATGATCATCCAAAATCGCCTCCGCGGCCGGCGGCGGGTGCTCGACGAGGCGAAGCAGGCTCGCCTCTGCGAGCTCGTCGCGAAGGAAAGCTACAGCGTCGAAGAAGCGGCCGAGTCGCTCGACGTCTCGCTGCGAACCGTGCAGCGCGAACGCCGCCACAACGAAGAGTTCGACGATGAACTGCGACTCGCCCTCCAACAGAAACCCAACCCGATGAAGCTGATGGTGGAAGCGGCGCGAACGCACTGGCGAGCCGCGGCTTGGCTGCTCGAGCGGACGAAGCCCGAGGAGTTCGCTCGCAAGCCGGCGAACATGACGAGCTTCAAGCTCGTCGCCGCGGCGTTCGGCTATCTACAAGAGACGGCGCTCGCGGCCGTTCCCGAGGAATGCCGCGCGGTCCTCTACCAGCAAACGCAAGCCGCGATCGAAAAGTCGGTCGACTGCTGCTTTCCGATGCTCGGCCCGCGGGGCAAGCTGCGGGTGAAGAAAGTTCCTACCAAGACGCCGCTGGCCGACCTCGAGGGGCGCAAAAACGTCCGCGTCGTGCACGACCGCGACGAGCAGGGCGACGTCACCGTGTCGCTGTCGATCGATCCGGCGGAGGTCGACGCCCGTCAAACGCGAGAGGCGGCGCGGGAGACGCAGCGTGCGGAGCTGAGGGAGCGTCTCGCGGAAGAGCGCCGCCAGCAAGCGTGCGACGAGCGGCCTGCCGCGGGAATTATGTCGCCAAAAATCGCTAAAACGACAAAATGCGACGCAACAAAAGAGCCTGCCGCAGCCAGTTCGACGAACTCAAATGACATAGAGCGTGTCGTCGCGACGTTCGAGCCGAGGGTCGACGACGAATGCCCCGAGACGCGGCGCCATTCAGAAGAACTCAATCATCCCGACGCGCAAGATCCTTGCGAACGGCTGCAACTGCTCGGCGATGGCCTCGACCGTCAGCGCCGCAGCGAGCGACGCCAGCAACGCGCCGCGGCGAAGAAGGCCAAAGCCGCCAAAAGACGGGCCGCCCGCAGCCGCCGCGCTGCGTGACCTCGTTCCCACGCTCCGCGTGGGAACGCAAAGCCCGACGCTCTGCGTCGCGCGACCAATCATCGCCAAACAAAAGCGCCACGCAAATGCCGCGGGAGCGGCGAAGAGGCGACGTTCCCACGCGGAGCGTGGGAACGAGGAGAAGATCATTCCGGCTATCGAGAGACGCCGCGACAGCATCATTCGGCGAACTAGCGGGCTTGGAGCAGTCTCATCCATATCTCGCCAAGGATACACAGCTTGTCGCCCGCTCGCATTCCCGCGTCAGCGGTTAGAATGCGGGGCATGCGAATTCGCTTTAACGTCCGTTGGCTACTACTGCTAATGGCAATCGCAGCATGCTTCCTGACCCTGAACGTGCTTGCGGATCGGTGGTTCAGCAAGCCATTCCGGGATTTCTATTTCCCACAGAAACCCGCCGCCGGCGCTTCCGTCCCCTAACCCCGGCCGGGAGTCTGGGGGGTGCGGGGGCGTGGTCCAAGATGCGTGCGATCTCCAGCGGAGGGCGAGCGATCGTCCCTACTTGGAACGCCACCGCTGCACGGCGCGAACCACCCTGATCGGTATTTCAATCAACAGCTGAGGGGCGCCTAGAATCACCCCGCCCGCTAAGGCAATGGCGAAGTATGCCCAAAACTCGCCCGGCAGGAGCGAAGCGGCATAAGAGGCAGCAGCGAGACCGGCCACGAGCAGCAGCATTACTCGCAAGCTGAATCGTATCTTCCCGTCCATAGTGCTTAACTATAGCAGGTGATGCGGACCGGCCGATTGCATTCCCGCGCCGGCGGTTAGAATGCGGGCTATGTATCGCATCGTACTAGTATGCCGCGGAGTTCCAGCGGAAATCGGCCTCGAAGCAGCAGCTGACATAACAGCTGAGTTTCGGGAATACCGCACGTGGTACGAGAATGTGACATGCGTCTGGGCGTATGGACTGCTGGTTCTTCAGGCTGAAAGCGACTGCGACGAGCAAGGGCTCGCTCTCTCCGATGAGTTTTCTGATTGCATCTCCGCCTGTACACCCACGACCTTTGACTTTGAGATCGAGGTTGAGTCCGTTGCACCGCTCACCTGACCCCGGCCGACAGTTTGGGGGCTGAGGAGTTTTATCACTGGCCTAGAGTACGCAACCCCGACCGGAGGGGTGAGAAGCCTCGAAGCGGCGTCGCTAAGAAATCTTCTTGCCGGTAGTCGTGTATCCGATCGCGATGAAGATGATTGCGGCTGCGGCGATGATCCCTGTTGATTGAAGGTCTTTTAGTCCATCCTCGTAGAGACCAAATGCCAAGAGACCGAGCAGGAGGATTCCGCCGGCGTAGCTTGATAAGCCGATGTAGCGGTTGAGCGCGTCGCGGCTAGACGGGCTGTTCTTTTCGGATTCCATACTGCTCACGATAGCAAAGTGACTGTATGCGTGATAGTATCCGGCGGCCCTGGCGGCGGCCAGACTCGACGCACGGGAGACTAACAATCCACCAGACTCGGCAAGGCGTCAGCCGTAAAGACGCCGGCAATGGGAATAAGGATCGAGCGGACGAGCGACGAATCGCTCTGCGCAGCGCTAGCCCGTTTTAACCGACTGAGTCGCCAACAGCATCGCCGAAGCTGGGCGAAGGCTCGCCGCGGCTACTACGAAAAGCCCAGCGTGGTGCGGCGGCGCCAGGCAGCCATCGGCTTAATAAGTTCGCGACGCTCCACCGTCGGCATGGCGCCCTTCAAGCGATATGCGAACCTTGGCAGCCTGCTTCGCCGGTAGCGGGCGTACAGCGGATCGCTAAGTGTGCATTCCCGCGCCGACGGTTAGAATGCGGGGCATGAAAATCACACCGGCGGCAATTGAAGAAGCGAGACAAAACCCCAACGGCTGGGTCTATGTCATCAATGGGAGCTACGGCCCGAATGATGCGGTTCCTCCGCACGCCATTGAGGGCGCGTGGAAGGTGGACGCTGCCGGGCGGATCTCAGGGGAATTTATCCCTAATCCCAACTTCAAGCGGGGCTGAGCGTCGGTAGTGCTGGCGGAAACGTGCGACTCTAACGGCGCGAGCTAGGGGCGTATCGGCCTGCTTCTCCACCAAAGATAAGCCAATGCACAGCACACGATGATCGCTGACGACACAGCCCCTTCCCACCGGCCGCGAAGACACTCGACCACAAACACGCCGAAAGCGATCGCGAGCATCAGTCCCACGAGGACCAGGACCAGCCAGTATTCTCTGCGAGAATTAAACGCCATATTTTTGCATTCGGCGATGAGACTAAATAATTGCCTTCCCGCGTCGGCGGCCAGCGGCGGGGCTATTCCCACAAGACCGTCACCGCGCATTTTGACGAACGGGATCGTCAGCAGCAGGAAGGCGAGGAGCGCACGCTGCGAGCCCCCTACTCCGGCCACTGCCTGAAGACGACGCACACGCCAGTTTTATCGAGCAGCGAGAACTCCAGCGCTCCCCACGGCCGTTGCGTCACCCGCGGCAAGTTCGGGTGAAGCAGATCGGGCCGCTTCGCAGCGACCTCGCGATGGAGCTCTTCGATCGTGTCGGTCTCAATCGCAATCTCCGGCCGATCCTTTGCGGCATACTCCGCGCTCGCGACGACGTACGCCTTGGCGCTGTCGCGGCCGACCACGGCCAGTTCCCCGTCCTGATACAGCACGGTGAAGCCCAACCCGTCGACGAACAGATCGAGTCCCTCCTCCATCCGATCGAAGAAGACTTTCGGTATCAAGCGAATCATCATCAGCGCGTCCCCCGCTCGGGCCTCGCATGGTCGCGAGGCCATTGAAAAGATTTTGGAACAGAGCGACCAGTATATCGCCGCGCACCGTCAACGCTCGAATGTTGTCCACGTATCAGTTTCTTCTTAGCCCCCGGTTCTTCAAACCGGGGGCGAGTCCGCAGCTTTCTCGCGCACGCCGCCCAACAATTCCTCAAACTTTGTTGTCGAAACTGGGCCACTAGTTTTGCTAACGTGAGCACTCCGTTCACCGCAATGCGCGCCACATGCCTGCTTCGCGATTCCTCGGTTTATCCGGGGGGAAGTCCGCAGCGCACAACGCACCGCCGACCGGAACGCGCCACACCCAAATTCCCCCCCCGGACAAGCCGGGTGGCTCGCCATCGTACGACAACGCAGCGCCCAGCGCACTCTCCTCACTTACTCACCTAAACGCTCACGCTTCACCATGCCCCTCGACCTTACCCCCGCCGAAATCGAGCAGCTCATCGAAGCCCTCGACTGCCTCAAAACCAAATTTGCGTTCGTGAAAAAGGGCGCCTCCTACGCCGAGCGGACCGCCAAGCTGCTTGAGGCCGAGACGCTTGAGCAGAAGCTTCGTGCGGCGCTTGGCGAAGCTTGAACCTCGCCGCAGGCACTGCTGGCGCCGCGTTAGATGAACTAGCTCCAACGTCGCAACGGAAGTACAAATTGCCGCATGCGTCGCCGCCTCGCGCCTACTTGCCGAGCCTTGCTCTTCCTCGTCGCTGCGACGGCGCTCGCCGGCTGCCAGTCGGGCATCACCGCCGCCCATCGCATGATCGAAGGCCAAGCGATCGAACGAACTCTCGACTATCCCGAAGCGCCGCTGAGCCAACGCTTCGACATGCCTGTCGAACAACCCGCGCAGAAGAAAGCATTAACCGCGAATCACGCGAATCTTCGCGAATAAAGCAGAGTGGCATCGACCTCTTTCCATTAGCGCAGATTCGCGTGATTCGCGGTCCGTTCCCGCATTCCTTGGCGCTCTTGGCGTCCCTGGCGGTTCAACTCCCAGCGTCTCGCCAGAGTTGAAATCACCGCCCCAACGGCTATCATTCAACCGGCAACTGCTGCCCCGGACGAGACGCGCCGTACCCGGTCACGCGAAGACGACGCTCCGAACTCGCTCACTCGTTCAGGAGGCGTCGTCATGCATTGGTGGTATTTGCTCGTTGCCGGATTGCTCGAAGTCGGTTGGGCCATCGGCCTGAAATACACCGACGGTTTTACGAAGCCCCTCGCGAGCGTGCTCACTGCCGCGGCGATCGTCGGCAGTATGGTGTTGCTTTCGCTCGCCGCGCGGACGATCCCCATCGGCACCGCGTACGCCGTGTGGACCGGCATCGGTGTCGCCGGCGCCGCGACGCTCGGCATCGTGCTGTTGGGCGAAGCGGTCACGCTCAGCCGATTGTTCTTCCTCGCGATGCTGCTGGTGGCGGTGATCGGGTTGAAGGTTACCTCCGGCCATTGATCGTAAATCGCTAGAAGCCATTGCCGAATAAGCAGCCCGGCCAATGCTGCGCCTGCCGCTGACCCGCTGCGCGAGATATGAGATACTGGGCCGCACGATGACTTTGTGGGAGGCGTCTCCGACGCCGATGCCTTTCACCACCATATGCCGTTATGGTCGGTGAGCGCCGCTTCGGGGTCGGAGACCCCTCCCACAAGTTTCCGATCGAAGTATTCATTCCACAGAGCAACTTGCCTAAGATGCCGACCGAAGCCGACAAGTACCCGAAGATCGCCCAACTGAAGAGCGTCGATGCGCTACGCGCGCGGCTGACGGAACTGGGCGTCGCGTTGCCGCTCGACGACGAGATCCAAACAGCCGCGGCCGGTTCGCCGCTCGCGCAGCCGATCGACGTTGGCGGCTTTCGCGTCGGCAATCGGTGGTGCATCCATCCGATGGAAGGGTGGGACGCGAATCGCGATGGCTCGCCGAGCGACTACACGCTGCGGCGGTGGCGCAACTTCGGCCGCAGCGGCGCTAAGCTCATTTGGGGCGGCGAGGCGGCCGCGGTGCAGCCCGACGGCCGCGCGAATCCGAATCAAACGCTCGCTACGCCCGAGAACAAGCGCGGCCTTGCGCAGTTGCTCGAAGAGTGCCACGCAGGCCATCGCGAGCAGTGCGGTACGCTCGACGGCTTGCTGGTCGGTTTGCAGCTCACTCATTCGGGGCGGTTCTGCAAGCCGGCCGATCACGCCAAGTGGGCGCCGCGGATCGCGTACCATCATCCGCTGCTCGATGAGAAGTTTAAGATCGATCCCGCCAACGACGCTTGCGTGTTGACCGACGACGAACTGGAAACGTTGATCGACGACTACGTCGCCGCGGCCCATCTAGCCGCCGACGTCGGCTACCAGTTCGTCGATGTGAAGGCGTGCCACGGCTACTTGCTGCACGAGTTCCTCAGCGCACGGACGCGGCCTGGGCGATTCGGCGGCGATCTCGACGGCCGCTCTCGTGTGTTGTTCACCATCATCGATCGCATCCGCAGCGAGCTGCCGAGCTTGATGATCGGCGTGCGGCTGAGCGTGTTCGACACCGTGCCCTATCGCACGAGCCGCGAGGTCGGCCAGCCGATGGACTACGCGCAGCTGCTTCCCTACGGCTGGGGCTTCGGCGTCGACGAGCACGATCCGCTGCGGTTCGATTTGGCCGAGCCGATCGAGCTGATGCGGCGACTCGTCGCGCACGGCGTGGCGATGATCAACATTACCTGCGGCAGTCCCTACTACGTTCCCCACATCCAACGCCCAGCGATCTTCCCGCCGAGCGACGGCTACCAACCGCCGGAAGATCCGCTGGTGGGCGTGTGGCGGCAGCTCGATGCCGTGCGGCAATGCAAGGCGGCGCTCCCCGACGTGCCGTTCGTCGGCAGCGGTTACTCGTACCTGCAGGACTACCTTCCCCACGCGGCGCAGCGTGCCGTGCGCGACGGTTGGGTCGACTTCGTCGGCCTCGGCCGGATGGTGCTCAGTTATCCCGAGCTGCCGCAGGATTGCCTGGTCGAAGGGAAGCTGAAGCGGAAGCTTGTCTGCCGCACGTTCAGCGACTGCACCACCGCGCCGCGGCATGGGCTCATCTCCGGCTGCTATCCGCTGGATGAGTACTACAAGCGGATTCCGGAACGCGAGCAGTTGGTGGCGATTAAGCAGAAGCTGGGCGAAGGGTAGCAAGCGTCTGTAACGTTGGCGCGAGTTGATCGCTTGTAGTAGCACGAGTTGATTGCTCGAAAGTAATGCTCACCACTACACGTCTGGTCCCCTCCCCCTTGAGGGGAGGGTTAGGGAGGGGGGCGTAGCTGGTACACGCGTTCCACCCCCTCCCCAGCCCTCCCCTCAAGGGGGAGGGAGCCAGAAGGTTTTTGGGTGGACTTTGCTCCGTAGTAACTTCGATGACAGCTGCCGTCGATTCGACGCGAGTTGAATAGCATCGCAACGACTCGATGGAATCACCGCTCTTCAAAATCGGCCTGAAAAGGCCGATATGCAGCGCTGCGCCTTAATTGGCACAGCGGATGCCTCCTACTCCTGCAGAACGCTTCGGACGCTCGGCTCTTCGCCGGCGCAACCCGAACGGTGGAATCTGTATCGGGCCCGCCACGGGCCAGGGAGAGCATCATGTTACGCAAGTGCTGTTTGTCGTTGGCCGCGGTGGCGGCCTTGGGATTGGGCCTCGGCGCCGCGTCGACCGCGCAAGCTGATCACGGTCACGGCGGCGGTCATCATGGCGGGCATCATGGCGGTCATCATGACCACTACGACCACCATCATCAGCAGCATTACCAAAGCGCCTACCGCGGCGGCTACGGATACGGGTTCGGCTACAGCGGGCCGACCCAAGTCCGCAGCATTTACGGACCGGCGTATCAGAGTTACTACGGCCTGCCATCAAGCCGCTACGGTGGCTACGGCGGATATGGATACGGCGGTCGCGGTTACGACAGCTGCTATGGCCCCAGCTATCGCCGCGGCGGCGTGAGCGTTTCGTTCGGGTTCTAGGGTAGTGTCAACCAGCACTTCGGACTGGCCGCTTAAGCGGCCAGTCCAATGCGGGCTCCAGGCCGCAACGGCCCGTATCGGATTGAGCGTGCTGGCGTCAAAGTGACGGCAAATACGCAGTCGCGGCATTTCGCCGCCCCACGGCAATTGGCCCTAAACTGCTGATTGTCAACGAGTTCCGTCAAATGCCGACCGAATGGCACGCCGGCTGCGTAATAGGGTTTCATCAAGCAGCGGAAAACAAAGGAAGAGTTTCATCCACCTAGCCGCCGCCCAACGAGGAACATTGTTTCAGAGGGAGTTAGTCATGTTGAAGCGCATCCTGTTAGCTGTCGCCGTCGTCGCGGGAACTACGCTCGTCGTCGCCCCTCAGGCCGACGCCGGGGTGTTCGTTCGCCGGGTCGCTCCGGTCCGCCGCGTCGTCTACCCGCCCTACCCCGTCGCCCGTCACGCCGTGGCTCGCCCGGTGGTCGGCCCCGTGCTGTACCCAGCCTATCGCCCCGTCGTTTACGGCGGCGGTGGCTTCTACGGCGGTGGCTACTACGGCGGTCGTGGGTTCTACGGCCCTGGCATCTCGATCGGCATCGGCGGCTTCGGCTACTAACCAGATCCGGTGCGGCGCCGAGCGGCGCAACGTAGTTCGCACATGAAGAACGTGGTCGTCTCGCCAGGAACTGTGCGGGTGGCGAACGACATCATGCCGCCTGTCAGCACACGCTGACAGGCGGCTTATTTATGCGCTGAGTCTGCTAGCACGTTTTCCGCCTACGTCGTGCGCGGAAGAATCCTCAAGCAACGCGCAATTCCTACCGATGAAGCCCATAAGGAGTTTTCCCTTACTGCCCGATGAGTCTGCGCACTGCCGCACGACGCCTGCCGCCAAATGCTGCGACGCCCATGTTGGTCATCATCAGCGACCTGCACCTGACGGACGGAACAAGCGGATCGACGATCTCGCCCGGCGCCTTTCAGCTGCTGGGAGAACGGATCGCCGATCTCGCGATGGGCGCCTCGCAGCGCCGCGACGGCAGTTATCGGCCAATCGATCGGATCGACTTACTCCTGCTCGGCGATGTGCTCGACGTCATCCGCTCGAGCCGCTGGCTGACGGGCCGCGCTCGGCCGTGGGACGATCCGCAATCGCCGGCGTTCTTCGAGATGGTCTCGCAGATCACCAGTGACATTCTGCGTCGCAACGAAGAAGCGCTCGGCGAATTCCGCAAGCTCGCGCAGCAAGGGGTCGCCATTCCCGCCGCCACGCGCGACGGCAGGCCGGCCGATCGCCAGCTGCTGCCGATTCCCGTTCACACGCATTACATGGTGGGGAACCACGACTGGTTCTACCACCTGCCCGGCGAGAACTACTCGCGCCTGCGGCGGCAGATCGCCCTCCACATGGGCCTCGCCACAAACCCGGATTCACCGTTTCCGCACGAAGCGTGGGAGTGCAACGAACTGCTGCAGACGATGCGGCGGCACAAAGTTTTCGCCCGCCACGGCGACGTCTACGATCCCTTCAACTACGAAGGCGATCGCAACGCGAGCAGCCTGGGCGACGTGATCGTTATTGAGCTGCTCAACCGCTTCGGCGTGCAGGTGCAGAAGGAACTGGCCAACGATCTGCCCGAGACGGTCCTTTCGGGCCTGCGCGAGATCGACAACATCCGTCCGCTGTTGCTCGTGCCGGTCTGGATCGACGGCCTGCTTGAGCGCAGCTGCCCCCATCCCGCCGTGCGCAAGCAGGTGAAGAAGGTGTGGGATCAGCTGGCCGACGAGTTCCTCGACCACCCGTTCGTGCGGCACCGCGATACCTGGTGCCCGGTCGACATCGTCGACGGGCTGCAGAAGGCGCTGAAATTCAGCCGCCGGCTGTCGGTCGGCTGGGCCAGCTGGATTGCCCAATGGATGTGGCAGCTCCGCGGGGCGGACAACAGCTCGTATTACCAGCACGCCCTGTCGGAGCAAGACTTCCGGAACCGCCGGGCCAAGCACATTGTGTATGGCCACACCCACGCGCACGAGACTGTGCCGCTGGACGCGAGCTTCGCGGAAGGGTATGTCTTGAATCAGGCGTACTTTAACAGCGGCACGTGGCGGCGGGTCTATGAGCAGACGCGCTTCGCCCCGCATGAGCAAGAGTTCATCGCCGCCGACGCCCTGACATACCTGGCCTTTTTCAAAGACGACGAACGCCGCGGCCGGCCTTACGAAACCTGGTCGGGCACGCTCGGCATCTCACCGCTGCCGAGCGTGACGATGCGCGTCGATTCGGGAATGAAGAGCGATGCCTCGCCACAACCGATTTCGACACCAAGCGTACCGATCCGAGCCCCCCACTTCGCCTTACCGCCTACTCACGTCCGGGCGGCCGACGGAGCCTTCGTCCGCTGAGTTTGACGAGCGGATGGCTAGTGCGGGAGCGAAGTTCTCGCAAGCGGGCGTCGCGGCGATCTACTGCGTTCACGGCACGTTCTGCGGCGACGACGTGCTGGGGTTGTTCACCGAGTTGGAAGGCTGGGCGCCGAGCGTTGCCCGCCCGTTGCGTCGCTGGAGCAAGCGGGCGATCGACGCTGTCATTGGCGAGACGGGCAACTACACGCCGGCGTTCGCCGAGCGGATGCAAACGGCGTTGAGCGCGAGCGCCCCGCGACCGATGCCGGTGCGGCTGTTTCATTGGTCGAGCTTGAATCATCACATCGGCCGCGCCGACGGCGCCGTGCGGTTGTTGGGTGAGCTGGCGACGTTCGGTGAGCAGCTGCCAAGCTCACAGGGCAATCCCCGCGTCCAGCTCTGGGCGCACAGCCACGGCGGCAATGTCTTCGCCCTGCTAACCAACCTGCTCGGCGCTGACGAAGCGACCCGGCATGAGTTCTTCCATGCCTCGCGGACCTTCTTCCGCCCATGGCTCGCGGCTCGTCCCGACCTGCCGGTGTGGGAGCGAGTCGAGCAGATCCTCGCCGATTCGCAACATCCGCTGCGGCGGCTGAAGCTCGACGTGATCACCTACGGTACGCCGGTTCGCTACGGCTGGGACGCCGGCGCCTATCACAACTTGCTGCACGTGATCAATCATCGGCCCTACTCGAAGCACCACAAGCACCGCGCCCCCTACCCGCCTTGGCCGCATCACGTGTTGGCGGCCGAGCATGGCGACTACATCCAGCACGCCGGCATCGCGGGGACAAACCTCCCGCCGCTGCCGATCGCGCTGCGGACGTTCCTCGCCGACTGGCGGCTCGGCAACCTGCTGCAGCGGAACCTCGGCGGCTGGCTCCGCTCGCGGCTCAAGCAAGGCGTTCGCGTCCACGACGAAGGGACGACGCTGCTGGTCGACTACGACGACCCCCACCGCATGCCCTGGCGGCACGTGCTGGGGCATGCCCCGTATACCCGCAGCCATTGGCTGCCGCTCCACTGCGAGTTGGCGGCGGAGCATTTTTACGAGGCGGGCGGGAACAATTCGAACGCAGATTCGACTTGACGAATCAGGACTCGTCGAGGGGAATTGAGGTCGAAGGCGGCGACCGTGGCGCGGCCAATCGGAGTTAGGCCGACTAGGTGGTATTCGTGCCAAGCAAAGTGCTCGTCCCAGCGGTCGGTGCGCGGGTTGAATAAGGGCGTTGAATCGCCTGAGTGTGGATCGGCAGCAACCGTACGATCCGACTTGCGGAGGTTGCAACTTGGGCAGGCCCAGGCAAGATTGTCGAGGCCATCGCCGCCCCCCTTCGATCGCGGAACGGCATGCTCAAGATGGAAGCTTGCTCCTTGCAGCGACTGGTGCATGCGGCAGTACTCGCACCGTTGACCGGCTCGCTCTTCGACGGTGGAATCGAGATCGCGACGCGCGCTCATGTGGGGCGACGGCCGAGAAGAAGTAACGCTTCAGCCCTTACGAGCGATAATCGCTCGCTCAGCTCAACTAGCGATTCCAATTCCTCGCGTTCGCCCGCGGCAAGTTGGCCTTCGTTGTTGCGGTCCATCAGCTGCTGCAGGCGCTCGTCCGACTTTGTCGGAAGACGAAGCTGCCCAATGGTCTCGACCCATTCCACGGGGGCGTCAACGGTGGTATTCATCGAATTGCTGCCATTGAGGGCGTGACGCGACTGACCGGCTAGAATTTAGTATACCCCGTCAGCATCTTCCGGCCAAAGCGAGATCAAGTTTGAACGATTCATCGCCGCTATTCATTCAGATTGCCACCACAGCCGGCAGCCGCGAAGAGGCGGATCGAATTGCGACGGCGTTGGTCGATCGCAGCCTAGCGGCTTGCGTGCAGATTGTCGGTCCGATGCAGAGCGTTTATCGCTGGCAGGGGCAGATTGATCGCAGCGAGGAGTGGCTTTGCCAGATCAAGACGACGCGGCAACATTACGCGGCGGTCGAAGCGGCGATTCGGGAGTTGCACTCGTATGAGTGCCCGGAGGTCATCGCGACGCCGATTGTGGCGGGCAGTGCGGCGTATTTGCAGTGGCTAGCTGAGCAAACATCCTAGCCCCGAGCTCCGCCCGGGGGTGGCATATCGCGGGACGACGCCGATCGTTGTGGATACCGACCCCCTGGCGGAGCCAGGGGCTAGAAGACCACAAGGCGAGCCGTTGAATCAGTTGCTAATCGACCGGAAGTTGTTGAAGTTCAAATTGCCGAACGCGAACTGCGGGAACATCGCGTAAAGGCCGTTCGTGAAGAACTCGCTGATCCATTCGTCGGCGACGCGGATTGGCGTCTTCGGCACGATGACGATGTCGGAGTCGTTCAGCCAGATTTCGTCGGCCGGCGTTGGGCGTTTGCCGTAGAGGCCGCCTTGGATGTCGAACATCGAGGCCATCAGCCGCCAGTCGTCGCCGCGGCGGAAGACGACCACTTGGCGAAGGTTGCCGCCGTTTAAGTGGCCGCCGGCCATCGTCACGGCTTGCATCAGCGTCGTCGGGCCTTCGAGCACAAATCGGCCTGGCTGCCGCACTTCGCCGCCGATGAAGACGTACCGCGGCGCCCGTTGCGTGAGGACCGGCGTGATGTCGACGCCGGGGATCGCGGCATCGTAGCGGGCGTCGACTTCAACCTTCAGTTCGTCGACCGTGAGGCCTTGAGCGCAAATCGGGCCGAGGGCCGGCAGGAAGAGCCGGCCATCGGGGTTCACGGTTGATTCGAGTTGCTGGCCGCCGTTCCCTTGGCGGGCGACGACGGCGTTGATGAGGTCCTGCAGGCGAGTGTTCACCTCGACCGGCGTCACGGTGATCGCCGGGACCTTGTAGTACTTGGTGTAGCGTTCTTCGAGGTGGAGCCGCAGGCCGTCGACGGTCATGTTTGCGGCCCGCACTTGGCCGAGCAGCGGCAGCGTAATCGTCCCGTCGGGCTGGATCACCAACTCGCGGCGGACGTCGTCTTGCGTGCCGCCGATGCCGCCCGCAGCCGAGTCGCCGGTCAGCGACTCAACGCGAATCTTGTCGCCGACCTGCAGTTCGTACGGGTAGCTCGTCATCTCCCGCGTCAGGCGGAAGACGAAGATGATGCGATCGTCGACGCGGATGCGGTACTCCGGCACGTGCGCGAGGCGGGCGTGGCCGATGTACTCGCCTTGGGCGTAGGCTTGCCAATCGACGGGGCCGCGGGCGTCCCAGGTGACTTCGCCTTGGCCGGCGCTTACGGTGCTATCAACGCCCCAGATCGGATATGGGGCGGCGGGGCTCAATGCCTGGCAGAGCACGAACTCTTCCGCGGTGGCGAGCTTCACCAGTTGCTCACGCGACTGCGTAGCCTTCGCAGCGGGAACGATTTGCCGCGGCGTCGAGCGATCGATCAGCGACGTCAGCACGAACAACGCCACCGCGACGACTGCCAACCGTTTGAAGGCGATCTGTTTCCAACGAAGGATCATCGGAAGTAGCCTCCGGGCAGCCGGGTGATGTTGTGAACCGGCTCGCTGGGAGCTGGCGCCGGGGCTTGGCTCGTTGCAGTCGCGGCGGGGCGAGGTTGCGGAATCGGCGGGCCGGCGGCGACTTGCGGCGCCGGCGCCGTCGGCGCCAGCGCCGTCGGCGCCAGCGGATCGCCCGTGCGAGCCAGCGTTTGCGGATCAACCCACTGCACGCCGCTCACGCTGCTCATCCCCTGCGCCGCCAACTGGTGTGCTTGGGAATCGCTGAGCGTCGCGAGGTCTTCGCGGCCGAGCTTGCGTTGAATGCGGGCCAAGTTGCGATAAACGACCGGGTGAGGTTCGCGGGCCGCCACTTGGGCGAGAATGTATTCCGAATCGACGTAGTGGCCAGCTTCCGCCAGCAGCACGCCAAGCTCATGGGCGGCGAGGTGGTTGTCTTCGCGAGCTAGCAACGCCGCTTGCTGCAGCGAGAACGCGCGACGTTCGACCTGCACGATGCGACCAGGTTCAGCGCGGCCGATTTGGCTGTAGAGCTTGCCGAGTGCGTGGAGCGCCATCGAGCCGGCCGGTTCGCCGGCGACTGAGGCGCCAAGTTGTAGTTGGGCGTAACGATAGTAGAGATCGGCCAGTTGCTGCGGCATCAGGTCGCCGGCGCCGCTCTTCGCGACCGGCGTGCGGTGCGACGCGATGATCACGGCGAAGTCGAGGCGATTGTCGATGCCAGGGCCGCGCGGGGTAAAGTCGGCTGCTTCTTCCAGGGCTCGCAAGCCGTTGGCGAGAGCGACCGAACGCCGCGACAGGCCGCGCTTTTGGTCCTTCGCCTCGGCAATCATCCGCAAGACTTCGAGGAATTGTTCGCGAGCGGCGAAATAGGCGCCCCGCTGGGCGAGCTTATAGCCGCGGCGGATTTTTGCGAGGGCCTGCTCGCTCACCATGGCGCCGGTCATGTGGCCGGTGACCGTGGGGCCGGCATCGGCGAGCAGCTCTTCCGCTTCTTGCGAGAGCGAACCGCCGAGGGTGCTTGTGGTATCGCTGAGTCGCGGCGGGAGTGCGAGCGACGCTTCCGTGCTGGCGGCGTCGGGCGTCGGTAGGATGTCGTAGTCGGTGAGCGGCTCGGTGGCGACGAGCGAAGCCTCAGTTGACTCGTCAGCTGGTGTGCTCGCGTCGAGCGGCGTCGCTCCGGAGGCGTCGTGCCATTCGGTGAAGCCCGCTTCGAGCGGTTGCGGCGGCAGCAGCGTCGGGCCGGCGGTGGGCATCTCGACGGCGTCGAGTTCCGCGGTTGCGTTTGGTGCGGCAGCGATTTGCTCGGCTTCTTCCGCTTCGATGGTCGGGAGCGGCGTGAGCTCTGGCTCGGCCGGCGTTTGCAGACGCGGCTCGTTGGGGAGTGACATCATACCGGCCGGTTCCACGGCGTCGGCCGTCGGCGGCAGCAGCGGGCGGGCCCACGCGATTTCGGCCTGGCGAGGAGTGCGAGCGAACGCGCCGGAACTGGCGGCGTTCGATCGCTCGGCGCGTTCGGCGCCAGCATCGCCGCAGCCAATCGTGGCCAACAGCGCCAGTGCGCACGCTTGCCGCGGCCATCGCCTAACGCGTTGGAGGTCACCCTCGATCATGTACGCCCATCCCTGGCTAAGTGCCGGCGTGGAGCCGGCGCCAGCGCGCATCCTGCGCGCCCCTCTGCTGGTACTAAAATTCGACTGTTGCCGACCGCAGGTGACAGCAAAAGCGCGGCCCGCGGGTACGGTTCGCCGCTGATAGCAGCGTTAAAGCCGGCAAAGTTTCACCATCCTCGGGCGGGGGCTGCACCCCTATGAGGCGGTTGGATGGATCGCCCCAATATGCCGTTGGCAGAATTCTGCCCCGTAGAAGTCAGAACAACCGCTTCTGGTAGCTCCCTTTCACTGGCAGCGCGTTGAAGCCGGCCGCCTGCAGATGCCCCACAAATTCTGCTGGGCCGTGCGTGCAGTAGATCTCGCGAGCGCCGACGCGTTCGGCCGTTTCCATCAACTCGTCGAAGTCGGCGTGATCCGACAGCGGCAGCGCGTGGTCGACGCCCCAGCGGTATTTCGTGCCGGGGTCGATCGCCCAGCCGGTGATCGCGATGCTCACCGGCCGGCGGATCCCGGCGAGGCGGAAGTCGCGCGCGCCTTGCGGCAATGTCATCACTGCGCGGCCGGGCAGCAGCGCCGGGTCGTAGAGTCGCATATCGCCGAGGTCGACGCCGCATTGGCGATAGACTTCGCTCACGGCGAAGATCGTCGGATGCTGCAGTACCGGGATGCCGGCGGCGGTGAGGATGCGGGTTGCTTCCTGCGACTTGCCGAGCGGATAGGCGTGCAGCACCGGCGTGGTGCCGTCGGCGATTGCCTCGCGCACCAGCGTTAGCAGACGCTCCACCGTTTCGCTCCGCGGAGGCATGCGGTAACGAGGCTTGCCGAACGTCGATTCCATCACCAGCACGTCGGCCCGCGGCAACTCGGCTCGCTCTGCGGTTGCCGATTCGCCAAGCTTAAAGTCGCCCGTGTAGAGGAGCGAGCCTTCGTCGCTTTCGAGCAGCGCCATCGCCGAGCCGAGGCAGTGGCCCGCGGGGTACGTCGTCAAGCGGACGTCGCCGAACTCGAACGGCCGGCGGTACGGAACTTCCACGACGCGCCGCATGGCGCCCATCCGCAACTTATAGAGCTTGCCGGTCTCCGGCGTGCAGTACGCGACCTCGTGCGGACCAATGTGGTCGGCATGGGCGTGTGAGACGAACCCATGCGGCTGCCGACGGCAGACGTCGAGCGCTAGCCGCGGGCGGTTGTAGAACAGACCTCGGTCCCAGTGAAACATTTGTACATTATTCCGCGTCGCGGCGGCGAACGCCAGATGGGGGCGAGGTTTCGGAATGCGGAGTCGATGGGTGCGATTTTACTTGCGACGGTGCTGGCGCCTGCCTAACGTGGCGGCATGGGACGCTCCGCTGCTTCATCGCTGCGAAACTCATTGAAGCTCGCTTATGCGAATGGCGCGCTGTGGGGCGCCGGCAGCGGGCTGGCGAGCGTCTCGCTGATCGCTTACTTTGCCCGCGAGTTGCACGCGGGTGGAACCGCGATCGCGTGGATTCTGGCGGCGCCGTCGCTGGCGGGCTTGCTGCGACTTGGCACGCCGTGGTGGTTGCATCGCGTGGCGAGCCGGCGGCGATTTTGCGTGATGATGTTTTTGGCGAGTGCGGCGACGTTGGCGGCGTTGCCGTTCGTTGCGGCGCCGAGTCGATTCGTCGATCCAAGCTGGTCGCTCGTGGCTCTCGGCTCGGCGTGGAGCCTCGCCCAGACGCTGGAGTTCATCGCCGTCGTCGGGCTGTGGTCGTGGTTCGGCGATTTGGTTCCCGCGGCGGTGCGCGGACGATTCGTCGGGCGACGCGAGGCGTGGCTTACCGCGGGGCTCGTTGCCGGCGGATTCGCGGCGGCGGCGATTACTTGGGCCTGGCAGCGGCATTGCGCGGCGATTGGTCGGCCGGAACTGCTGTGGAGGTCGTATGCCGCGTGTGCGTCGTTTGGCGCCGCGCTCAGTGCGCTCGCCACATTGCCGCTGGCACACATGGCCGAGCCGAACGCTGCGAATTGTTCGATGCGTAATTCTGTGACTAGTCCCCTGCCCCGTCTCGGCGACCTCGTTCGCCCGCTGGTCGACCCTCGCTTCCGCCGGCTGATGGCGTTCGGCGTTTGCTTTTCCGTTGCGAACGGATTGGTCCAATCGCCGCGGCAGATTTTCATGGCGAGCGTGTTGCGGCTCGAACTGGCGGAAAAACGTTCGCTTGACGCAGCCTCGCGCGGCGCTCAAATCTTGCTGATGCCGTGGCTCGGCAAACTCGTCGATCGCCGCGGCAACGTCCGCCTGCTCGTCGTGAGTTGGAGCACCGTCTCGCTCGCAACGGTGTTCTTGTTCATCGTCACGCCCGCGGCGCGGTGGCTGATTGTCGGGGCCTACGTTTGCTGGATCGCTTATGCGGGGCTAAACGTGACGTTGCCGAATCTCATGCTCGGTCTCAGCCCGCACGCGTCAACGGCAAACTACGCCGCGGCTTGGTTCGCCTGGACGCAACTCGCGTACTCGCTGAGTATCCTCGGCGGCGGGTACCTGTTCGACCGACTGGCGGCGATGCAGGAGAAGTCCGACGGCCTACTAGCGATTGGCGGTTGGCTTGATCGCTTCGGGATTCTGTTTGCCGCTAGCGGGGCGTTGATGCTCGTCGGCGTCGGGCTAGCCTCACGCGTTCCTGAGCCGGCAGGCGAAGAGGCCGCCTGAGCCCCGGTTCGCGGGCTGCATTTTGCGGCTTTCCCGATATTCGAAGCAGGGCCCCGTTTTGCGGTGTTGCTATACTGAGGGCTCCCCTCCGAACCGCCTCGCCTGTCGTCGAGTTACCAGTTTTTATGTTGAAATCGTTTTCTCGTTCAGTGCATCGGACTACTTGGCGGTTCGTTCGGTGCGCGGTCGTGCCGCTTGCTCTTGTTTGCCAAATTGCGTTTGCCGCATCATCGCGCGGCGAAGATGCGGCGCCAACGTCCTCGGTGACGGCAACCGCCGCTACTGCCGCGACGAAGCCAGCTGCCAAGCCCGCCGGCATTCGCAACGTGATCATCATGATCGGCGACGGCATGGGCCCGCAGCAGGTTGGCATGCTCACGCAGTACGCCCGGCACGCGCCCGGTTCACAAGTTCCTCATCGCAAGGCGGCAATCGAACGGCTGCTCGCCGAGGGAACCGTGGCAATCGTCAACAACCAGCCGCACGGCGCATTGGTCGTCGATTCGGCGGCCGCGGCGACGCAGCTGGCCACGGGCGAGCTCGCGGGCTCTGAAATGATCGGCGCCAACTATCGCGGCGAGCGGGTCGAGAACATCGTCGAAGCGGCTCATCGCGTGGGCAAGTCGGCGGGGCTCGTCACCGATACTCGCATCACGCACGCCACGCCCGCCGGCTTCGCGGCGCATCAGGCGAACCGCGAGAGCGAGAACGAAATCGCGCTCGACTATCTCGATAACAAAGTCGACGTCCTCATGGGAGGCGGCATTCGCAATTGGGTGCCGGAAGCGGTCAACGATCGTAACTCGCCGACCTATGCCGCGCTGATGCAGATGACCGGCGGCGCCTACCCCGCCACCTCGCGGCGCCGCGACAATCGCAACCTGCTGCTCGAAGCCCGCGGCGACTACAAGCTCGTCTTCGATCGCAACGCTCTCGAGAAGGTGACCGATGGCAAGGTGATCGGCATCTTCGCCGATTCGGAGCTGAACGACGCTCTCGAAGACGCCGCCACCGCCGCTAACCCGCAGCGGACCGAGCCGACGCACGTTGAAATGGTCGGCAAGGCGATCGAGTTGCTCGACAAGAACCCCAAAGGCTTCTTCCTGATGGTCGAAGGAGGCCAAATCGACTGGGCCGGCCACAACAACGACGCCGGCGTCCTGCTGCACGAACTGCTCGACTTCGACGCCGCGGTGCGGCTCGTCTACGAGTGGGCCAAGGATCGCGACGACACGCTGGTGATCGTCACCGCTGATCACGAAACTGGTTCATTCGGCTTCAGCTATGCCGGGCGGCCGCTGCCGGAGTCGACGAAGCTGGAAGGCGACCTCTTCGCCGGCGTGCCGTTCGAACCTGCCTTCAACTACGCGCCGCCAGAGTTGCTCGACCAAATCTTCGCACAAAAGAAGAGCTACTTCACGATGATGGCCGAGTTCGACGCGCTACCGCCGAAGGAAAAGACTGCCGAACGGCTGATGCAGATCGTCAACGATTCGTCGGCGTTCAAGATCGCGCTCGACGACGCGGTGAACGTGCTGGCCCGCGAACGGAACAAGAACTATGTCGCCGGCCATCCTTACATGAACACGGAAACGGTGCCGAAGATCGACGACTTCGAGCCGTTTTATGTCTACGGCGAGAACCTGCGGATGAACCTGCTCGGCCGCGCGCTGGCGGATCAGCAGCACGTCACCTGGGGCGCCGGCACGCATTCGAGCACGCCGGTGATCCTCGGCGCCCTAGGCCCCGACCACGCGGCGAAGCGTTTTGGCGGAATGCTGCATTCGACCGACGTGGGGAAGCGGATGATCGAACTCATTACTGCTGAGCCCGCGCAGGCGCCTGCCACTGCTGTCGGCGCCTCGGCATCGCGTTAGTCCGCCTTGCATTGGTGCAAGTCCGAATTGAGTCGAAATTGGCGCGGCGTTAATTTGACAACGCGACCCGCGTAACTTATTCTGCGTCCATCTTCACCTTGGAAAGGGACGCTAATGACTCGATTCTCGCTTGTTCTCGCCTCGTTGGCTTTGGCCTGCTGCTGCGCATCTGCGTATGCTTTCGTGCCGACCGCTGACTACACGCTCCTCGCTTCTGATTACAGCCGCGGCTTGGTGAAAGTTGACCCCGTGAGCGGGGAGATTATTAGCACCGTCTTTGCCGCCTCGGGCATCAGCGACATTGAGCGCGGTCCGGATGGGTTGATCTACCTCAGCAATTACCCGCAGCGAGTCGTGCAAGCGGTTAATCCTTTCACCGGCGCCTTGGTGCGGACGATTACGTTCGCCGGCGATCCGCAGTATTCCTACCCCGCGACGCCGACGGACCTTGCGTTTGGTCCCGACGGTCGGCTGTATGTGAGCGTCACGGATGTGCCCTTCTTTGGCAACATCTACGTCGTGGGGCCGAACGACACGCATTCGACGCAACACTTTACCCCGACGCTTTTCACAGGCCTGCCATCGGGCATTGAGTTTGGCCCGGACGGCAATCTGTACGTTCTGTCGGAGAGCTCTGGCAATTTCTACAACCGACTCGATCGACTGAACGGCGTGACCGGAGTCGTCGAAGCGATGCTGGCAGACCAAACCGAGGGGCTGTCGTTGCCCACTCGCTTGACCATCGCCGCCGACGGGACGATCTTCGTCGGGAATCAGGGCTGGGGCAACCGCGCGATCACCAGTTACACGATGAACGGCGACCTGCTGCAGACAATTCCTGTGGCGAGTGGCGGGCTTAACGGACTGACGTTTCTGCCAGACGGAGATTTGGTCTGGGGCGACGGCGGCGCCAACTTCATGCGCTACGACTTCGCGACGCAAACGACCTCGGTGTTCAGCACGGGGTATGGGAGCGCTCAGAAGATGATTGCGATTCCCGAACCGGCGTCGTGTGGGTTGGCGTTGCTGGCAGCGCTGGCGCTCGTGAAGCGATCGCGAAGTGCTGGGGTAATCAAGTAGCGAGGCGCGTTCAGTCGCGTTGGCTGCGCGTTGAGCAAAGCGTGCGAGCGGGTTCGGACTGGTCGCTTAAGCGACCAGTCCAGCGGCGCGGACCGACTTGAAATTATCGCGAGACCGGAAGCGGCTTGACGCAGAGCGTCGGGAAGCTCGTTCCCACGCGGAGCGTGGGAACGAGTTCCGAACCTTGCTTTCACGCTTACTCTGCCAGCGGGTTCTCCGCCGGCGCGGCGTCGTTGCCCGTTGCCGATGCTGCGGCCCCTGCATCCTTCGGGGCCTTCAACCGCACGAGCAAATAGTTCGCCGTCTTGTTCTGGCCGAAGTGTACCAGCACCGGCGTTTGCTCTTTCGTGAGGTTGAAGATGCCCGTCTCCATGACGACGTCGCTCTTGTCGCCGATGGTGAACGCCACGCGCTGCGTCTGCTTGTCGACGCGGCCTTGGACGACGTACATCTTGTCGGTCGAGCTGTTGTACATCGTGCCGCTGACGATCCCCGCCTTATCGACGGCGAGCTGCAGCAGACGCGACGTGCTGGTGTCGGTGGCGCTCGTTTCGACGGCGTAGGTGCCGAGCGGCATCCACTGTTCGTCGTCTTTGGTCGCCGCCTCTTGTTGCGGATCGACGGTCGCGAGTTGCGCGGCCGATTCGGCGTAGTCGGCCGCCGTGCCGACGTCTTCGCCGTCAACGTAAACGTTCTGATTCTCGTACACGACGTTGCCGCCGGGGCCGTAGTCGTAGTACACCGGCTCGCCCCAGCTCCAGGGGAACCAACTGGCGTACGCGCCCCACGTCGGCACGCCCCACCAGTACCACCAATCGTGGTCATGCCAGCCGTGGTGGTAGTACCAGTGATCGAGATTCGGGTGGTACTTGCTCCACCAATCACTGCCGGGACGGACGCCGTTCCACGGATGATTCTGGTTCCAGTTCTGACGCACTTGGTTGGCGTGCGTTTCGAAATCATCAGCCCGTTGGGGGTGATTGTCGATCCAGTTGTGAAGGTTCTGGGCGTGCGCATTACCTGGCGCGAACGTGTTCGCAATCTTGCCGTTGAGCGTGTTCGCCGCGCCGCGCGGAACTTCCGCTTGGCCGCCGCTCCACGAGGGGAAATTGCCGGCATGGCCTTTGGCCCACTCGCTGCCGCGCATCAGCGGATCGTCGGCAGGGTTCAAGTTTGGCGGCGCCATGCGATTCTCGGCCGGCATCGTGCCGCCGGAGCGCACCTGCGGATTGACCTCGGCCATCAGCGGGTTGCGGTAAATCTCGGACCGGAGCGAACCAACTTGCGGGCCGCCATCTTTCAAACCGAGGAAGTTGCCGACGTCGGCGCCGGTGGGCGTTTGACCAAGGATCTGACGCGCGTCGACCTGCGGGGCAAGGCCGGGAATGCCGCCGTGATCGAAACCGTCGAGGGCGCCAAAGGTATTTTCGGTGCCGGGGCGATAACTGGGGCGGGCGATGTTCGCGGGTAAGCCCATGCCGCCGTAGGTGGCGAGTCCGCGCGAGGCGGGGCCGCCGGCAAAGTTCGGCGACATGCCGCCGATAAAGCCGCCGCCGGTGCCGCCGTGAAAGCTATCGCCCCCAAAACCGCCGAAGCCGCCGATCGAGGGCGACATACCTCCCATGCCGCCGGGGATGCCGCCATGGAAACCGCCTCCCATGCCGCCGGTCATTCCACCGTGAAAGCCACCGCCCATGCCGCCGTGAAATCCGACGGCGTGAGCTGCTGATGGTGCCAATGCCAGCGAGAGAGTTGCGATCGCGAGGCAGAGCGTTTGGTGACGCTTTACCCCCTCCCCAGCCCTCCCCTCAAGGGGGAGGGAGCCAGAGGGATGGGTGTTGTTGTGTTGCAACTTCATTGCTTGCCCCCCTTCGCTGCCGCTTCCTTATCGCCGGTCATCTGCCGCGACATCTTGGCGGGCGTCGTGTTCGGTTGGAACTGGCCATCCATTTCACGATCGACCGATTGCAGGGTCAGCTCGTTGTCGCCGCTGCGGGTGAGGATTTGCGTCGCCGAACCGCGCCGGCCGTCGGGCAGCTTGAGCGCCATCTTGTTGACCCACTTGTTCGAGCTTTGCCGTTCCCAGTACCCTTCGCCAAACGTTCCGTTGGAATCGAACAGCCACGTCCGAATGCATTGCTGTTCGGCGTCCCAGCCAAAGATCTGCGTGCCCGACGCGGACGGCGCTTGCTTGCTGATCCGCGAGTAGTTGCGAACCAAGAAGGCGCCGCCGTCGACCCAATGGTAGGTGTTTTTCACGTCGCCCGAGGGAAGCTGCTGGATCCACGTGCCGGCGAGCCAACCGAGTTGGCTCATGCCGGTAGGAGAATTGGCCGGCAGTTCTGCTTCTTCGACGTTCGAGAACAACCACGAGGCCCCGACCCGCGCGAGCGAGGCGCGGAACAGCGAGCGCGTCGGCAGTTGGCCGCGTTGCGTCACCTCGGCCATGCCGAGGATCGAGGCGGTTTTGCCGTTGATCTTCGATTCGGAGATCGTCAGTTTGAGCGTGCTGCCCGGCTGTTGCTTAAACAGATCGGCATAAGCGGCGGCGATCGGATCGCGGCCGTTCACTTCGACGCCGAGGTTCGTCGCGCGGTAGACCGCGTCGGGAGTCCACAGGGCGCTCATCGCCGGCGCGTTGTGGGCGTTGAACGCCTTCTCAAACGTGGCGACCATGGCGGCGAGCGCTGGATCGAGTTGCTTCGCCGGCGCGGCGAACGCCGGCAAGGCGCCGACGGCGGCGATGAGCAGCGCCGCGAGCAGGTTGCGGTGGGTTGGGCGGGACATGGCGTTGGGTGCTCCTGGCAGTGGATGGTATGCGGTTGGGGGCATTTTTAATTTCATAAAGCCCCGAGCGGTGCTCGGGGTGGTTGATCGTTCACGGTTGAGCGTTCGTCAGTCCTCTTCAAAACTAAAAATCTTCTTCCAGTCGTCTTTCATCGACACGAGTACCCAGCCTTCCTGCTTCGCGGCGTCGAGGCCGCGCTTCAGTTGGCCGACCATCGAGTCGCGGTCGTAGGCGTACTCGCGCACGGCGTCGGTGTGATGGACGATGAGGCCGAGCCGCGGTCCGTCGCCAGCGGTGGTCCACTGCAGCATCTCGAAATCGCCGTCGGAGTTGCCGAACGCCAGGATCGGCCGCTGGCCGATGAAGCGTTGAATGCCGACGGGTTTGCCGGGTCCATCGTCGACGAAGTTCGCCGCTGGAAGCCGCATCAGCGTCGGCTGGCCGTCGATGAGCTCGAACTTCACTTCAATGCACGAGCCGACGACTTGGTCGCGCGGAATGCCGTAGGCCTTCTCGGTCCAAGGCCGCATGAAGTCGATGCCGCCGCCGGAGACGATGAATGTTTTGAATTCATTGGCTCGCAGAAACTCAAGCATCTCGACCATCGGCTGGTAGACCAACTGCGTGTACGGCCGGTCGAAGCGCGGATGTTTCGCGGTGGCGAGCCAGTCGACGACGATCTGCTCGAAGGCGTCAGGCGTCATTCCGGCGTGGCCGATCATCAGCAGCTTGACGCCCGACTTCTCCCCTTCGGCAAAGACGGCCTTGTAGTCGTTGACGAGCGCGGCGGCGAACGGCTCGGTCGTCTTCCATTCGGGGTGGTCGGGCGCGGCGGCTTTGATGCGATCGAACGCAAAGACAATTTGCGTGTACATCGGCTGCTCGACCCAGAGCGTGCCGTCGTTGTCGAACGTCGCGATGCGATCGGCGGGGAGAACGAAGTCGGGGCCGCCTTCGTTGGTCACTTTCGCGACGAAGTCGAGAATCGCCTGCTTCGCGGGGCCGTCGTTCCAGGATGGAAGCGGATCGTCGCCGCAAGATTCGCTGGGCGTGAAGGCCGTGAGTAATAAGAGGCTGCACGCCGCCCAGCATCGCAGACGGCCGGCGAGCGGTTGGTTTGAACAGGCTGCCATAGTGCGAGGCGCTCCCGTGGAAAACAGAATCCAACCCCTAAAGATGCCCCATGATCGTACGACCGCGGAGCGGAGCGTGGCCAACAACTCCGCCAAATTCGCCAGTTCGCCCCGGTCGATTGCGTAACCGTTACATTCGGCAGGCTCGGCGAGAGCGAACTGGTCGGCCGCGGCGGCTGTCTCTAGACTTGGAGGAACTGCGAGCCACCCAATTTTTGTAGCTGGGGAGTCGATGATGGCTGAGTCGATGCCGCTGGGTTCGGAACGGGCGATGCAAGTCGTTGCGGAGAACAAGCTGCTCGCCGCGATCGAAGCGGGCGAGTTCGACAACCTGCCAGGCTTCGGAAAGCCGTCGCCGCTGATCGACGAACCGTACGACCCGTTTTGGTGGATTCGCCGCAAGCTTCGCCAAGAGAACCTTCCTGCCGACCCTCGCGATGGTTGGCAACGCTGAACGCCATGCAAAGTCCGCTGATTGAATTGGAGCGTGTCGGCTTCCGCCGGCAGCAGACAGATATCTTGGTCGACGTTAGTTGGCGGCTCGAACGCCAACGACATTGGGCCGTGCTGGGGCCCAACGGTTGCGGCAAAACGACGATGTTGCGGATCGCTTGCGGCTACCTTTGGCAGACGAGCGGCACGGTGCGGCGACTCGGCGCGGAGCTGGTCGACCTCGGCACGCTGCGACGTTCGATCGGCTGGGTCGCCTCCGATTTGGCGCCGCGGATTCCGCCTGATGAACTTGCCATCGAAACGGTGGTCTCGGGACGCGTGGCTCAAGTTGGCCTGCGGCGTATCGGCGAGTTGCAGCCAACCGACGCCGATTTTGAAGCTGCCCGCAACTTGCTCCGCGAGATGCGTTGCGAGTCGCTCGCCGAAAAGCCGTTCGGCGTCCTGTCGCAAGGCGAGCGGCAACAGACGCTGGTCGCCCGTGCGCGGATGGTTGATCCGCTGCTGATCGTGCTCGACGAACCGTGCGCTGGTATGGATCCCGGAGTGCGCGAGCGGTTCTTGGCGTGGCTTGAGCAACTCGCTGCCGCTCCGACCAGCCCATCGTTGCTGCTCGTGACGCATCATGTGGAAGAGATCATGCCCAGTTTCGAGTCGACGCTCGTGATGCAGAATGGCCGCATCGCCGCAGCGGGGCCGACGGCGGAGGTGGTGCAGGCATCGTTGCTGGAAGCGATTTATGGGATCAAAGTCGATCGACTGGAGAAGTCGGGCGGCCGCTTGTGGCCGATCTGGCAGGCGTGAGTCACATTTTGAATGTGTGGCTCCCTCCCCCTTGAGGGGAGGGCTGGGGAGGGGGTAGTGAACCCTGGTACCCGCTGCAGTCACCCCTCCCTAACCCTCCCCCTCAAGGGGAGGGGACCTCAAGGTTCGATATTTAGTTTTATTGCGGCCGATTAGCTTCGCGGCGTGTGCAGAATCCGCATCAACTCGCGCACGTCGACCGGCTTCACCAAATGGTGATCAAACCCCGCCCGCAGCGAGCGCTCGCGATCTTCCGCTTGGCCGTAGCCTGAAACGGCGATGAGCAACTCGCTTGTGTGTCCCTGCTCGCGCAGCTGGGCAGCGACGTCATAGCCGTTGATTACCGGCAGGCCGATGTCGAGCAGCACGGCGTCGGGGCGAATGCTTTCGAACAGCTCCAGCGCGCTGCGGCCGTCGTGGGCGATCGTCACTTGATGGCCATGCATGCGGAGGAGCATCGCCTCGGCTTGGGCGGTGTCGCGATTGTCGTCGACCACCAGCACGTTGAGGGGCGGGTGTGAAGCGACCGCGTCGTCGTTGGCGGCCGCCGACGGCTCGAGCGTTTCGTTGAGCGGCAGCCGCACCGTGAACTTTGCCCCCTGCCCTGGCCCGTCGCTCTGAGCGGAGACGGCGCCGCCGTGCATTTCGGTGAGCTTGCGAACGATCGTGAGCCCAATGCCCAGCCCACCCTGCGAGCGGTCGAGCGTGCGGTCGGCCTGCGCGAACAGGTCGAACACATGCGGCAGCATCTCGGCGGAGATGCCGATGCCATGGTCGGCGACTTCGATGACCGCTTCGCCCTCGAAGGCGTGCGTTCGCACCGTGATTTCGCTGCCGGCGGGCGAATACTTCGCGGCGTTCGTGAGCAGGTTCGCAATGATTTGCTCGGCGCGAGTTGCGTCGACGTAGAGCGGCAGCGGCTCGGCGCCGAGTTCCAGCGTGAGCGTTTGCCGCTGCTCTTGCACCAGTGACTGGACCGAGTGGACGGCCCGTTCGACGATCTCTGCCGCGTCGATCGACTCGCGGCGAAGTTGAATCTTCTCTTGGCTGATACGGGAAATGTCGAGCAGATCGTCGATCAGTCGCGTGAGGTTACTCGCCTGCCGGTTGATGACGTCGAGCATTTCTGGGCCGGCGTCGCTCGATGGGAGCCGCGCCGCCTCGGTGGCGAAGCGAATCGCTGCGAGCGGGTTTCGCAGCTCATGGGCGAGCATCGCCAGGAACTCGTCCTTCTGTCGTTCCGACTCGCGGACCGAGTTGAGCAACTGTGCGTTGTCGAGCGCCGTGGCGACGCGGCGGGCGAGATCTTCCGCCAGCAGCACGTCAGATTCATCGTACTGCCGACTATGCTCGGCGTTGCAGAAACTGATGACCCCCATCGTGCGATCACGAATGCGCATCGGCACGCTGATGACCGACCGCGGGTTGAGCGAACGAAGCGCTTGCAGTAGGCGATCAGTCGTGCCGAGGCTATCAACCTGGGCGTCGGGCATCTTGGGAATATATTGCGTCCGGCCGGTTCGCCAGGCTTGCACGGTGATCGACGGCGATTCCCAATCGACCGGGTACTCGGCGAGGAACTCGCGAAGCAGTTGCCGCTTCTCGGCGTCGCGGTGAGCCGAGGCGGGGCTGCCGATCGTGCCGTCGGGCCGCAGAGCGTAGACGACGCACCAATCGGCGAAGAACGGCACCATCGCCTCAGCCGCTTTCTGTAGCGCGCTATCGCGGTCGATGAGAGCCGCAAGCGACGCGCTGACGTCGGCGACGAAGCGGAGCGCGTCTTGCGACCGTTTGCGGTGGGTGATGTCGCGGGCCACCTTCGAGGCGCCGATCACTTCGCCGTCGCCGTCACGGATCGGCGAAATCCGCAGTGACACGTCGACGGGCGTGCCGTCCTTCCGGAGCCGCACTGTGTCCCAATCTTGGATCGACTCGCCGCGCCAGAGACGCTCCATGATCACTTCCAACTCGTCGCGGTGCGACTTAGGGACGATCATGGTGATGTGCTGGCCGATCGCTTCGGCGGCGGTGAAGCCATAGAGCCGCTCGGCGGCGGCGTTCCAGCTGGTGACGCCGCCGCGGCGATTCTTGCTGATGACGGCGTCGTCGGAATGCTCGACGATCGAGGCGAGTTGCTGCAACGCGCCCTGGGTGCGGCGCTGGGCGGTGGCGTCGGTGAAGACAAGCACCATGCCGTGGATAACGCCGTCGGCGTCGAGGATGGGCGCTGCGCTATCTTCGATCGGTCGTTCACTGCCGTCGCGCGCGATGAGTATTGTGTGATTGGCGAGACCGACGATCTTGCCGGTGCGCAGTACCTTCTCGCAAGGGTTCTCGACGATCTGCCGCGTCTGCTCATTGACGATATAGAAGATTTCGGTGATCGGCTTGCCGCGGGCAGCGTCGAGACTCCAGCCCGTTTGTTGCTCGGCGATGGCGTTGAGGAACGTGACGAGTCCCTTGGGATCGGTCGCAATGACGCCGTCGCCGATGCTGGCGAGCGTGATGCGCAGCATTTCGCCCTGGCGGATTGATTCGTCAGTAAGCGACTTCGTCTTTGCGCTCGAGCGGTGCAGGCGGTGAGCCATCGCCACGATAAGGCCGGCCATTAGCCCGAAGGCGGCGAGTTCGGTGAGACCTTGCTCGCTGCGGTTGAAGATCGAGAGCCCCTCCGGTTTGATGAACAGGAAGTCAGCCGCAAAGTAGCCGGCGATGATCGCCGTGACGCCAGCCCAGGCCCCGCCGTACCATGCCGCCAAAGCGACGGCGGGAAAGATGGTGATGAAGGGCACCGTTCCCTGAGGCAGCACGCCCAAGAGTATCCAGCGCACGGCGGCGGCGACGGCTACGGCCGCCAGCGCGACAAGATGAGGGTAGAGTGAACGCGCGAATTTGGGCATGCGCAGCGGTTGGCCCGAACGTGGGAAAACGCGGCGCCCTGCGAGGCGCCGTCGGCTGAGAGCGAATATAGCTTATCGCCGTCTCTGTGGGCGGGGGTATCGGTCGATTCCGGCCTCCCTAAAAGTACTCCCACTGGCCGCTTTTGAGCGAAACTACTGTTCACCCAGCCGCTCGGCCCCGCCACGGGCAATCCGCTCGTACTCCGTCCGCACCTCGTCAACCCCGTACTTACGCTCCAACTGCCGCACCGTGAAGTGGGCGTCGGCCGTGTTCTGGAAATGGTCGACGAACAGTGCGTTGATCAACCCGCCGCCGATCGCGCCGACGATCGGCACGGCCTGGGCCGCCACCTTTTCTGAGACGGCGACGCCGAATCGCGAGGCGATATTCGAGATCAGTCGCGTCATCGCGGTGCTGGTTACCGCCGTAGAGCCCTTGGTGAGAATCTCGGCGGCGACCGTCACCTGCTGGGCGAGCGCTGCACGAGTGACGAAGTAGCCGACCCGAATCAGCCCTTCCTCGTCGCGGGCTCCTGGGTTCAGCACCTCAATGGCGCCCCCCGGTCGGCGGTCGTCGCCGCTACCCAAGGCAAAGACTTCCAGGCAGGCGAGCCGGGTTTCGGGATCGGAGAGTTTTTCACCCTTTGAGCGGGCGATGTCGCCGATCGAGCGGAGGATGATCATCGTCGTAATCGGCAGTTCGACGAACAGCGCCGGCGCCCCGAACATGCCGCCCGCCACGCCGCTGGCGGTCGCCGCCACTTTGTGGGCGAGATTCCAGGGCGCCTTCGGTTTCTCGTCGTCGAGCGTCTTTGCGGCCACGGCTAAAGCCTTGGTGAGGGCATGCTCGGTCGCGCCGTTGATTTCGCTCTGAACTCCCTCCGGGAGGCGTTCGATCAACCGTTCCACCGGCGTGCCGACGATGCCGGCGAGACGGGCGGCGAGGCCGGGACGTTCCAGTTGAGCAACGGCGCCGGCGAGGAGGGCGAGGTCGTGTTCGGAAAGGTCTGCCATTCAGGTGCTGCTCCGGAGGCGTCGACCGCCGGATCGCCAATCAAGACGGATTGGCAGGAAATCGGTCGATTCGACGCCGCAGCATTGTACGCGGCAAGTTCGCTCTGGAACTCCCTATTCCCTAGTAACTATTCTATGATACTGGCCGCTCCGGCAGTTCCTCCGGTCGCTTCCTTCCTCATTTCCTGCTCAGGCCGTCGCCATGTTCCCCTACACCTGCGACGCCCTGCTCTACCACCTGCCGATCGCCACCGGCGTGTTGATCGCCGTCAACATCGTGGCGTTTGTCGCGGCAGTTCAGGAAAAAATCGACGTCCATAGCGGCTGGCTGCTGGAGTACGGCACGGGGCTTCATCCGGTGCAGTGGCTCCTCTCGCCCTTCATGCACGGCGGCATCGAGCATCTGCTGGGGAATATGGTTTTTCTCTGGACGTTCGGTTTGGTGACGGAAGGCAAGCTCGGCTGGTGGCGGTTTCTGGCGGTCTATCTCGGCATCGCCGTGGGACAGTCGGCGCTGGAGCAAGCGATATTTCCGATGATCGCTCCCGACGTGCCGTTTACGCTGGGCGCCTCCGCGGCCATCTTCGGACTCGTGGCGATGGCGTGCATCTGGGCGCCGATCAACCAGCTGTCGGTGCTGGTGATTTTTATGTTGCGGCCCTTCACCTTCGAGGTCAGCGTCGGAGTGTTTGCCGCACTCTACGTCGGCCTCGATATCGTCTATTGTTTCATTTTCGGCACTGGAGCGATTGGATCGGCGACTCACCTGATGGGGGCCGCAATGGGAGCGGCGGCGGGGCTGGTCTTACTGAAGCTCGGCGTCGTCGAGTGCGAAGACTACGACCTGCTCTCGGTTCTCAGCGGCACGTACGGCAGCGACAAGCGGAAGAAACGCGAGGAAGAAAACTACTCCAAGCAACGCGTCGAACAGGTTGCCGATCAGGCGCTCGAAGCACAACGCAAATTCGCCGCCTACCTGAAGATCGGCCAACCGCAGCAAGCTTTGCTGACGTTGCAACGGGCCCGGCATCGCAACTTACGGCTCGACCCCGACCGCGGCGAACTGCTTGAACTGATTTCCGGCCTGCAGAAAGAAAAGCTGTGGGCTGACTCGGCGCCAGTGATGGCCGAGTTGCTCAAACGCTTCCCCGAGGGCTCGCACACGGTGCGGATCAAGCTGGCGCAGGTCTGTCTGGTGGAGCTTTCGCAGCCACAGCGGGCGTTTGATCTCGTCGACGCGATTCGCAGTGTTCAGCTGCCGCCGCAACTGGCGGCCGCGCGCGACAAAGTGCGAGCCGTTGCGCAGCGGCAGTTGAGCGAAGGCGAGGTGGAGATCGACGACGCGGCGTGGTGACGGCGAACAAGTTCGCCGCCACTGGTTTGCCTCGGGGCTCGAACGCCAATGAGAGCCGGTGGCTTTTAATTCTGCTACGCTAGCGTCGTCTTGCCCGGAATCGCTACGACTTCCGTCGGCACGTCGCCCCAGGCGTAGTCCTTCGGCCCGAGCCGCTCTGTGCTGTTCATCATCTGCTCCCAGGTGACGGTCTGGCCGGTGTAACCAGCCATCCGGCCCAGCAGTGCGATGCCGGTGCTATTGCACATGTACTCGCCGTTGTTGATCGGCGCACCCTTGCGGATGCTGTCGAACATTTCTTGATGCTCGACGAGGTACATGCTCGGCTGCTCGCCCTTGAAGCGCCACTTCCGCTTGCCGTCGCGGGCGAAGATGTCGCCGCGGAGCACTTCGGCCTGGCCGTCGGAACCGAGGACGCGCTCGTCGGTCCGCATGCTGCAGCCATCTTGCTGGCGACAGGTGAAGTAGACGCGCTGCCCCGTCGGGTATTCGTAGAAGACGGCGAAGTGATCGAAGACGTTGCCGTACAATGGATCGGTTCGCTGCTGTCGGCCGGCGAGCGACATCGCCTTCACCGGCGATTGATCGCCGAGCAACCACGCCGTCTTGTCGAGGCTATGAATCGCCTGCTCCATGATGTGATCGCCCGAGAGCCAAGTGTGATAGAGCCAGTTGCGAACCTGGTACTCCATCGGGCTCCACTGCGGGTTGTTGCCGCGATGCCAGAGGTTGCTGGTGTTGTAAGAGGATTCGATGGCGATGATGTCGCCAATCTGCTTTTCCTCCAGCAGCTGCCGCATCACCTCGCGAACTTTATGGTCGTACCGCCAGCACAGGCCGGAGACGACGGCGAGGTTCTTTTCCTTTGCCTTGCGGCTCGTTTCCAGCACGCTCTTCAGGCCCGGCGTATCGACGGCGACGGGCTTTTCAATGAAGCAATGCTTCCCCTGATCGATGACGTACGCGAAATGCTCGGGCCGAAAGTGGGGCGGCGTCGCCAGCAGCACGACGTCGCACGAGTCGACGACGTTCTTATAGCCGTCGAAGCCGACGAAAACATTTTCAGGCGTCACCTTCACCCGGTCGGCGACTTCCTTGACGTCGCGCAGCTGCTTGAGCGTTTCATCCGCTTTGTCTTGGAACGTATCGGCCACCGCGACGAGTTCTGCTTGGCCATCAGCCGACAACGCATCGAGGGCCGCCCCCGTGCCGCGTCCGCCGCAACCGACGAGGCCGACTCGCAGCACGTTGGTGCCGCCGGCATGAACCGTGCCCGGCATCGCGAGCGTCCCCAGCACGGCCGCGCCGGCGCCAAGCTGCGCCGAGGCGCCGAGGAAAGAACGTCGCGTAGGGTGTTGGATTCCGTCTGCCATGATTGGTCGCCTATTGGGGAGATGCCAAACTCTGCCGTCTTATTCTACACAAAGCCGCGCGGGGAGGGGGAGGAGTTCTCCCCCTCTCCTTCGCGTCAAGCTACCGCTTGAATGCGCCGCCAGCCCGGCGCCGGATGGAGCTCGCCCCCACGAGACTCAATCCTGCAAGTAGCATGGTCGAGGGTTCTGGAACGGCGGAGACAGCCGCGTTCGCGGCGCCCGCGCCGAAGTTTCGTTGCCAAGTCAAAAAATCGTTCCCGTCGAGGTCGACGCCGAAACGGGCCTTCCAACCGAACGTCGGGTCATTCAAGTCGATTGCGTTGACCGCTCCGTCTCCATTGAAATCGCCGGCGATCGCCCCGGCGAGCGAAAGCGTCACGCTCTGCTCGCCCGTTCCAGCGGCGCCGACGTACTTGGCCGAGGCAAGCGCGGCTTCGGCTTGCGCCAGGCTTAGGCCGCTGGAAAGAATCGAGCCAAGATTGACCGTTCCAGTAAGTCCAGCGAGCGTCGTATCAACCCAGAAGAGTTCCGATGCAATGTCGGTCGAGAGCGGCGTTCCCACGCTCGGCAACGTCGCCATTCCCGTCGTGAAGGGAGTTGCCGCATCGCTCAGCAAACGGAACGCGGTGATCTTGCCTCCTGCTGCGCCGCTCGCATTGAACGATACGGAGCCATCGGCCGGATTGTAGACCAACTTCGCTTTGCCGGCGGCGGGCGCCGTCAGACCAATGTTCGCGACATGCTGAAGCACATCGCCACCGTCGACGTCGCCGTTGCCGTCGAAGTCGCCGTCGTCACGGGCCAAGCCATCTGGCTTAGCCATCGGGACGGCGCTGCGCCAGCTGGTGAAGTGGCTAAACAGAATCGAGGTATCGGCGCTATTGGTCGCTCCGTCGCCGTTGACGTCGCCTTTAGCGAACGTTGACAACGTGCCCGGAACGCGCACGTTGTCAAAACCAATGTGCGCCCAAGAACCTTCGCCGTACGAGTCGATGAAATCGATTTGATAGCGACGGCCGTTGTTGGCGTACGGGGCCAACTCGGCCGACGTGAAGGTGATCGTGTCCCACATGCTGCGCGAGGGAGCATCGGTCGGGCGAGCTTTGCCGTCGTTGATGACGTTGCTGGCTTTGATCAGCATATACTGCCCATTGAGGGCGTCGCGCAGAGCGAAGCCTTGCATGTACTTGCCGTCTTGCACCTCGCCCGCTCCGCCGAAGTTGAACGCCGTGTTGCGTTGCATCGAGCCCAACTCGCCAGCATTGAGCGGATCGCCTTGAGCGACGTCGCCGGCGTTGCCGTTCTCGCCGTACCGCATGCCGCCGATCTTGTCGATCTGCAGGTTTCCGCCGGTGAGTTGGAACGTCGGCGAGCGCAAGACCATTGCCTTGTGTTGAGCGTTGCCGAAGTTGTCGCGGTCGGCCCACGGATTAATCGCGACGCGGTGCGTTCCCTGCGTGGCCGAGAGGAGATTGAAGCCGTTGCCGACGTCGATGACGTCGCTGGTCGATACCCATTTCGTGACGCTGCCGGAGTTTTGAAGCAGCGTGAATCCGTCGCCGGTTAGCCCGTTCTCGAAGCCGAAGACGAGTTGGGCGTTCGCTTCAGCGGCGCACGCCGTCGACATGATCGCCGCGGTTAGCAGTGAGAAGATTTTTTGCATCGGATGTCACCTCAGCGTGAAGAGTTCAGAAGAGCGGCAACGAGTCGGCCCGCCGGTCAAAGCGACCCGCGGGGCGACTCGCCGCCGATTATAGATCCGCTAAGCCAGATCGCCGAGAGCTAGCCGGCGCTGGCGGCTGATGCGCACTGCCCCCACAATGCCCATCAGCGCCAGCAACGCGGTCGACGGTTCGGGTACGGCGGCCACCGTCGCGGCGGCGGGCGGCGTCCCGGCGCCGAAGTTCCGCTGCCAGACGAGGAAGTCTTCGCCATCCAGATCGACGCCGAAGCGAGCCTTCCAGCCAAGCGTCGGATCGTTGAGATCCTTCGCATCAACGTAGCCGTCGCCGTTGAAATCGCCGTCGAGCGTCGGAACGACGACCGCGACGTTAAATTCGCTGATCGTCATCGTTTGCTCGGAGTCGAACAAATTCAAGCGGAAGCCTTTGATGTCGTTGATGTTGGAGATCGTGTCGGTGTACTTAGGGCCGAGCAGCGTCGATCCGTCTTTTGAGAAGACCGAGATCTCGATCGTCGTTTCCGACTTGAAGTACCATTCGATCTGCACGCCGTCGGTCAATGGGTTGTTGGCGAGCGAGGAACTCGTCGCCTCTGATTCGTCGAGGTCGCCGGGGCGTTCGTGGATGATTCGAGTCGCCGGACCGTCGAACGGACGAGCGCCGACGCGGGTGCTCACCAACAGTGCGTCAGAAGGATCGGAGGCGCTGCTCGTGAAGGCCCCGAGCGCTTCGGCGGTCCATGTGCCGAACGATCCGCCGCCGTCGTTGTCACGCGGCTCGTGCGTAAGTTGCAGATCGTAGCTAACCTTCGTGCCGACTACCGGCGTCAACGGCGTGACGGCGGCAAAATCGACCGATGTTTGATAGACGCCGTTGAAGGTCATCGTCGTCGGCGTGCCGACAATCTCTGACTTCACGTTCGGGTTGTCGCGGTGGGTCGGTTCGATGATCGACCAGGTGCGACCGAGGGCGGTCGTCGTATCGAAAACTCCCGTTTCGTAGCGGAAGTAGTCGCCGGGGAAATTGTTCGCGGCGTTCGGATACCAGTCGTTGCCGCTGGCCCCGCGGATGTAGTTCACGAAGTTGAACGCCGTGGCGCCGTTCATCTGCGAACGCGGAATGGCGGCCATGATGTCGACGGCGCCGTTCACGTCGGTGACGTTGTTCCAGGGCGTCCATTCGAGGTGATTCCACGCGGCGTCCTTTAGCGAGGCGCCGCTTAGCACCCGGTCGGCGCCGATGGCGAGCGTGTTGCTCGGGCCAAGCCAGCCGGTTTCGTCGTTCGAGTCGGTGTCGAACAGCGTGTACTGCAAATCGCCGGCGAAGCCCGACGTCTGATGGTAGCGAACAAAGAACCAGTCCTTCGTGTGGGCCACCTGCGTGTAGAACCAGTCGTACCCTTCGGAGGTGGCGTCGCCGGGGGCTTCGGTCTCAAACTTGGGAATTGCATTCCAAGCCTTCGGCGTGAGCCAGTTCGTGCCGCTGGCGAAATCATCGCGGACGAGGTTGCTCTGCATCGCCAATTCGCCTGCGTATGATGCGAGGCTTGGCAATGCAACGACCAACGCTGCAAGAGCGATGATGCGAGTCCGAATCGTTCCGACAGAGCTCATGATGTGGGTCACCCTTTGAAGTTGCCGAGCTGCGATAGCTTGGGAATTAGTAGAGACGTAACTTCACTGATGTTTGACTGAAACAATCTGAATCGCTGGTCAAGACCATACGGTTACTTGCTGCCCGACAACTCGCGATCCGTGGTGGCTTTCATTTCGGTTCGAATTTTTTCCAAGTCTTCGGGCGTTTTGTCGGCGGTCTCCGCCGAACCGCAGCCGAGGGAAGTTGTCAGCAAAGCTGCCAGCGCAAACGCGGCGGGATTGCTAAGAAGTTTTTGAAATGCGGACATATTGTCTCTCCTGATGTACGCGGTGGGCCGAGTGAACCGCGAGAACTACGAGCCGTTGCCGTCGCCAGAGTCGCGCGTCCCTTGGCTTGTCCAGACCTCGACGTCGATGCCGTCGGCGACGGTTTGAACGCTCCCGTCGCACATCGCGACGTTGACGACCCCCGTGTGACGGCTGCTGGCCGGCGCGATCAGTTCCCAAAAATCGCCGGCGGGGAGCCAGCAGGTCGAGTTCGGTGGAACGATGTGGTTGTACCAGCTGCGCCACATCGTTCCTTCGCCCCAGGGATAGCCGCGGTATCGCCACTCGCCGCTCCAAGGGATCGAGGCGGTGCTGGAGCTTTTTGCGAGGAATGCGCTTCGCAATCCGGCCAGCGTGCGCGATGAAGGCAAGCCGCCGAACTCGTAGCAATCGCCGAGCGGGTCGCCGGCGCCGGGCGAAGCAATGTCTGGCGCGAGTCCCGCCACCGCTTCCGAGAAGGCGGCGGTATTGCTCGTGCCGTCGGCAACCTGAGCCAGTGAGATCGCAGGCAGTGCGTCGGCGTTGCCTTCGCCCACCACCGGGCCGAAGACGCCGTCCCAGCCTTTCCAACGAACCCAAGTGCCGGAATTCGCGAAGTAGTTCGTCCAGCCTAGCGGCATCGAGCGGGCCGATGAATTGTCGGTCGGGCAAAGGTACGTCGGCGGTTGATTCGCTTGCGCGAGCAAGTTCGCATCGCTGTATTGGTTTTCTTTCTCACGGATCTGCCGACGCAACGCTTCTTGCTCGAAGTAAGGGAGCAATTGCACCTGCACAGAGAGATAAGCAGGATCCGTCGGGCCACTGGCAATTCGTGAAGTTTGTCCGGCCGGCAACAGCTTTTTGGCGCTCTCGTAGTTGAGCATAGCTAGGCCAAGCTGCTTCAGATTGTTCGTGCAACTCCTTCGCCGCGCCGCCTCACGCGCCGCCTGAACCGCCGGCAGCAGCAGTGCCACCAGCACGCCGATGATGGCGATTACCACCAGCAGCTCGACGAGCGTGAAGCCCCGTCGGCGATTGTCGCGCCGTTGCGACGCACGCGTTGGAGTGCGAAGAGAACAACTCATGGTGCCGAGCTCCTTCCGAGCGAGGCCAACAGCCAAGGCGAGGACGGGCGAAGCGCGGAGGTCTTCGAGGAAACCGTCGGCTGTCCAACCTGATAGTGTTCCTTAATCCGCTGCGGTTCGAGCGGATATCCGTAAAGAGCGATGTCGCTTAAGCGACCTTTGAACAGCCACGACGTGAGATATCGCGGCACGAACTCGGCGGCGCCGATCCGCGCCGGCCAGTCGAAGTCGGTGAGCGACACTTCTTGTTCGTGCTGCAGCACTTCTTCGCCGTTGACGTACAGCCGGCCGATGCCTCGCATGAAGCCAGGTTCAGAAACATCCGTCGGCGTAAACACGCCGACAACGTGCGACCACTCTTCGCGGTCGATCTTCTTGGGCGACTCCATGACGTTCCAGAGTTTGCCTCGCTTGCCGACGCCGGTCCAGAATTCCCACTGGTTGTTGTCGCCTGCGTAGAGCGTGATGCCGAAGCATTGCTGGTTCGGCGTGTACGATTCGAGCACCCACCGTGAGGTGAAAATCGCTTGGTATTGTGCAGGGCCCTCGGGACGAGCCCAGCCCTCAATGGCGAAGCCGTTCTGCAAGTTCACCGGCGGCTTACGGTCGGGTTCGATGTAGCTTTCGCCGTTGAAGTAAACGCCGCGCTCCGCATCGTCCGCGTCGTCATTTTCTTTCAACTCGGCAGGCCAGTTGCCAATCGGCAACCCGTCATGGCCATTTTGAGTGAGGTCGAGCACGCGGCGATTCTTCCGCACGCGGTACAGCGGCCAGTAGGCAACCGGACGATCGCCGAGGACGAGCTGCTGGTACTTGCTGAGCTGCTTTTCAATGTCGCTCCACTCGGTGACGATTCGCGGCAGCGGCCCGCGATCAGTCGTACGCAACGCGCCTTTGGCGCTACTTGGTTCAGCCACGATCCCTTCGCCAGAGTGGAGCACGCGAATCTTCTCGCCTTCGACGCGCTCCTGCGGCGTCGTCATCAGCGTGACGACCCCCTCGGAGACATAGATCGACGCGGAATCGTCATCGGAGGCTTCGAACGCGACGCTGGCGTCGAGACATTCGGCGGTGAGGAGCGGCGTTTGCAGCAACAGTCGTTGTCCGCCGCGCGCAGAGAGCCGGCCGCTGCGGACAAAGACGCTTTCGTTGCCGACGAGCGAAAACTCAGCAGGACCTTCAATTAGTAGCTCCGGACCGTCGTCGAGCTGAATCCGCATGAAGCCGACGGGTATCTGCACCACTTCGCCGCAGCGGAGCACCTGGCCGACTTGCATCGAGGAGCTGATCGCTTCCGCTGAGGCGTCGAGCGACAGGCCGCTGATTTTGCCGAGCTGCGTTTCTTGCAGCAGCGGCACTGGCGAGGCCGCCACCGGGGCGACGGTTCGCGGCGTCTCTTGTTCTTTCTCTGCCAGCAGGGGCGCCCAGCCTTGTTGAAAGAGGGCCACGGCCGCTGCCCCGGCGACGAACGCGATGCCGGCAGCCGCAGCCCAGGAAGGAAACCAACGCGACTTAAGATGGCGAACCCGCGGCGTCGCCGTCGAGGCTTCCGCTGACGCATCGCGTCGTGACGCCGCGGCGAGGCTCGGCCCGACGGAAGTTTCCGCCGGCGAAGGGGCCGAGGCATCGCCTGCAACAAGTGGTTCGTGCAACAGGAGATACGCCAGCCCCTCGCGGAGGTGGATGGCTTCCAGGTAGCGCCGTTGAGCCGCAGGGTTGTCGGCGATCAGCGTACGCAGACGTTCCCACTCCGTCGCGTCGAGATCGGCGATCGTCAGCTGATCGAGCAGCGGTTCGAGTTCGTCGTTGGGAAAGTCGATGCTCATTGAGGGTAGCCTTCCTGGCGTAACGAAACGCGAATACAGCGTTCCAGCCCTTTGCGAATGCGAGAGAGCGCCGTGTAGACGGCGTTGACGTCCTGGCCGCGACCGGCGGCGAGTTGTTGAACCGAAAGCCCGCGCCAGTAACGTTGGCCGAGCATTTCGCGCTGCCTCTGCGGCAGCTTTTCCAAACAGCCTCGCAGTGCTTGGTGGCGGGATTCAAGGAAGTCGGAAGTCTCGGCGTGAACGGCGGCGATCTGCTCGATCAAGCGGTCGTCGAACGAGACCCGCGACGATCCGTAGCGTCGCGAGTAGCTCATCAGTTCGAACCGGGCGATCGTGCACATCCATCTCACCAATTCTTCGTCGGGGGTCGCCTCGACGTAAGTAAACGTGTGGAGCTTCTGCCAAGCGACGAGATAAGTTGCCTGAACGACTTCGTCGACGGCGTCGGCGCTGGCGGCGGCGAGCGAAACGATGAACGACCGCACGCGGCGTTCATGTCGTGCGATGAGCACGACAAACTGATCAGGGCTCAGCGGCTTTTCGCTCACGGCGGCCAAACCGGGGTTGGTGGAAATGCGGAAATAGAAATCATCGGCGCATCATGCGCCGTCGTCCGCCCTTCCTGCCCCGCACGCTATGCGGCGGCGGCAGGGAACCTTACAGAAAAATTCATATTAACTTCGTAAAGTTCGCCCGCCGGCCAGAATTGCCGAGAAATCGCGGGTACTAGCACCGCGAGCCATATCGCGGCACAAGGCGAGCCGAAGGCTTCAGGCCTTCGGTAAACCACCAATCGACGCAATGCCAGCAGAGGATAAGAAGAGTAGCCGCACCGCCACGCGGTCCGGGCAGCGTCGCGCTCGGCTTGGAAATGTGGAGAGGCTCGCAACGCCTCCGGCTAATCGTTGGCGCCTGCGGGAATGGTTATCCGCGAGGACGCCGTTTACGCACGGACCTTCCAGTCGAACGGCAAGTAGGCATGCTCGAACGTCCCGTCGCTGTAGAGGTCGATCAACCCGTAGCCTTCGTCGCTGCGCCGCGGATCGCCGTTCCACCAGTCGCCGCAGACGGCGCCGTCGCAAATGTAGGTGATGCCGTCGACGTCGCAGCGATCGTTCAGGTGCATGTGACCGCTGAGGCAGAGCTTCACATTGCCATGCTTTTTGAACAGCGTGTGCAGCGCCGTCCCGTCGAGGTGCAACAGGCCGCCGGGGACGCGCTGATAGTCTTCGGTGACGGCTTCGTGATCAAACGAAAACGGCGTGACGGAGATGATCGGAATGTGCGAGACAACGACAATCGGCGTCGTCTTCGGCGTTTGCTCCAACTCGGTTTCTAGCCACGCCCGCTGCTCGGCGTCGAGGCCGCTGGTGTAGCGCTTCTCGAACGGACGGACGCTGTCGAGAACGATGAACTTCCATCCGCCCTGCTCGAACGTATGGTATGGCTTTGCCAGGCCGTACATCTCCAGCGCCCACGCCTTGCCGGCAAACTCCGAATCGTCCCAGCCGCGGCCATCGTGATTGCCGAGGCAATGTTGCACGGGGAGCGAGCAGTCTTGTTTAAAGACCGTGTTTAGCAGATTGGCAAGCTGCTGGCTCCGCTGGTGCGTGGCGCCAAACGCATCGAATACCGCGTCGCCGCCGGTGACGATCAGCTCCACCGGATCTTTGTGCGATTGAACATGGTGCAGACACTGGGCCAAACCATCGCCAGCGCCTTGCTCGGGCTTGACGTGAATGTCGGTCAGATGCGCGAACCGCAATGTCCGTTGCCGCTCCGCGGGCGCGGCTGCGACGGCCGAGCCGGCGCCGAAGCTAAGCAGCGGCGCCGCGGCCGCTCCGAAGGCGCCCCATTGCAGGCAGCTGCGGCGGGTAATGATGTTCGACGATTGAGGATCGGTAGGCATCTGTTGAACTCCTGCGATTGTTCTCGCTCGGCGTTGGCCGCCAGTACGACAAGATCGCCATTCAGCATAGCAGAAGTCGGTGAACTCCTGGAGCAGAGAGAGGCCGTGAAATGAGACAGTGTTGCGCCCGTCGGATCCCGCGGCTAGCCGTGTGAATTCGCAGCATGCGCTGAACGCCCTGCCCCGCCGTCGTCATTGACGCATCGCTCGTTACCACTGGTGCGGCAAATGCTGTAGGCTAGAGGGATCTCTGCAGCCGAAGTCTTTTCATCTTGGATGCGCTATGCGAGGAATCTTGTCGATGAATGTTGTGCCCCAGCGCGTGCTTGTCGCACGATTGCTTACGGTCGTCGGTTTGGCTTGCGTAGCGCTCAGCTCAACCTCGTCGCAAGCCGCAGCGCCGCCCGAGCGTCCCAACGTCGTCGTGATTTTCATCGACGACATGGGCTACGCCGACATCGGCCCCTTCGGCGCCACCGCTTACAAGACGCCGAATCTCGATCGCATGGCGGCGGAGGGGCGAAAGTTCACCGACTTCCATTCCGCAACGGCCGTCTGTTCCGCCTCGCGGGCCGCATTGCTGACCGGCTGCTATCCCGAACGCGTGAGTATTCTCGGCGCCTTGCGGCCTGATTCGCAGACCGGCATCAGCGACAAAGAGCGGACGTTCGCGGAGCTTTGTCAGGACCACGGCTATGCGACCGCCATCTTTGGCAAGTGGCACCTCGGCGATCGCCGCCGCTTCCTGCCGCTGCAGCATGGGTTTGACGAATACTACGGTCTGCCTTACTCAAACGACATGTGGCCCCGCGGACCGCGCGGCGAAGAGCTGCCGCCCGAATCGCCGAAGAAGAAAAACAATTACCCGAACTTGCGATTGTTCGATGGCGACGAAGTCGTCGATGAAGATGTGACCGGCGAGGACCAAACGCATCTCACGAAGGATTACACTCGCCGCGCGGTCGACTTTATCGATCGTCACGCGAAGGAGCCCTTCTTTCTCTACGTGCCGCATTCGATGGTGCATGTGCCGCTGTACGTGTCGCCCGAGTTTGAAGGAAAGAGCGGCGCGGGTCTGTTCGGCGATACTGTGATGGAACTCGATTGGTCCGTAGGCGAGATTCTCGCCGCGCTCAAACGAAACGGCCTCGATGAAAAGACGCTCGTCGTGTTCACTGCGGATAACGGCCCCTGGCTTAACTACGGCGATCATGCCGGTTCGGCCGGCCCGCTGCGAGAGGGAAAGGGAACGATGTTTGAAGGAGGCTACCGCGTCCCCTGCGTCATGCGGATGCCGGGCACGATTCCCGCCGGCACCGAGTGCGACGAGTTTTGCGTGACGTTCGATTTGTTGCCGACGGTGGCGAAGCTGCTCGGCGACGAGCCATCGACAGAGCGTCCGATCGACGGCAAAGATATTTGGCCGCTGATCACTGGCGTTGATGGCGCCAAGACGCCGCACAAAGAGTTCTACTGCTATTACGGTCGCGAACTTCACGCGGTGCGCGACGGACGCTGGAAGCTCCATTTGAAGCATCCGTACCGCACGCTCGACGGAAAGCCGGGCGGCAAGGGGGGCTACCCTGTCGAGTACAAGCAGACGCAGACGGGCGTCGAGCTTTACGACCTGCAGAACGACGTCGGCGAAACGAAGAACGTCGCAGCCGAGCATCCCGAGATTGTCGCCCGCCTGACCGCCGCCGCGGAGCGGGCTCGCGAACAATTCGGCGACGTCCTGACGCAGCGAGAAACAGGCTCCAGCGTCCGCCCGCCGGGGCAAGGCCGCCGGCAAGCGAGGAACTAAGGCCGCAGAAGCCGCTGTTTTCTCGGTACTGCCGCCCCTTATTGCCCATCTGCCGCGACGCTACCGACGAGCGCAGGTTCGGGTAGAATGGGGAGCTATGCGCTGGCCTCTCCCTCACAGCACCCGGGTCCACATGCCTCGCTCCAGACCTCGCGGCGTCGCCGTTATGGCGCTGGCGATCGCCGCTTTGCTCGGTTCGATCGCCCAGGCCGCTTCGCAGCCGAACATTCTGTTCATCTTCACCGATGATCACGCCTACCAGGCGGTCAGCGCCTATGGCGGCGGGCTGAATGAGACGCCGAATATCGATCGCCTCGCTAAAGAGGGCGTCCGCTTCGATCGCTGCTACGTCACCAACTCGATTTGCGGACCGAGCCGGGCGTGCGTCCTCACGGGAAAGTACAGCCACAAGAACGGATTCTGCACGAACCGCGATATCTTCGACGGCAAGCAGACGACCTTCCCCAAGCTCCTCCAAAAGTCAGGCTACCAAACGGCGATCGTCGGTAAGTGGCATCTGCAGAGCGAGCCGCAAGGTTTCGACCATTGGGAAGTGCTGCCAGGGCAAGGGCTTTACTATTCGCCGAAGTTCGACACTGCCGCTGGCCGCGTTACCGAGCCGGGATACGTTGCCGACGTCATCACCGGCAAGGCGCTCAACTGGCTGAAGCAACGCGACGCCGAGAAACCATTCCTGCTCATGGTGCAACACAAGTCGCCCCATCGCGAATGGTCGGCTAGCTCGAAGCACGTCGGCAAGTTCGCCGATCACAAGTTTCCCGAACCGAAAACGCTGTTCGACGACTACAGCGATCGCGCCGACGCCGCGAAGCAGGCGACGATGCGGATCGCCGACGAGATGCGGCTCAAGGAAGATCTCAAGGTCTACGATCCGCAAAGCGACTACGGCCGCACGATGCTGAGCCGCCTGAACCCTGACGAACAAAAAGCGTGGATCGCCGCCTACGAACCGGTGAACAAAGCGTTCGCCGAGGCGAAGCTTGAAGGCGATGAACTCATTCGCTGGAAGTACCAGCGTTACATGCAGGATTACCTCAGCACGGTGCAGTCGGTTGACGACAGCGTCGGCGAACTACTGGCGTACCTCGACGCGGCGGGCCTCGCCGATAATACCATCGTCGTCTACGCGAGCGACCAAGGGTTCTACCTCGGCGAGCATGGCTGGTTCGACAAGCGGTTCATGTACGAACAATCGCTGCGGACGCCTTGTCTCATTCGTTGGCCGAAGGTCGCGAAGCCGGGGACGGTCGAAGAGCGGATCGTTTCGAACGTCGACTTCGCCCAAACGTTCCTCGACGCAGCCGGCGTCGACGCCCCCGACGACATGCAGGGGGCGAGCATCGTGCCGCTCCTCAAGGGGGAAACGCCCGAAGATTGGCGGAAGACGTTTTACTACCAGTACTACGAAGGCCCGCCTGCCGAACACAACGTCGCCGAGCATTACGGCGTGACCGATGGCCGCTACAAGCTGATTCACTACTTCAAACTGAAGCAGTGGGAGTTGTTCGACCTCGTCAGCGATCCGGATGAACTCCACAGCGTTTACGGCCAGCCGGAGTACGCGAGCCAACGGCAGCGCCTCGGCGACGAGCTGACGCGGCTCCGTAGCGAGTTGGGCGTTACCGAGAACGAACCGCCGAAGCTCGACGAGCCCGAACTAAAATCGCGCCGTCAGCAAAAGATCGAGAATCGTCAACGGCGTCGGCAGATGCGACAATCGGCCAGCAGCTCCACCTAACAGGGCGGTCTCGTCCGCCGAGTATGTCGAAGAAATCGAAGAACGGTGCGAACCACCGGGCCCGGCAGCGGAAGCGGTTCGATCACACGATCCACCCGCACACCCGCCCCGGCACCGTCATCGTCCCCGAAGGCGCGCTGGCGCCGTTGCTGCACGTCACGGCGTACGGTCCCGACCAGATCGTCGAGAAGCGGAACGCCACGATCGCGCAGATTCGCGAGCTGCGGAACAAATATCCGGTGATGTGGATCGACGCCGTCGGCCTCGGCGATGCGGCCCTTATCGAAGAGATGGGCGAACTACTCGGTCTCCATCGCCTGTCGCTGGAAGACATGGCGACTGTGCCGCAACGCTCGAAGGTCGAAGACTACCCGCACCATCTGTTCGCCGTCACGCAAATTCCGACCTACAACGGCGACCTCTGCCTCGAGCAGGTAAGCATGTTCGCCGGCAAGGGATTTGTGCTTAGCTGGCGCGAACATGCCGGGAATTGTTTCGACATCGTGCGCAAGCGATTGCAAGTCACCAATGGCACGACGCGCTCGTCGGGCGTCGACTATTTGCTCTACGCGCTGGTCGACGCGGTGATCGACTCGTACTTCCCTGTGCTTGAGCAACTCGGCGAAGTGTTTGACGAATTGGACGATCGAGTCGAGGCCGACAGCGAGCCCGCCTGCATCGCCCAGATGCGCGACCTGCGACACGACGTCCGGCAACTTCGCCGCATCGTTTGGCCGTTGCGTGACGCGATCGACGACCTCGTCCGCAGCCCGCCCGAGCAGATCACGCAAGAAACGCTGATCCACTTCCGCGATTGCCATGATCACGCCGTGCAGATCATGGACACGCTGGAGAACTACCGCGACGCCGGCAGCGACCTCCGCGACTACTATGCGACGTCGATCAGCAACCGGATGAACGAGACGATCAAGGTGCTGACGATCATCTCGACGATATTCATGCCGCTTAGCTTCATCGCCGGGGTGTACGGTATGAACTTCGACGCCCACGAATCGGGCTGGGACATGCCGGAGCTGCGCTGGAAGTATGGATATCCATTCGCCATGGGCCTGATGGCCGTCGTCGCACTCGGGCAGCTGTGGTTTTTCCGCCGCCGCGGCTGGATCGGCAAAGGCAAGCAGCGCGGGAAATCCGTGGATGAAGGCTAACCATTCGAACAGGCCGTAGGGGCGCCACTGGCATCTTGCCAGTGAGAAGTGCCGAGCGAGTACCTGCTTCAGCACTGGCAAGATGCCAGTGGCACCCAGATAACCCTATTACTGGTATCATTTCTCCTGACTCCCCGAACCCTCCGCCCATCCTGTGCGCACGCTCATCAAAAACGCCCAAGTTGTCTTTCCCAACGGCGTCGCCGCCATCAGCGTGCTGATCGAAGATCACCGCATCGCCGCGATTGATCCCGCAGTCCAGACAGCGGCCGACGAAGTCGTCGACGCCGTGGGGCTTCATTTGTTGCCAGGCGTGATCGACGATCAGGTTCACTTTCGCGAACCGGGGCTCACGCACAAGGAAGATCTCGCCACCGCCTCGCGGGCCTGTGCCAAGGGAGGCGTCACCACCTTCTTGGAGATGCCGAACACCGTTCCGAACGCGACGACGCAAGAACTGCTCGACGCGAAGCTCGCGCTCGCTGCCGAGAAGTCGCTCGTCAACTACGGCTTTTACATCGGCGCTACGCCGCATAACATCGACGAACTGAAGCACGCGCAGCGCACCCCCGGCATCAAGATTTTCATCGGTTCCAGCACAGGCGACTTGCTCGTCGATGGCCAGGAAGCCCTCGAACGCATCTTCGCCGAGACGACGCTGCCACTCACGGCCCACTGTGAGGACGAAACCACCGTCCGAGCCAATACCGAGCGCTACCGCGGCGTCGCCGACGTGGCGGTCCACTCGCAGATTCGCGACGTCCGTGCCGCGGTGATCGCGACGCGGCGGGCGATCGATCTCGCGATTCGCCATCGCCATCGGTTTCATGTGCTGCACGTGTCGACGGGCGATGAAACGAACGTGCTCGGCGATTACTTCGCAGGGACTGGCGCTTACGACGGCGTCGGAACCGACGTTGCGAGTCGCGTGATCACGGCCGAGGCTTGCCCACACCACTTATTGCTCAACACCGAGGACTATCCGCGGCTGGGAACGCTCGCCCAGATGAACCCGTCGCTGAAGAGCGCCGACGACAATCGCCGACTCTGGGATGCGCTGCGCGACGGGCGGATTCAGGTGATCGCCACCGATCACGCGCCGCACACGTGGGAAGAAAAGCAAAAGCCCTACCCGCAGTCGCCCTCGGGGATGCCGATCGTCGAAAACAGCCTCGCGCTAATGCTCAACGAAGTTCACCGCGGCCGTTGCTCGCTGGAGCAAGTCGTCCACTGGATGTGCGACGCCCCTGCTCGTGTGTGGGACATCGTCGACAAGGGCCGCATCGCCGAGGGGTACGACGCCGACCTCGTGCTCGTTGATCTTAATCGTCGCCACACGGTTCGTAATGCAGAGCAATTCACCAAGTGCGGCTGGAGCGCGTGGGATGGCGTGGAGCTCGTCGGCCTGCCCGTCCGCACGTGGGTCCGCGGGCAGGAAGTTTTCCGCGATGGGCAACTGCGAGAAGAGGTTCGCGGCGCGGCCGCGAAGTTCGACCACGCCCGTGGCGGTTACTGGGCGACGTAGGCGCCGTTTCCCCTCCCTCGAAGGGAGGGGCCAGGGGAGGGATTCCCGACGCAACAATTCCGAGTGGAGTTCGCGCGCGAGCTAGCGAGAGAAGAAATCCCTCACCTAACCTCTCCCTTCGAGGGAGAGGGATAAGCCAACCTACTCCGCATCCTCGGCGTATTGCTCTGGATTCGCCAGAAACTTCGCCTTCTCCGCCGCTCCGGCGAAGCGGTACGTCTTTCCGTCGTACCAGGTCGCGAACTGCTGCACGCCCGGAACCTTTTCTTCTTTGTCGACAAGCGTCACCGCACAGAACCCCTCGGCGGCGATGTCGACCATCGCATACTTCGCCGGGTTCGCTTTGAACTTCGCCTTCATCGCCGCGTCGGCGAACATGAACAGCCGGCCGTCGAATTCAGCCGCGTGGAAGACGCTGCCGCGGACATGCTCGGCGCGGTCGACGAGCGACACGGCGCACTCGCCGCAGCTGGCCGGCAAGTACTCGGTCGGATCGCTTTGCAGCATCTCTTGTTCGCGGGCGCCGGCGGTGAGGAACGTGATGTCGCGGAACTCGACGCCGTAGGCCGCTTGGCCGCGGACCCAGCTTCCATCTTGCCGCAGCGACACGGGGCAGTAGCCCGACATTGCCGGTAAGGCTCCGAGCGCGCCGTCGCGATCGTCTTTGGTCGTTGGTCGGAAGCCATTGAGTTGCGACGTCGGCCGTTGTTGGAACGCTTGCGCCGTGAGCTGCGATTTGGTTGGCGGCGCGTCTGGCATCAACAGGTTAGGACGTTCGACTTGCTCGCCGCTGCCGTCGTAACGGCCAGGCGCCTTGAGGAATTTCCGCCGCTCAAAATCGTTGGCGAAGTAGTAACGCAGCCCGCGATGAATCAGCACCGTCGCAGGATTGCCGGGCACGCACTTGTGATCGTCGAGCATGCTGACGACCGAGTTGCCGCTGAGCACGAGATCGGCGTTCTCATATTTCTCTGGATTCGCCGCAAACGTTTGCTGCATCGCGGGGTTCGCAAAGAAGACGAGCCTACGGCGGTGGAGCGTGCCGCATTCGAACTTCCCCGGCACGCGCTGTCCCGTTTCGAAGTAAGTGACGGGGCAATCGCCGCCGAGCATTGGGATGTACGATTCGCGGGCCGAGAGAAAGATGTGCCGTTCGCGAGCACTGTCGAAGTGGTATTCAAGTCCATCGAATCGCGTCGCCTCGCCGCCGCGGCCGGGAAGCCACTCGCGCGCATCGCGGAGCGCCACGACGCTGTAACCGCCGAGCGCCACCGGAAACTGCTCGGCCCCAGCGATGGGGCCGATCTCCCAGTGGTTATTCGCGATGCGTACGACAGGGGCGTCTTCGGGATTCTCGCTCGCAGCGGCGGGAGTATTCGGTTGGGCGCCGGGAGTTTTCGGCGCAACTTCCGCCGCGAGGCACGGCGCTGCCGACGCGCAGAGAACGAGAGTTCGCAGAAATCGCCACATGGGACGGGCCCTTACGGAATCGGCCGCGGAGTGTACCGGCGCCGCGTGAACGCCGCGACGGCAATCGTGCTATCATCGGAGGATTGAGCGTGCTGGCATCGGCTGCAGTAGTTCCTCTGGTCCCCTCCCCCTGGAGGGGAGGGTTAGGGAGGGGGGAATGCAGCGTGTACCAGGCGCCCACCCCCTCCCCAGCCCTCCCCTCAAGGGGGAGGGAGCCTCAGACCTTTTAGGTCGCGGTGTCAGTTCACCCATGCCCCCCTCCCCTCCCCGTCTTGCGATCGTCACCGGCGCCGGCAGCGGACTCGGCCGCGAATTCTGCCGCCAGCTGGCCCGAGCTGGCGGCTGGCATCTCGTAGCCGTCGACGTCGAACTTGCCGATGCCGAGCAGACGATCGCCGAGGTGCGGCAACTTGGCGCTGCAGGCGAAGCGGTTGCGATGGATGTCACCGACGCCGCCGGATGGACAGCGCTCCGCGAGCGACTGCAGCGAGATTGCCCGCGACTCGATCTGCTCGTCAACAACGCCGGCGTCTGCATGTCGGCCGAAGTCGGCGACGGCGACCTGGCCGAATGGCGGCGAGTGATTGAAGTGAATTACCTCGGCCTGCTGGCTGGCTGTCACGTGATGACGCCGTGGCTGAAAGCGTCGGCCACAGCATCGACAGGTGCTTCTACTCGCAACTCGCGACTCGCGACTCGTAACTCCCCCGCCATCATCAACATCGCCTCGATCACCGCGTACCTCCCCGCCCCAGCGATGGGCGCCTACGCTTCGTCGAAAGCGGCCGTCGTCGCGCTCACCGAAGCGATGTACGCGGAACTCCGCCCGCATGGCGTCCATGTCACCGTAGTTGCGCCGGGATTTTTCCGCACGAGGCTCTTGGAGCGCGGCACGTTCACGCTGCGGCGGCATCGGGCCCAGGCCGAGTATCTCACGCGCACCGCGAAGATCGACGCCGCCAGCGTCGCGCGGGCGGCCCTCGCCGCGTCGGCTCACGGCCGACTATACGCGATCACGGGCCGCCGCGCCCGCTGGTTGTGGCGAATCAAAAGGTTAGCCCCGCGGATTTTGTTTCGCGTCATTGCGCGACGATATCAACGCATCATTATTCGAGGCGATGTCGACGGAGTCGGTTGAAGCGCGGGACGCGAGCAGGGATGATAGTGGGATCGCGCCGGGGGCGAGGACGCCCCGGCTCGCTTGTTTGAAACCCTCCCCCTTCCGCATTCAACCTTCAGCATTATTCATGCTTCACCTGCAAGCAAAAACCGACGCTCGCTGGTTCCGTCAGGTCGACGAGAATCTGAACGATGTCCTCATTGATCACGCCCACTGCGAGAAGAAGGCGGCCGGCACCGCGCTCAACCTCATCTTTCATTACGTGGAAGATCGCGAGCTCTGTCAGGAAATGACTGAGATCGTCAACGAAGAGCTCGAACACTTTCATCTAGTGATCGATCTGCTCGAACGCCGCGGCGTGAAGTTCCGTCGGCTCAAGCCGAGCCAGTATGGCCGCAAGCTGAACGATCTTTGCAGCAAGCAAGAACCGCAGCGGGCCGTCGATCGCCTGCTCGTCGCCGGGTTGATCGAAGCCCGCAGTTGCGAACGGTTCCAAGCGCTCGCGAACTATGTTGAGGACGAAGAGCTCGCCACGTTTTATCGCAGCCTATTCGAATCGGAAGCCCGTCATCACGCCACGTACACGCGGCTGGCGATGCACTTCGCGCCGGAGAAAGAAGTGATGCAGCGGCTCGATGAACTTGCGGCACTGGAAGCGGCGATCATCGCCGAGGGCGAAGAACTACCGCGGATGCATAGCTAAGGAACAACAAGCAATGAGTCAGCAGCAAGTAACCGTCGCCAGCCTCGAAATGAATTGTCTGGCCCCCTCCCCCTTGAGGGGAGGGCTGGGGAGGGGGGCGAACGCTGGTACCCGCTGCACTCACCCCTCCCTAACCCTCCCCCTCAAGGGGAGGGAACCAGAAGTGTTTGCGCGTGGGGTATCCGCCGCGTTCCTATCACTTTTCGTCGCTGCTTGCTGCGTCCTTGGTTTCGCAACAAACGCCCACGCCGCGGACCGCCCCAACATCCTCTGGCTCAGCACTGAGGACATGAGCCCCCACCTCGGCTGCTACGGCGACAAAGAGGCTCGCACGCCGAACATCGACAAACTTGCCGCCGAGGGGATCCGTTTTGACAACGCCTTCGTCCCCTCGCCCGTCTGCGCGACGTGCCGCAGCTCGATCATCACCGGCGTCTATTCCGCCGCGCTCGGCACGCATCACATGCGGAGCAAAGTGAAACTTCCGCAGAAGATTCGCCCCTTCCCCACGTACCTCCGCGAGGCGGGCTACTACTGCACGAACAACGAGAAGCAGGATTACAACTTCAAGACGCCCGCCGGCTCGTGGGACGAATCGAGTTTTGACGCCAGCTGGAAAAACCGCCAGACCGACTCAACGCCCTTCTTCGCGGTGTTCAATTTCGTCGGCACTCACGAAAGCAGCATCCGCGGCGACGAGCCGAAGTATTCGCAAGTGACGTCGAAACTCGCGGCGGCCGATCGCCACGATCCCGCGAAGCTGACGCTGCCTCCTTACTATCCCGACACGCCGAAGGTTCGCGAGCATTGGGCCCGTTACTACAACGTCGTATCGTCGCTCGATCTGTGGGTGGCCGAGCATCTCGCCGCGATTAAGGAAGCGGGCCTCGCCGACGACACGATCGTCTTCTTCTGGAGCGATCATGGCGCCGGCATCCCGCGGCACAAGCGTTGGCTCTACGACACGGGGATGCGCGTCCCGCTGATTGTGTACGTCCCCGAAAAATGGCGGCATCTCGTACCGTGCACGCCGGGAGAGGTTCGCGATCAACTCGTGAGTCTCGTCGACCTCGGCCCCACGGTGCTGAATCTGGCCGGCGTGAAGATCCCCGCGTACATGCAAGGCCAGCCGTTCCTCGGCCCGAACTTGCCGGCGCCGCGCGAGTACGTCTACGGCGTTCGCGATCGGATGGACGAATCGTACGACATGATCCGCGCGGTCCGCGACGGCCGCTACAAGTACATCCGCAACTACCGGCCCGATCGTCCCTACTCGCAGCATCAAGGCTACGGCGACAACAGCGACATCATGCGCGAGTGGCGCCGCCTCGCCGCCGCGGGCGAGTTGAACGAAACGCAGGCCCTGTTCATGCGCGAGCACAAGCCGGTGGAAGAGCTCTACGACACCGACGTTGATCCGTATGAGCTAAACAATCTCGCAGCCGATCCGGCGCAGGCTGAGAGACTCGCCAAGCTGTCGGCCGTGCTCGACGCCTGGATGCTCGACGTGCGCGACCTCGGCGTCGTCCCCGAGGGGATGCTCTCGCGGATCGTGCCGGAGGGAGCGAACCGCTACAAGTTCTTTCGCGACGCCGACGGCGCCGAGCGGTACCAGCGAATGGTGAACAGCATTCGCGAGACCGGCTTGCCGCTCGATCTGGTGAAGGAAGCCAATGGGGCCGATGGGGCAGACGGACCAGTCGACGATTCGATTCGCATTCTCGCCGCCGAGCGCACGCTCAATCAAGAATCGCTTTCCGACGCCGACCGCGATGCAGCGCTGGCCACGCTCATCGAGATCTACCGCGCCGGCGGTAGCCCATGGGATCAAGCGGAAGCGGCGACGGTGCTCGACTTGCACGTCGCCGGCACCTCGGCCGTGCCGGCGCTCGCCGCGGCCAATCGCGAGGTGAAGGAGCAACTCCGCAGCATGAACGATCAGAACCAGCCGGCCAACTCGCTGAAGCCGTGGGCGAATCGCTTTGACAAACGCTTCGTTCTTCGCTCGGAGCCGGCCGTCTCGGAGAAATAGTAGAAAAGACGTTTAACACAGAGAGCACAGAGGCCACAGAGAAGAGTGTTGTATTTTCTCCGTGCTCTCTGTGTCCTCAGTGTTGAAATCGTATTCGAATTTGTATTTCGTATTTGCATAGTCAGTCCACCAGGCGGAACTACTCATGAAGATTCACCAAGCCCTTTACGCCCTGCTAGCCTGCCTGCCGGCGCTCCCCGTCCTGCATGCGGCCGAGCAGCCCAACGTCATCGTCATCCTTGCCGACGATATGGGCTACGCCGATCTTACCTGCTTCGGCGCCGTCGACATGGACACGCCGAATCTCGACCGCATGGCCGAGCAAGGGATGCGGCTCACCAACTTCCACACCGCCGCGCCCACCTGCACCGCGTCGCGGGCTGCCTTCATGACCGGCTGCTACCCGGTGCGCGTTGGCATGGGCGACGTGATCGCGCCTCGCGCCGATGGGACTGTTTCGCCAAGTCGCGTGCTCTGGCCGAACTCGCCGTTCGGCATCAGCGCTGACGAAGTCCTCATCCCTGAAGTACTGAAAAAGGTCGGCTACACGACCGGCCTCGTCGGCAAGTGGCATCTCGGCGATCCGCCGGCATTCAGCCCGGTGAAGCATGGCTTCGACGAGTTCTTCGGCGTCTACTTCAGCAACGACATGAAGCCATATCGTTACTACCGCAACGACGACCTACTTGAAGAGCCGATCGAACGCGACCTCCAAACAAAGCGCTACACTACCGAAGCGGTCGACTTCATCAAACGCCACAAGGACGGACCGTTCTTCCTCTACCTCGCCCACGCGATGCCGCACATCCCGCTGGCGGCCTCGCCCGAGTTCCGCGGCAAGAGCAAGCGCGGCCTGTACGGCGACGCGGTGAGCGAAGTCGATTGGAGCGTCGGCCAAGTCTTCGAGACGCTCAAAGAACTCGGCATCGACGACAACACGCTCGTGATCTTCAGCTCCGACAACGGCGGCTGGTTAATGCGTGGCGAAGAAGGCGGACTCAACACTCCTCTCCGCGGCGGTAAAGGCGGGACCTACGAAGGGGGACTCAACGTCCCGACGATCGCCTGGTTCCCCGGCAAGGTGCCGGCCGGCTCCGAGTGCAAGAAGCTCGCCTCGCAAATGGACCTGCTGCCGACCTTCGCCGCGCTTGCCGGCGGCGAGACGCCGCAAGATCGCATCATCGACGGCCACGACATTACGCCGCTGCTGTACGGCGAGAAAGACGCCAAGTCGCCGTGGGAAGCGTACTTTTACTACTTCGGCAACGAACTCCACGGCGTCCGCAGCGGCAAGTGGAAGTTTCGTGCGAAGAACGTCCTTAAGAACGAGAACATTTACTACGGCCTGTGGCGCGACACGGAAATGGGCGACTCGCCCATGCCGCCTGCGCTGTACGACCTATCGCGCGACATCGCCGAGACCAAATCAGTCCTCGATAACCACCCGAATATCGCCAAGCGGATGCGTGGCTACATGGATCAGGCCCGCAACGACCTGGGCGATTCGCTCACTGACGTGAAGCCCACGAACGTCCGCGAAATCGGCCGCCAAGAGGTGAAGAGGGATTTCCCCAAGTAGCCGCCGGTCAACGACCGGCCGGAGCGGCGCTCAAGCGACTCGCACCAAACGAACAAAGGCGGAATCACCCTTAGTGGTTCCGCCTTTGTCTTTGTTGATCGGTGCGCGCACTTGATCGGCTTGCAGCGTTGCGATCTCCGCTCCGGCGGCTCGTTGAGCCGCGGCTACTTATTCGCTGGGGTCGGTCGCGCGACCGAGTCCTTCCGGCGGCGTGGCGTCGATCGGTTCGGCAGTCTTCGGCGCTCCCGCCCCGCGGCCAAGTTCATACGCCACGAGCGCTCCGATTGCTATCCACACGAACTGCCACGGATTGAGATCAGAGGCGCGCGTTTGCATCGTCCCCATGCCGCCAAGCGCAGGGTTCGCCGTTTCTTGGGGCGTCTCCACCGGTTCTTGAGCAGTGGCGGCCGCGCCGTCCGCCGCTTCGTCACCAGTCGCCTCGTCGACGGCCGTTGTAGCAGGCTTCGCCGCGATCGAGACATCCCGCTTCTTCATGATTTCGGCGATCACCACCGTGCTGCCATAGATCGCCGCAAGCGCGACGATGCCGGAGATGGCGCCGCGGAGGTAGCTCCGCTCCATGTGCTGCCGATTCGCTTGCCGGACGCCGACGCCGGTTAGCAGTCCGATGATGATCGCGAACCACGACGCTTCGATCGGTTTGCCGAGCAGGCCGGTCTCCAGCAACGTGTGCAGGCCCACGCCCACGGCCGCTCCCACGATTCCGCCCAGCAGAGTCGGACCCACGCCCATCGCGACCACCTTTGAGGGCAACCCTCAATCGAGAAGAGGCCTCCGGCGCCGCGAGCCCCGTCATCCGCGGTTCGCCCCCGAAGGTCGCCGCTGATTCTAGGGACTAGTAAGGACTTACGTCAAACTTTTCCGCCGTTTGGGGCCCGTTTCGCACCCCCCGCCGAGCCGCTAAAATCAAGGATTCGCTTGCCCTCGCCGGTGGGCGGTAAAGTCTCTCGCAAAGACGCAAAGACGCAAAGACGCAAAGACGCAAAGACGCAAAGACGCAAAGAAGAATAGGGAAATGCGTTTAACCACGAAACACACGAAAGGAACGAAATAAGAAGTTAGAGATAGATGCCAGCGCGGCGGCGGCGAGCAGTGAATGCCGCTCTCGGTTTTTTTATTTCTCAATTTTTATCCACCCTTTCGTCCTTTTCGTGTGTTTCGTGGTTAATCCTCTCCCGAACGTCCGAGCGAGCACGAACGCAACGCATTCTCTGCGTTCGTCCTCTGCGCCTTAGCGCCTTTGCGAGAAATAATTTCTTCGCCTTCCAACTCACACGACAACCATTCAACGGAAAGTAGCAATGAACATCGCAGTCATCGGCGGCGACGGCACCGGACCTGAAGTAGCGGCCGAGGGCGTCAAAGTCCTCAAGGCAGTCGCCAAGCTCGAAGGCTTCGACAAAGACCTGAAGCTCACCGACCTTGACTGGGGCGGCGACCGCTACCTGAAGACCGGCGAAGCCCTCCCCGCCGACGCTCTCGACCAGCTCCGCAAGTTCGACTGCATCCTCCTCGGCGCCGTCGGCCACCCCGACGTGAAGCCAGGCATCCTCGAGCGCAAGCTGCTGCTCGACCTTCGCTTCGGTCTCGACCAGTACATCAACCTCCGCCCGGTGAAGTTGTTCCCCGGCGTCGAGTGCCCCATCAAGGGCAAGACTCCCGAGGACATCGACTTCGTCGTCGTTCGCGAGAACACCGAAGATCTCTACTGCGGCGTCCAGGGCTTCATGCACAAGGGCACGCCGAGCGAAGTCGCGACCCAAACCGCTCTCTACACCCGCAAGGGTTGCGAGCGGGCGATCCGCTACGCCTTCGAGCTTTGCAAGAAGCGTAACAACCCGAAGGGGAAGAAGCTCACGCTGGTCGCGAAGACCAACGTGATCCTCAGTCACGACCTCTGGTGGCGCACGTTCCAGGAAGTCGGCGCCGAGTATCCGGACATCGAGAAGGACTACAACCACGTCGATGCCTGCTGTATGTGGATTGTCAAGAACCCTGAGTACTACGACGTGATCGTCACGACGAACATGTTCGGCGACATCATCACCGACCTCAGCGGCATCATCCAAGGCGGCATGGGCGTCGCCGCCGGCGGCAACATCAACCCCGACAAGGGGGGCGTGAGCATGTTCGAGCCGATGGGCGGCAGCGCGCCGAAGTACACCGGCACGGGCAAGATCAACCCGATCGCCGCCATCAACGCCGTGAGCATGCTGCTCGACCAGCAAGGCCACCCGAAGGCCGCAAAGCGCGTGATGGACGCGATCATGAAGGTGACCGCGACGAAGATGAAGAGCCAGAACGCGGGGAAGATGGGCTACACGACGAGCGAAGTCGGCGATTTGGTCGTCGAAGCGCTGTAGTCGTTCATCACGTTGCGATAACGCGTTCTCAATCCGAACCGCTCACTAGCCCCCGGCCCTCCAGGCCGGGGGTTTTTTGTTTCCCTCTTCAGGGCATGGTCAGTCGCTCCTCAGCGGAGGATGACTTCGCGAAGTGTGCGCCACGAGGTTATCGACGTTAGCCGATCACAGCGCCACCTTCGCATGAATCTTCGTATCCCCTTCCACATCAGGCCGCGTGCCGCTGAGGTACGCCTTCCCCGCCTCGATGAGGTACTTGATCCCGCTCGCTCCGCTGTTGTCCCAGTACTCGCCCGTCTCGCCCTGCACTTTCAATAGCACGAGATGCGGATCGTTCTTCCCGCCGGGGAACCACACCTTCCACGCCTCGTTCCATAGCTCTTCGACCTTGCGGCTATCCTTCACGAGCGCCGCCTTGCCGCTGATCGAGACGAACTTCAGCGACGATTGCATCGCGACGTTCACGTGATGATCGGTGTTGATCTCGTCGATCTTTCCCGAATCGTCCTGCGTGAGAAACCAGAGCGTTCCGTCGGCGTCGAGTCCTGCCACAGCCATCGGCCGCGACCGCAACGCCCCATCGGGCCGCCGCGTGACCAACATGGCGGCGTCGAAGTCGTCGAGCAGTTCCCGAAGTTTGTCATCGGCGGCGGCAGTCATGGCGATTTCTCCCGCGGGAGTGAGCGAGTTCAGTCCATCTTGGTCGAGACGGAAAAGAGTCAAAGCAAATCGCGGGCCACGCTCCGTACCTCAAACGTTCATCGCCAAAAACGCCGCCGCATTCCCCCCTTTTCGGATGGGCTGATATACTGTCTTGGCTAGCTTCATTTTCGCTCCCAGGCGTGCCTCGTGGCGCTGGGTCTTCCTTGTGAAACAGTTGAAAAACGCTCTTCTCGAACGGTGCGGAGTCGATGGCTCACCCAACGCGACCTCCTCTTTCAGATCAGCCGCATCCTCCCCATGCACCGTCAGGCATGTCGTCGAAGAAGATCGCCGCGATTGTTTCCGCCGTTTTGCTGTCCATCGTGCTGGCTTACTTGCAAGAGGTCTACGTCAGCCGCAGCTTGAGGAACTCGTGGGCGCCGCAAGAAGCAAAGCCCGCTCCCGGCGGCAATCGCGGACGACAAGCGAACAATTCGCCCGCGCCGCCCGCCCGCGACAACTCTCCTCGCTTCGACGCCTGGGATGCGGATCATCTGCCGCTGATGAAGAGCTCCTACTCTGCGGCGCCGATCAACCGGAATCTGCTGCTGGGGTCGGTCGAGAAAATCGAGGGGTTGGACGTGCAGCGACTCGATTTCCAGCTTCCCCGTCTTCATCTGTGCGCCTGGAGTTCCGACGGTAAGACGCTGTATGTCGCCGATGAAGATGGAGTGCTGCGCATCGATGCGACCACCTGGCAGGCGACGCATCGGTTGGATCTCTCGAGTGCGAACGCGCCGATCAAAGGCGTGGCGCTAACCTCCGAGGGGGTCGTGGTGGCGATGCGTGCGGTGAACGCCGACAACTGGGAAATGCCGACCCCCAATGGCCAGCGGATGATCCGAATCGACCCGCGCACGGGCCGCCCTCCCGAGACGCGCAGCTTTCGGCTGCTTGTCGTCGCCGATCCGGACAACCTGCAGGTCGTGCGGCAATTCATTGGCCCGTCGAGCAAATTAGCCGGAGCTCCTAACTCGCCGGTGGTTTGCGTCAGCGAAGTCGATGAGCCCGCAAAGTTAGTGGATCTGCGCACCGGCGAGGTTCTTGATCAATCGCAAGGGCGGGCGAATGAAACTGATGCCTATGTTCCCCAAATCACTGGCTTTGACGATGTGATGATGTCGCCGGACGGGGCGAAGCTTTATTACACGGCGTCGCGAAACGGCGTTTTTGAGACGGACGTCTCAGCAGGAACGTTCGGCCCAACTCGCGAGTTGGAGCCGTCGGCGGACATGATGAGCAACGTTCCATTCGAACATCAGTTGCTTCGCCTATCGCACGACGGGCGACATCTCGCCGTGAACGTCGGCGATTCTCTGCATGAGGGCGGATACTCGATTATCGATACTGCGGGCGATGGTCGCGATGTGGAGCACCATTTGATCGCCACCCGCAGCACGGCATTCGCATTCGCCGGACCTGCGAATCGTCGAGTGGCCAATTCCAACGTGATGGAAGGAATCAACGCGAACGACTTGCAGTGGGTCGATTACGACCTCGTGATCTTGTCGGAATACGGCAAGCCGTCCGAGCTGCGTCAGCTGTCGAAAGCCGGAACACTGGCGGAAGCGACGATGCTCGGCGTGCCCACTGCCGACTACGTTCTCATGGATTCGGGCCACGAGCCCACGGTGCTCGTGAAGCTACCCGCCGGTGCGTCGACCAAAAAAATCGCGAGGCGCCCCACTGCCCTGCGCGGCGAAAGCCCCGACGAGCCGCGGAGATTTGCAGTGCGGAAATCTGAGAATTCTTGGGGTCCGCCGCCGCTGCTGACGGTTGCCGCTCTCCCTGGTTCGTCGATTTCGCTGTCGGAGCACGGAGATTGGCTCTATCTCGTTTCGCGAGACGGCGTTCTCAGCGCGTTCAATACGACGACCTTAGAGGAGATTCGTCGCGTTCAACTCGGCTCTCCTCCGTCGGGAGGTCGTTTTACGCTCTACCCGACGGCGTCCGGACTGCTGGTGGAACATGGCGCGCCTAATTCTTACGTCCTGCTGAATTACGAAACGCTCGATGGAGAAGCCGTTTTGGAACTTCCTCGCGGTCTCATCGCGACGGATCAAGGTTCCAATCTTATCGTCGTCACCAACATGGGGCCCGGGTCGAAAGCTTTAGAGGCATACGACGTTCGCAGCGGCGAACTCGTTACGCGTCTCACGCCGATACAGTTAGATGCCTTGGAGCCTGCGGCGGCGGACGACATGCCCTATATGGATCGCCCCATTCGCGAGCTGAAGTTCGTCGAACAAGGCAAATGGTTCACCTGTCGCTATCGTTTCTGGCATCTCTTCTCCGTTACTGACAGCGAAATGTCGCACAAGGCGACGCTCGTAGCGCCCGACGACTCCAGCGGTCCCATTCAAGGTTCGATCCATCCAATCCCTGAACGTGATATCTGTTACGTCCAGAAGTACAACCTCGAAGTTCACGAGTTTCCCAGCCTCGAAGACACGAAACGAACCGTCGCTCTCGACCGGAAGGACGAGATTGTCATGTACGACGCAGAGGGTCGCATCTATTGCCGCCGGCAAGACTCGTTGCTTATGCGCGTCTACGACATGGAAGGCAAGGTCGTGCGGTGGGGGGAAGCCGTGGAAGGGAAGAATTACCCGATTGAGCAGGCGATCCCGATGCATGGACGGCCCGAGCGCGTGTTTGTGCTCGTCGACGGATCGTTGTACTGCGTTGATCTCGTCCCTTATGCTCCCAAGTGACGCGGTCTTTAGAATCGTCGCCGACGACGATGTGCGGCATGATTTAGCCTCGCCCCGCCGCCTCTAGCGTTGCCAGATCGAGCTTATTCATCTGAAACAGCGCCACCATCACCCGCCCCGTCTTCGCCTTATCGGGCCCGCTCGCCAATTTCTCAAGCGCCCTCGGTACAACCTGCCACGACAGCTCGACCCCTTCCGTCGCTTAGTATCGGTCAAAAAAATCGGCCCGTCGGATCGACGATCTGACGGGCCGATGAACACATTAGACTGCCATTCAAGCTCAATGCTTGGCCAGCGTGGCTGATTGAACGCTGTACACGTTGTCGAGCACCCACTGCGGCCGGCCGTTGATGTATTCCCAACCGGTTTGGAACAGCTGATCGACCGCCGAGGGCGAGAGCCGACGTAAGCTGTCGACGCCAGCGCCGCCGTCGAGGGTGAGCTTCTTCGCCCGCAGGTGGGCGATCGTCATGTTGTCGTTACCTTCGCCCATGCGGATCTCGGCCGTTTCGTACAGGAAGCCCGCGGCGAAGCCGGTGTCGTTGCCGGCGCCTGCGTCGACGATCACGTAGCCGCCCCAGTTGCCGGCGGTCAGGCTGAACTGATCGTCGCCGCCGCCCAGCCAGATGTATGTCGCGAAACCAACCTGGCCGATCGGAATCGTCACCTTGTCGGCGTCGGTCTCGGCCAGCGAATCGTACGTTTGGATGATGAGCGAGCCGTTGATCTCCGGCATCGGATCGCCGACGTCGATCAAGCTCGAATCGAAGTCGACCGTCACGTCATCGGCGCCGGCGCCTGTGTAGAGCAGCAAGTTGCTCCAGTGCGTCGGGCCGTTGCCGAACTTTGCGGCGGAGATATCGACGACGTCGTCGCCGGCGCCGAGGTAGGCTTGGAAGTTACTGTTCGTCATGAAGCCGATTCCCGTGAAGTACGGGTCGGTCGAATCGCCGAGCCACAGATTATCGGCGCCGCCGCCGGTGTAGATGCTCACGTCGCCAGTGACGTAGGTCGGACGCGTGTTGAACGAACTGTCGAGCGCGCTGTCCATCCACACCATGTCGGCGTCGTTCTCGTTGACGTTCGCGTAGGTTTGAATTCGCAGGTTGCCGAGCAGCGTCGTGCCTTTGATCGAGGCGGTATCGGCGCCGGCGCCGGTGTTGATCGTCAGATTGTCGTCGCCGAGTCCGTCGCCGAGGAACGAATTGCTGATGAAGACCCAGTCGTTGCCGACGCCGGTGTTCACGTTGACGGCGCCGCGGGCGTTGAAGCCCCAGCCAAAAAATTGATCGGCGTCCGGAGGGTCGAACGCGCCGCCGACTCCGCCGATGCCGCCCTTGGCGACCTGAGCCTTCTGGGCGATCACCAAATCGGGGGCGGCCATGTTGATGTTGACGTTGTTAAAGCTCGGAGCGCTCGATCCGCCGTCGAAGCCGAGGTGCAGCCGATCGTTGCCGGCGCCGAGGTTGACGTTCAAGTCGCCGCTGATCGCGAAGTCTTGGTACAGCTGCCCGTTGATGCGGCTCAATGAGCCGTCGTTGTTGTTGGCTTCGGCCCCCTGCACTCGCACGATGCCGGGCGATACCTGGTAGATCCGCACGCCGTTGTCGAGCCCCGTCGAGCCAAGGGCTTCGTTGATGTAGAGGTTGCCGTTCACGACCGAGGCGGCGACGTCGCCGGCCATCATTTGGCGATTCTCCAGCATTTCCATGCGGAACCGCGACGGAGCGGACGACGTGGGTTTGTTCGGACGGCGGCGAAGGAGTTTGGAAAACATGGGAGAGGCCTTTGCTTGAAACTGTGTGAGGTTCCGAGGCAGGCAATCGGCCTCGCTGCATTGGGAGGCGCGAGGCCCGGCCGAGTGTTACAGCGTTTGTTTCTCGCGATTGACGACGATTCCCGTCCGCAACGCGCACAACTGCGCGGCGGCGCCGGAAAATCCCCTATTTTGCCACTCGCTTGCCTTCACGCCCCAGATCGCCAAAATGACAGCTTCGCAAGCCTACTTAGGCCGCGGCGGCAGCATCTACCCGGCCACCTACCTCAGCGCTCCGATAAGCGAGACCTCTGCATGACACGCTCTCTCCTTGGTTCTTTTCGCGTCCTCTGGTTCTTGGCGCTGGCACTGGCAGCGGGAGCGACTCTGCAGCACGCCGCGCCGGTCCACGCTCAGGCGACCGCCGAGGCCGATCTCTTCACGGTGCCTGAAGGCGACGTGAAGAAGCTCGAAGAGTTCATGAAGAAGCTCGCTCAAACGGAACCGCAAGGCGAGACCGACGAAGAAAAGATGGAGTTCAGCATCAAGGCGCTGAACGCCTTGGTAGAAGCCGCGAATCGGTTGCTCGCGGCCGAGCCGAGCGACGATCAGGCCGCGCAAGCCTACGCCTACAAGTTTGAGGCGCTACAAGCTCTCATCCAAATGGAGCAACCCGATGCGCTCAAGAAGTTCGAAGAGACGCTGGCAGCCGCCCGCGAGGACAAGCGTGACGATATCATCGGCCTCGGCTGGCAAAACACGATTATGTACACCACCAGCCAGTGGCCGGAGCTCGATGCAAAGCAGCAACAAGCCTTCCTTGATCTGATCGTCGACAAAGTCAAGGCGGGCCCCAAGCCGATCGACGTTTCGATCGTCCAAGTCACCAGCATGCGGCTCGATGGCTCGGCGGACGACGCGGTCGCCAAGATGCTGGAGCAGGTAATTCCGATCTTGGAAAAGAGCCAAGACAAGAAGGTGCAAGAAAAGCTGACCGAGGCGAACCTCCCCGGCGTGCTGCGGCGGCTGACGCTCCTCGGCAATCCGATGGAGATCACCGGCACGCTCCTCGACGGCAAGGAAGTCGATTGGGCTTCGTATCGCGGCAAGGTCGTCCTCGTCGACTTCTGGGCGACTTGGTGCGGCCCGTGCCGTGCCGAGATTCCGAACGTTCTCGAAATGTACGAGGCATACCACGACAAGGGTTTCGACGTCCTCGGCATCTCGCTCGATGCGACCCCCGAAGCCGCGAAGAAGTACGTCGACGAGAACAAGCTGCCGTGGGCCTCGATCTTCCCGAAGAAGGAAGACGAGCGTGAGTGGCAGAACCCGCTCGTAACCTACTACGGCATCACGGGCATCCCGACCGCGATCCTCGTGGGCAAAGACGGCAAGGTCGTCAACATGAACGCCCGCGGCCCGGTGCTCGGCGAAGAACTCGAAAAGCTCCTCGGCCCGCCCGCGGAAAAGCCGGCAACTGAGAAGGAAGCCGCCGCGAAGTAGAAGTCATAGAACTATTGCCGCAATAAGTCGCAGAGGACGCAAAAGGCTCTCACGAGTTTTTTGCGTCCTCTGTGCGTTTCAACGGCCCCTGTTTTCCCACCTTCCTCTCCACGTATTTCCTTCGCGCCTCTGCGCCTTTGCGTGAGATCTGAATTAAGAATGTCTCACGCAAAGGCGCAGAGGCGCAAAGAAGACTGCAAAATGAGCCAGATCCGAGAAATTTTTGACATCCGCTAGCTAGCCGATCTAAACTGCCGCCCATCTGCGAGCGGGCGTCCGGAACCGCCCCTCGCCGGCAACTTCTCTCAAACGACCTGCCCCGCGGGGCCAGGCGAGGAGGCATCTCATGGGCCAGATGTGGTGGGGACGGCGTGTTCTTTTGTCGGCTGTTTGCGCGACGGCAAGCGCGCTCACGGCTGCTTCGTTGTCGGCGGAAGAACAAACGACGGCAAGCGCCCCGACTGTCGCGAAGCCAAAGTCTTACGCCGCGGCCAACGCGGCTGCGGAACGAATTGAAGCGGCGCTGGATCAAAAGCTGAGGGCGCCCCTCTCGGAAGTCGAGGCGCCGCTCAATCAGATCCTCATGGTAATCGCGGAAGACTACGACATCCCGATTATCTTCGATGCCGCCGCTCTCGACGCCGTGGCGGCGAGTCCCGAAGTCGAAGTGTCGATCGAAATCAACAACGTCTCCTTGCGCTCTGCGTTGGACCTGATTCTCAAGAACGCGGGCGAGGATCTGACTTACATCATTGATAAGGAGGTTTTGTTCATCACCACGCAAGAGGAGGCGGAGAAGCGGTTGGAAGTTCGCGTCTATGTCGTGGGCGATTTAGTTCGCGAAGCCTCCTCGCTCGTGTGGAATGAAGACGACGGCTTCGATTCGCTGATCAACGCGATCATTTCGACTGTCGAGCGAGAGTCCTGGCTGGAGAACGGTACTGGCGAAGGCGAAATCCAACCGTTGTCGCCGGGAATGCTCGTCGTCGCGCAAACTCGACGAGTGCACGAGCAAATCGGCGATCTGCTGCAACAGATTCGCGAGGCGAAGAGTGAAGTGAATACGGAAGCGAGCGAGCAGCAGGCCGCGGCGGCGAATCGTCCGGTCTTGCGGTCGATTGCCTTCTCTGATGAAGCGACGGCCAAGTGCGAGGAAACTCGCAACCAGTTGAGCGAAGTCATTAAAAAATCGGTTGATTGGGATCGCGAAGCAGAAGGAGGAGGAGATCTGGTGCTGCAGGTCCTTCCTAATCGTGTGTTGGTGCGGCATGTGCCGGAGGTAGTCGAGGAAGTTGCCCGCGTTGTGCAGCACGTGTTTCCAGCGACGCAGATGTTCCACTGCACCGGAGGCGGAGCTGGAATGGGGGGAGCCGTCGGCGGAGCGAGCGGTTCTGCAGGAGCAGCGGCTGCAACTCCGGCGGCCAGCGCCCCTGAGCTTGCCGAGTCGCCTGCGGGCGGTGAAAATGGCGAGCAGCGCCAACCATCGGGATTCGGCGGCTTCTAGGCCGTGGCGGTGAGGCGCTCCGGCGGGTCGTTGACCCGCGGCTACTGTTACTTGGCGCCTTCGCATGCTGCTTGGTTCGACGCTGATTATCGATACGTTCGCCGAGGCGTTCCGCATGCGCTACGCGCGGCTGATCGTCACGGCCCTCGACGCCTTTTGGCTCGACGCCGCTCTCCGCGAGTTTTGCGGCTACGGCTCGAGCGTCATCGGCTGCGACGCCGAGGTCGGCGTCGAGCGTTTCCTCACTCCTGAGGAAACGCCCGACGCCCGGCCCGGCGCTGCGGTCCTCGCGTTCGGCTTTTCCGTCGACGCGCTGGCGAAGGCGCTGCTCAACCGCGCTGGGCAGTGCTTGCTCCCTTGCGCGACCTCGGCCGTGTTCAACGGGCTGCCCGAGGGCGAAGACCAGGTCCCACTCGGCAAGAACTTGCGGTTCTTCGGCGATGGTTACCAAAAGAGCAAGCTTGTCGGCGATCGCCGTTACTGGCGGATCCCGGTGATGGACGGGGAGTTCATCGCCGAGGAACAAGTCGGCGTCGCCAAAGGGGTCGCCGGCGGCAACATCATTATCCAGGGCCAGACGCAAGCGATGACGCTCGCCGCCGCGCGTCGCGCGGTCGACGCGATCGCCGACATGCCGGGCGTCGTCACCCCCTTCCCCGGCGGCGTCGTCCGCAGCGGCAGCAAAGTCGGCTCGAAGTACAAAGCGCTCCGCGCGTCGAGCAACGACGCCTTCTGCCCCACGCTCCGCGGCCGCGTGCCGACGGAACTCGTCGCGGGCGCCGAATGTGCGTACGAGATCGTGATCAACGGCGTCGACGAACAGCACGTCGCCGCCGCCATGCGAGCGACCCTCCACGCCGCCGCGGGCGACGGCATCCCCGCGATCAGCGCGGGCAACTATGGCGGCAAGCTTGGCAAGTTCCACTTCCGGCTGCGCGAAGTGCTGGCTTAGGCGGCGGGATGGAGGAATAGGTCTCTCGCAAAGGCGCAGAGGCGCAAAGAAATACGCAAAGAAGACAACAGAGAGATGAAACCCGATTCGTCGCGTCTTTGTCGTTCGGCAGCTTGAAGTTGTTAATAATTAAAAAGCTCCGAGAACAAGAGTGGATGCGACTATCAATTCTTTCTCTTCAACCGAGATTGCTCCGATGAACGCAATATCTCTCTCCCGCATTTGCATTCTTTTCGTTTTTCTTTGCGCCTCTGCGCCTTTGCGTGAGACATCAAAAACCCAAGCAGAAGAACAGACCAAAGCGCTCACGCTCGACCAATTCCAACCCCGTTCGATGCTCGTCCTCCCGGAGCACCATCCCGCGCGAGCGAAGTTTCCCGCTGTCGACGTGCACGTTCATTGCCGGCACAAACTCCGCCAATCGCCCGAGGCCCTCGCCGAGTACGTCCGCCTCATGGACAACCAAAACATCGCGATCTCGGTGAGCCTCGACGGCGAACTCGGCGAGCGAATCGAAGAGCACAAGCAGTTCCTGTGGACGAAGTACCCCGATCGATTCGTGATCTTTGCGAACATCGATTGGCAAGGCGACGGCAAAGCCGATCAACCCGCCACCTGGGATTGCCAGCGGCACGACTTCGGCCGCCGCATGGCCGTCGCACTCGCCGATGCGAAAGAGCGCGGCGTCTCAGGGCTGAAGGTCTTCAAAGACTTCGGCCTCGCGTACCGCAACCCCGACGGCTCGCTGATCGCCATCGACGACCCTCGCTGGGATCCCATCTGGAAAGCGTGCGGCGAACTCGGGCTGCCGATTCTGATCCACGCTGGCGACCCGGCTGCATTTTTCCAGCCGCTCGATCGGTTCAATGAACGCTACGAAGAACTCTCCCGGCACCCCGACTGGCATTTCCCCGCCGATAAGTTTCCCAGCTACGCGGAGATCTTGGCCTCGTTCATCCGCGTGGTCGAGCGCCATCCCAAGACGGTGTTCATTGGCGCCCACTTCGCCAATAGCCCGGAGGATCTGACTCAACTTGGCGGCTGGCTCGACAAGTTCCCAAATCTCAACGTCGAACTCGCCGCCCGCATTGCGGAACTCGGCCGCCAGCCCCGCGCGGCTCGGGCGTTCTGCCTGAAGTACTCTGACCGGATTTTGTTTGGCACCGACGGCCCGCGCGACATGAAGCGGCTCGCTCCCCACTGGCGGCTCCTCGAAACGGCCGACGAATATTTCCCGTACGCCGAGGACCAATACCCGCCGCAAGGCTTTTGGAACATCTACGGCCTCGACCTGCCCGATGATGTTCTGCGGAAGATTTACAACAAAAACGCCGCCAGATTGATCCCCGGAGTGAAAGAGCGGCTTGAGCGGCAACACATCCCCCTCTAGCCCCGGGCTCCGCCCGGGGGTCGGTCGCTATTCCTTCCTGTGGGCGTTGCCGCGCGCGGCGCGACCCCCGGGCGGAGCCCGGAGCTAGATTCTAGTTTGGCACGTCGCTTGCCCAAATTCCGCCGCCGCGCCTATCTTCTCGACTACTTCCAACTACCCCTGCATCACCCGTTGCCAGGGCCACTCCCTGCTGGTTAAACTGCGCGGTCAGGCGCGGCCCAGTGTGGGTCGTTTTACTTCTCCTTGGACTGCTGAGTTTATGACCGCCGATCACGATCCGACGGAAACCCAATCGACCGCCGTTCCGTCGACCTCTGCGACGCCCGCTGCTGAAGCCGCCCACGCCGACCACAGCGCCGACGCTCAGCGACCCAGCGAACGCATCCAAATCGGCACCCAACGGGAGGCCGAGGCCGACGCCCCCGCGCTTGCTCCGAAGCCAGTGAACCCTGGCCCGGCGAATCCCGCGCGCGTCGTCGATCAGGGGCGTAAAAACTATCCGCCGCCGAATATCCGCGCCCAGCTGCCGCCCGAACTGGAGCAAGAGCTGCAGGCCGCCCTTGCCGAAGGTTCGGTTGACCAGCTGATGGAGTCCTCCACGTCCGCGACGTCGCAGGCGGAACTCGCCCCTGAAACTCGCGTGAGCGCGACCGTCGTCAGCATCCATGGCGAAGACGTCTTCTTCGATCTCGGCATGGGCCGCAGTCAGGGCGTTGCTCAATTGAAGCAATTCGAAACGCCGCCCGAGATTGGCGCTCAGATGGAGATGGTCGTCACCAAGTTCGACACGGAGCAAGGGATCTACGAGATCAATCGCTCCGCCGCTGCGGTAAGCGTCGGCAACTGGGACGAAGTCCACGAAGGCCAGGTGATTGAAGTCGTCATTACCGGCGCCAACAAGGGCGGCCTTGAGTGCACCGTCTCGAACATCCGCGGCTTCATGCCGATGGGTCAGATCTCGATGTTCCGCGTCGAAAACGCTGAAGACTACGTCGGCCAGCGTCTCGCTTGCGTCATCACCGAAGCGAACCGCAGCCGCAAGAATCTTGTTCTCAGCCACCGCGCCCTCATGGAGCGCGAGCGGAAGGAGAATCGCGAGAAGATCCTCGCCGAGATCGCCCCGGGCCAGATTCGTGAGGGAACGGTCCGCAGCCTGCAAGACTTCGGCGCCTTCGTTGACCTTGGCGGCGTCGACGGCCTCATCCACGTCAGCCAGATGAGCTGGGATCGTATCGGCCACCCGAGCGAAGTCCTCCAGGTCGGCCAGGCCGTGAAGGTTCGCGTCGAGAAGGTGAACCCCGAGACCGGCAAGATCTCGCTCGTCTACCGCGACATGGGCGCCAATCCTTGGGCCAACGTCACGTCGAAGTACGGCATCGGCTCCCGCGTGAAGGGAACCGTGTCGAAGCTGATGCAGTTCGGCGCCTTCGTGAAACTCGAAGCGGGCGTCGAAGGGCTGATCCACATTTCCGAACTCGGCCACGGCCGCGTGATGCGTACCAGCGACGTGTTGAGCGAAGGCCAAGAGGTCGAGGCCAAGGTGCTGTCGGTCGATCCCGACGCGCAGCGGATCAGCCTCTCGCTGAAGGCGCTCATCGCCGCGCCGGAAAAGCCGGAACAGCGTCGCCCCGAGCCGGAACCGGAACGCGAACCGACGCCGGAAGATCTCAAGCGGCAGGAACAGCGTCGCAAGGCGAACGAAAGCCTCAAGGGCGGCGTCGGCGCCCCCAGCGGCGGCGAAAAGTTCGGCCTCAAGTGGTAGCCTAGTAGCCGCGGGTCAACGACCCGCCGGAGCGGCACTCGCAGCGGTCTCTAGCTACCTCCGCTAGTTACTAGTTCACGGCGTCAGATTGCGCAGTTATTGACGCGCGATGCTGAATGGTCGGCTTGCGCGCCGCTCTCCGTTTAATTCCCTCCCCTTTCGAGCACCGCTCCGGCGGGTCGTTGACCCGCGGCTGGTCGTGGAATAATATGCAACTTATTGGTTGCGTAATTCTCCGCTTGAATCCGAGGCTCGAACTCCATGCCCTCCCCTACCGATCGCATCGAGAAGCAAGTTCAGCTCAACGCCTCGCTCGACCGCGTCTGGAACGCCCTCACCGATTCCAAACAGTTCGGCGAATGGTTCCGCGTCAATCTCGAAGGGCCGTTTGTTCCCGGCGAATTTTGCCGCGGGCAGATCACTCATCCTGGGTACGAGCACGTGACGATGGAAGTGCTCGTCGGCGAGATCAAGCCTCAGGCCTACTTCTCGTTCTATTGGCGACCCTACGCAATCGATCCGCAGGTCGATTACTCTGCGGAAGAGCGAACGCTGGTCGAGTTCACGCTCGAACCCAAAGATGGCGGCGTGCTGTTGCAAGTCGCCGAATCGGGCTTCGACAAGATTCCTGCTGGACGCCGCGACGAGGCATACCGCATGAACTCGGGCGGCTGGGCCGCGCAGCTCAACAACAACATCAAGGCGTATGTCGAAAAGTAGCCGCCAGGCCGCCACGGTCCGCCTGCTGAAAACCGCCGCGCTATTCGCGGCGCTCGGCGACGGCACGCGCTTGGAGATCGTTGCGCGGCTGGCCGACGGTTCGCAGCAGTCGATCACGCAGCTCACGGAAGCGGCGACCGTCACGCGGCAGGCGATCACCAAGCATCTCAAAGTCCTGGAAGGCGCCGGGATCGTCCGCAGCGAACGAAGCGGCCGCGAAACGCTGTTCGCGCTGCAGCCGCGCTCGCTCGAAGAGGCCCAACGCGCCTTAGCCGCCGTCTCCGAACAATGGGACGCGGCCCTCGCGCGTTTAAAAGATTTCGTAGAAAAGTAGCCGCGGGTCAACGACCCGCCGAAGCGTCCCCCAAAAAAGGCTCACTCCCCACCAGCATTCCTCCAACTCTCATCCCTCCCCCTTCCGTCGGCATTCTCCGCATCTACAATCCGATGCATGCCAAACTCTCCTCTCGCGCCAGCCCCGCTGCAGGGTCCGCTGGCTGAACCCTGGTCGCCCGGCAAGCTCGTTCGACTGCTCGGCATGTTCGGTCCCGCGGCGGTTCTCGCTTCGGTCTCGATCGGCGCCGGCGAGACGATCGTCGTCGTGCGCACCGGCGCCTGGATGGGCTACGGCCTGCTGTGGCTCATCTTGTTGGCGGCCCTCACCAAGGGCGTCTGCGTCACCTACTTCCTGGGGCGTTACACCGCGGTTAGCGGCGAATCGCCCGGCCAGCGGTTGGTGAAACTCCCTGGCCCGCGCGGTTGGCTGCTTTTCCTGCTGGTTGCGCTTGAACTCGGCGCGGCCGGACCGTTGTGGGGAGCGCTCGCGCGCCCCTCCGGCGAACTGATGAGCTACCTCTTCTTCGGTAGCGGCGACCATGGCATCGCGAACCGCGTCCTCGCCACGATCTTTATCTCGATCGCGCTGTTGCTCAGTTTGCCGACGAGCTATCGCAGCCTTGAGCGGCAGCAAGTCATCATCTGCGGCATCCTCGTCACCGGCACCTGCATTGGCACGCTGCTCGTGCGGCCCGACTGGTTCGCCGCGCTGAAGGGGTTGTTCTCGATCGGCCACATCCCCAGCGTTCCCGAGTCGGCGCCTCCGCTCTTCCGCGACAGCGTCTGGCCGCTCATCGCGGTGACGATGGGCTATGTCGGCGGCAGCGTGATGACCTACCTCGTCTACCCCGACTTCATCGCCCTGCATGGCTGGGGAATGACGGGCCACAAAGATCGCCAGGAATTGCTCGAACGCGCCGCCGCCGGAAAACCGGGCGACTACCTGCCGACTGATCCGCAGCAAGTGCGGGAGATTCGTCGCGCCGCCGGGCCGATCCGCTACGACGTCGCCTTTGGCGCCTTCGTGTTGCTCGTCGTAAGCGCCGCGTTCATGATCGCCGGCGCCGCGGTTCTCTACCCGAAGCAACAAGCTGGCGAAGACATCGCCAAGTTCGACGGCTGGGGGCTCCTCACCGATCAGGCCGAGATTTGGAACGCGATCCACCCGTCGCTGGTGTGGGTCTACTACCTCTGCGTCGTCGCGGCCTTGTGGGGGACGCTGCAGTCGTATCCCGACGTTTACGCCCGCGGGGTGACCGAGTATTTCCGCGCGATTTGGCCGCAGCGGCAATGGAACCAGCGCAACATTCAACTTGTCATTTGCGGGTATGTCTTTCTGGCGACCAACGCTGTTATTTGGAGTTCGATGAACTTCGACGCGATGACGCAGACGGTCAACTTCCTCGCCACGAGCCTCGGCGTCTGCATCGCGATGTTTGCGGGGCTGTACCTCAACTTCCAGCTCCCGAAGGCCTATCGCACCCACTGGTGGATGCTGCTCTGCGGCACCGCCTCGGCGATCATCCTCACCGGCGTCTCCAGCATCGCCGGCTGGGGCCTCTGGCAAACGCTGAGTAAGTAGCCGCGGGTCAACGACCCGCCGGAGCGAACCTCAAAGTGGTTAGCCTTCATCAAGAAGATCTCTCGCAAAGTCGCGAAGACGCAAAGTAAATCGCAGAGAAAGAGAGCAGCACTACAGGCGGATCTGTAGCTTATACCTGGAACCGCAGCGCCATCGCATAAATCGCCAGCGCATAATCCTGCTGAAAGTGATCCGCCGTGCTTTGCGCATAGTTCAAGTTGGTGATGTCGGCGTTGAACAGCAGATCGCGCAGCTCTTGATGCGAAAACTGCGAACGCTGCAAGAATCCCGCCAATTCTTCACGGCTCACTTCTGCGTAGAGCCGCGTCAGTTGCGTCTGTTCGTACGCCTTCCACTTCGGGCGCACGTAGCGGAACTGAATGAACAGGCAGAGGCAGATCGCTCCCCCGATGGCGAGCCACGGCATGATCATGTCCCAGAAGAAGCCGCTGCCAAGCATCGGCAAGGTGAGCAAGCCTGCAATACATGCCGCCACGAAGTATACGGTTCCGACCGCAATGCGGTAGAGCGTGCTCATCATCGTCCAGCGCGCGTAGATCTTCGATCGCATGAGACGCTGCTCGATGCCTTCGTAAATCGCCCTGCCGCGTGAGATCCACGCACTCACGTTTGCCGGCTTTCGCTCCACAACGTGCCGCTCCGCCACGTCGGCCGACACGTAACACCACAGAGTGTAAAAGTTCGAGTAGTCCTCGTCGGCCTTCAGCGGAAACGCCGCTAAGGCCGCAAGCGGATCGGCCGCCATCTCGACCTGACACTGCAATACCGTCCGATCGCGTTTGGCCGCATCACCGGAGAAAAACTCTCGCAGCGCCTCGTCGATTCGTCGCCGCAGCGGATGGGCCGTCGCCAAATCTGGCCGGCCTGCCACGTAGTTCCGTAGAAAGTCGAGCAGATCGAGATCGTTCTGCACCTGCGGCGGAATGCGTTGAAAGTTTTCCTCGATCAGCCCGAACGCCTGGGCAATCCAAGCCGGATCGGCGACCCAGATGGCCGACTTAAGAATCTCGATCGTGAACGCCAGCCGCGCATCGATGCGGATATCGCGCAGATTCGCTTCGCACACTTCGAACGTCTTGCGAAATTCAGCGAACGGCCGCTCGCGCAGCAAGCGATGCCACAGGCTTTCCGTTAGCGGGAAGAACTCGTCGGTCCGCACGGTCTTCGAAACTGCGACGAGAATCTTCGCAACCGTTTCGATGGCGAGCGGTCCGCGGAGATACTCGTACAACAAGTTGAGCAGTGCCCGATCGCAACGATGTTCGGCAAGCCCCTGCAACAACCAGCGGAGAAACTGCTGCCCATCTTTGCGATCGACCGCGTCGGACATCACGGCCAGCGCGTAGTAATCGTACGGCAGCTTGTGCTGCTTCTCGGCCAACTGGCGGTAGACGTTCGCCAGCGGCTCGTGGCGGATTCGCTGATGCAGCGGTAGCGGCGCCGGCGTAGCGGGAAGTTCCGGCGCGCCTCCTGCCGCCGACTCAACTGGCTGTTGCGACGCGGCGGATCGCTCGGCGGCAGTCGCCGGTTTCGCCGCGCCGTCATCCGTTTGCCACTTGTATTCCGGCGGGGCGGTCGCCGCGGCGCCGTAACGCTGCTGGTTGTCTAGCAACTCGTACGCCGCGCGAATCTGCTGGAACTCGTTTGGATGCTTTTCCGGCTTGAACTGTCGCAACAGCCGGTTGTAAGCCCGTTTGAGATCCTTCCGATCAAACGTCGGAGCCAGGCCGAAGAACTTCAGCGGCTGGTGCGGGAGCAAGCTCCAGTCGACCTGGGCGTTCTCGTCACTCATTACTTATCCGACGCTAGGCTCAGGAACAATCGAATGAGTGAAACGATAACGAGGTAGCCCCACCACGGGAACGAGAAGCCGGAGCGTTCGTCGACGAAGTGATCCTGCGAAGACTGCGCAGCGCTCACCGTACCTCGTTGAGCCATCAGCGATTTGAGCCACTGCGACTCAAGCTGATGGAAGTACGGCAGTTCCCGCTCGATGAGCTTGATCATCCGCGTGCCGCGCTTGCGGAGCTTACGTTCGCCGAACGCCACCAGCGCTCGTTCTTTGACAATCGCCGAATCGCGCGGCGCCGCGATTAGCACGTCTTTGAAGACGCGGAAAAAGTCGGGATCAAAATCCTTCTGTCCCAAGATGCGCGGGATCTGGTCACGATGCTTGGCGACGAGCGTCAGTCGCCGCACGACCGCGTCGACGTCGGGGAACTCCTTCGCGTCGAGTTGCGCCAGCGATTCTCGCAGCGTGTCGAGCTTCATCGTCCAGAAGGTGGCGCGAATCGTTTCGATCTGCTTGAGGAGCGTTTGCCGTTGGGCGCTTGGGTCGATGGAGCCTTGTCCGCGGTTGGCTGCCGGCGCTACGGCCGTCTCCAAACCGAGTAGCCGATTGCGGCGGCGAATGATTGCGGCGCTTTCCTGCAGCGGGTTCTGCCGGAGGGCCCGTTCGACGTACTGCAGCAGCTTGTCATTGTCGCTGGGAGCGGCGTTACTCATCGACGGCTCCAAATTCGTAGCCCAGCAGCGCCAAAATCTGCAGCAGCCCCTGTCGCGAGAAGCTCACCAGTTCCTGATCGCCGTGCCCCATCGCCGATTCGAGGCTGTCGATCGCCTCTTCCAGCTGTCCGCGCTGAAAGGGACTCACCTCGCCGACGATTCGCTCGCTGAAGCGGAGTAGGTTCTGAATTTCCGCATCCTCGCGCGGGTAATACTTCAGATTCTGCAGCCGCTCGACCGCCTCGGCGAGTTGCTCGGCACTCATGTGGTGCGCATGCTGCGTGAGGACGGTGCGAAACTTTTGCGTCGCCCCGGGAACGTACGCCTCGACTTCGAGGATGCCGTTCACATCGTAAGTGAAGCGAATGCAGATTGTTGTGCCCGCGGGTCCAGGCGGAATCCCGACGACTTTTAGTTCGCCCAGCTTGTGGTTTTTCTCGACGAGTCGATTCTCGCCCTGGTAAACGTCGACCACGACCTCGCGCTGATTGGCGTGCATCGTCCCGAACGTCATCTCCTTCGAGACGGGGATCGTCGTGTTGCGGTGGATGATCGGCGTGAAGTAGCCCGACTTCACTTCCGAGCCGAACTCCTTCGCCGTCTGCACGCCGAGCGTGAAGGGGCAAACGTCGGTCATCACCATGTCGTCGACGGCCTGGTCGTCGGCAATCAGCGCCGCCTGCACCGCAGCGCCGAGCGCTACGACCTCGTCCGGATTGAACGTCGCCAGCGGCTGGCAGCTGAGATAATCGGCGACGAAGTTGGCGATCACCGGCATCCGCGTCGCGCCGCCGACGAAGATCACGTCATCGACTTCCTCGGGCCGGCAATCGGCGTCGCGCAGCACCTTGCCCAGCGGGCCCTTCAGCCGTTCGCACAGCGATGCGGCCAGCTTCGCAAACTGCTCGCGGCTCACTTCGACGCGGCGCGACTTGTCGTCGAGCTGCCCCTGCTCGTCGGGCAAGCGAATCGAGGCCTTCTCTTGCGTCGTGAGCGTTCGCTTCGCCTCTTCGCACAGCTGCCGCAGCCGGGCGACTTGTAGCGGGCGCTGCAACTCGGCGACTTCCAACTGAATGTTCTGCGTGCGCAAGACGCTGGAGACGAGCCGTTCCGTAAAATCTTCGCCGCCCAGAAAACTCTCGCCGGCAGTGGCGACGATTTCGAGCGCCCCTTCGAACACATCCATCAACGTGACGTCGAACGTTCCGCCGCCGAGGTCGACCACCAGCAGTTTTTTCTCCGCCGTGCGGTCGTGGAATCCGTAGGTGAGCGCCGCCGCCGTCGGTTCGTTGAGAATCCGCCGTACCGTGAGCCCCGCCAACTGCCCGGCTTGCTTAGTGGCGCTCCGCTGGTGGTCGTTGAAGTACGCCGGCACCGTGATGACCGCCTCGGTCACTGGCTCCTTGAGGAAGTGCTCCGCATCTTCGCGGAGCGATTTGAGCACGAAGCTCGAAAGTTCCACCGGCGTGAACGAACGCTCGCCGAGCGTGATCGACTTGTCGGAACCCATCCACCGCTTGAAGCACGAGACGCACCGCTCGGGCTGAGTGACGCGCAGCTCCTTCGCCGCGGCGCCGACGACGATCCGATCGCCGTCGACCAGTCCCACGACCGATGGCGTCAGCAACTGCCCGACGCCGTTAGGGATCAACACCGGCTGGCCGTCGCGGAAGACGGCGCACAGCGAGTTGGTAGTCCCCAGATCAATTCCAATAAGTGCAGCCATACGATCCGCGGTCCGACGCGATCCACTGAGTTGAGAGGCGACGTCGATCGGGGCGTAGCGGCGGCCAAGCGATCATTGCCCCAAGCGACAGTCGCATTGTAATTAATCCTGAGAGACAAGTCGTTAGAGCAGTTAGTTCAGGGAATCGGCAGGATTGCCGTGGTTTTCGGCACGAGCTCGACCGCCCACTCGCTGCCAGATTTCGGTACAATCGAGAGATCAACTCCCGCCCCAGCACCCTGCCAGCGCTTCTATGTTGCTCCCTCGCCCGCTCGTCATTGTTTGCTTGCTGCTGGGAGTCGCGCCCGCGGCGACTGCCGCCGAGGCCCGCCGACCCAACATCCTCTTCATCCTGGCGGACGATCTCGGCTATTCCGACCTCGGTTGCTACGGCGGCGAAATCGAGACGCCCAATCTCGACGCGCTCGCGGCTCGCGGCCTGCGTTTCACGCAGTTCTACAACACGGCCCGCTGCTGGCCGTCGCGGGCGGCGTTCCTCACTGGCTACTACGCCCAGCAGGTCCATCGCGACGACCTTCCCAAGCTCGGCGGCGGCAACGACGGTACGCGGCAGAAGTGGGCCCGCCTGCTGCCCGACTTCTTGAAACCGCTCGGCTACCGCAGCTACCACAGCGGCAAGTGGCACGTCGACGGCAGCCCGCTCGCCGGTGGGTTCGACCATTCGTTCATGATGCAGAACCAGGGCAACTTCTTCACCGCTCGCGGCAACTTCGTCGACGACGTGGCCGTGACGCCCGACGCCGATGAGTCGGGCTACTACGCCACGACCGAGACTGCCGATTACGCAATCGATTGGCTGAAGGACCACGCGAAGAACCACCCCAATCAGCCGTTCTTCGAGTACGTCGCGTTTATCGCGCCCCACTTTCCGCTCCATGCGTTGCCGGAAGACATCGCCCGCTATCGCGATCGGTATCTTGAAGGCTGGGAGCGGATGCGGGCCGAGCGCTACGAACACCAGCAAGCGATGAAGCTACTCGATACGCCCCTCTCGCCGGTGGAACACGATCTCGGCCCGCCGTACGATTTCCCAAATGTCCTCGAAGGTTTTGGCCCCGGCGAAGTCAATCGCCCGCTGCCATGGGACGACCTCACCGACGAGCAGCGCCGCTTTCAAGCGACGAAGATGGCGATCCACGCCGCGATGGTCGATCGCATGGATCGCGAGATCGGCCGTATCATCGATCAACTGAAGGCGATGGGCGCCTACGACGATACGATCATCATGTTCGCCGCCGACAACGGTGCGAGCGCCGAGCTGATGATTCGCAACGGCGGTCACGATAAGACCGCTGAGCCGGGCAGCGAAGCGACCTATCTTTGCCTCGGCCCAGGGTTCTCGAACGCCTGCAACACGCCGTTCCGCCGGCACAAGGTTTGGGTGCATGAAGGCGGCATCAGCACGCCGCTGATCGTTCACTGGCCGAAGGGGATCGCTGCGCAAGGCGAACTCCGCCGCACGCCCGCGCACCTCATCGACATCGTGCCGACGCTGCTCGATGTGCTCGACGCCGAGAAGCCGACTGAATGGAACGGCAAGCCGATCCCCCCTGCCCCGGGCCGCAGCCTGCTGCCGGCGTTCGCGGCCGACGTGCCGATCGAACGCGATTCGCTCTGGTGGTCGCACAACGGGCACCGCGCCGTTCGTCAGGGCGATTGGAAGCTCGTCGCCGCTCGGGGCGAGCCGTGGGAACTGTACGACATGCGGACCGATCGCGCGGAGTCGAACAACCTCGCAGCGCAGCAACCGGAACGGGTGCAGGAACTCGAAACGCTCTGGAACAAACAGCAGGACGAAATGATCGACCTCGCGAAGCAAACGCCGAAGTTGGGGCGAACGGGCGCTAAGCAGAAGAAAGCGAAGCGCCAACAGCCTCGTTCGCAGCCGGCGCCGTGATCTCCCGGTATCTCCCCGCCTTAAAATCGAATCGTTTGAGAACTCCAGTGCTTTCCCGCCGTTTTGATTTGCTCGCACTCGCGTTGGTAGCGCTGAGCGTGCTGCCGACGTCGCTGCTGCAAGCCGCCGACGTGCTCGTCGCCGACCGCCTCTCGAACAGCGTCTATCGCTACAGCGAAACCGGCACGCTGCTCAACACAGTCGTCACCGACAACGCGAACATCAACCAAGCGACCGGCCTCAGCCTCTCGCCAGACTTGCAGCATCTGTATGTCTCAAGTTTCAATAACGCCCGTGTGATGCGTTACGACTACAACGTCGCCACCGGCACGGCGACGGGCGGCGTCATCTTCGCGGACATGGCCGACGGCCTCGCGAACCCGAGCCAGATTCTGTTCAGCCCAGACGCGCAGACGATCTACGTTTCCAACCTCGGCGGCACGGGCGTCGCGCGGTTCCACCTCGACGGCACGAGCGCCGGCGATCCGATCGCGTTCGCCTCGCCTGCCGGCATGGAGCACTTTCAATTCTCCGGCCTCGCCTTAGCCCCCAACGGCAACCTGTTGGTCGGTTCGTTCCAAAACTTTCCGGCCGGCACGCATGGCGCCATCGGCGTCGTCGCGCCGCCCGCGGCGACGATGAACTATCTCGTCAGTCCCACCACCGTGCTCAACGGCGCCTCGGGGCTGCTAGTGCACGACAATCATCTCTATGTCACCGGCATGTTCGCCGGCACGATTCGGCGATTCAATCTTAGCGATGGCGCCATCGACCCCACGTTTGCCGTCAACAATCTCGCGTTCCCGCAGGGACTGATGCTCGCCCCCGACGGCAACGGCTTCCTGGCCGGCATCCTCGGCGTGTCGAACGGCGCGGGGCACATCGCTCATTACGATTTCAACGGCGCGCTCGTTGGCGACGGCGTCTTCGCGATGACGGGCGGCGGCGGTTTTACCGAAGGGACCGCGTTCGTCACCGTGGCCAATCCGACGGTCGAGCCGATTCCTGGCGACTTCAACGGCGACCAATTGGTGAACGCCGCCGACCTCGGCATTTGGCGGACGAACTTCGGCAACTCCAGCGGCAGCGCCACCGTCGCGATGGGCGACGCCGACGGCAACGGCCGCGTCGACGGCGCCGATTTTTTGGCGTGGCAGCGGCACTTTACGCCGGCGGCCGCAGCACCGCTGTCGCAGGCGGTTCCCGAGCCGCACGCGGCGGTTCTCGCTTTGTTCGCAGGCCTTGGTTTCCTGCACCGTCGGCGATTGGCCATAGGCAGGCTTTTCGCGATTGTTGCTTGATGCGAGCGCATCGGCGAGAATCGTAGCTACTCATCAGCGTAAGTTCAGCATCTTCTCGCGTCACTCCTCTCATTCGCTCAGCGCAGCGTAAGGAATCTCGGCATGGCCCAAGCGGAACATTGGAATCGTCGGACTGCAGCGAAGGCGGCCGGTGCGGCCATCGTCGGAGCCGTCGGCGCGTCGCTCGCCAGCAGCGAATCGCGCGGCGCCGAAGCGGCCACGACTCCGAAAGGAAACGTAAAACAGTCGCTCTGCCGCTGGTGCTACAACGGCATCCCGCTGGAGAAGCTTGCCGCCGCGGCGAAAGGCATGAGCTATCAATCGATCGAACTCCTCACGCCTGCGGAGGTCCCCGTCGTCCAACAGGCGGGCCTCACCTGCGCGATGCTCAGCGGCGCCGACGCGATCAACCGCGGCTTCAATCGGAAAGAGCATCACGACCAACTCGAAAAGGACCTCGGCGAGCATATCGAGTTCGCTGCGAAAAATGGCCTACCGAACGTGATCTGCTTTTCTGGCAACCGCAACGGCATGTCGGAGGAGGAAGGCCTCGACAACTGCACCGCAGGCCTCAAGCGGATCGTCGGCCTCGCCGAGAAGAATAACGTCACCATTTGCATGGAACTCCTCAACAGCCGCGTCGACCACGGCGACTACATGTGCGACCGCACGCCGTGGGGCGTTGAACTCGCCAAGCGGGTCGGCTCGCCGCGGTTTAAGCTGCTGTATGACATCTACCACATGCAGATCATGGAGGGAGACGTCATCCGCACGATCCGTGACAATAAGGACTACATTGGCCATTATCACACCGGCGGCAACCCGGGCCGACATGAGATCGACGAAACACAGGAGCTGAACTATCCGGCGATCATGCAGGCGATCGTCGCCACCGGTTACGAAGGCTACGTCGGCCAGGAGTTCATTCCGGCTCGCGATCCGCTGACGTCGCTGGCCGAAGGGTTTAAAGTTTGCGACGTGTAGGTCGCGCTGCGGGTTTTTTAGCCCCGGCTTCGCCCGGCGGCAGGCGTGAAGTAAGGACGACGATCCTCGGCATGGTGCGCGACCCCCGGGCGGAGCCCGGGGCTAGGAGTCGCGTCGCTTCCAAGTCGTGAAGCGATTTTAGGCGACATTAAGGGTTTTCTCTAAGTGCTTGTCGGCGTTGGCGTTGCGGTGATGTCGCGTTGATGTCGTGTCGCATTGGCGACAGGTGGGGCGGATCTCGAGACACGAGAAGGCCGGTTCCTGCTTGCACGCGCGCCGCCGGTTCTGCTTGGCGTGGGTTTTCAAAGAGCGCACGGCTCCCGCCGAGACGGAGTGCCGTACCTCTGAACCTAGCTGATGAGACCTGGTTTGGCAGCAGGTGATTTTCGGCCACTCGTTGAAAGTGGGCGGGCGATGGAAACACAGCGGCGAGTTAGGCAGTTCCTCATTGGGGAACGATGCCGCTCCGCCCGGCCCACTCGCCATGTTCCGCAATCGCTCGAAAGCGGAGCGTCGTGAACTGGAAGTGAAAATCCTTGCGGTTGCGTTCGGCCATCGCCGCGGCGTGGCGGCCGGCGTCGAGCAAGGAGCCGCGGCCGTGAACCATCTCGGTCATCTCCCGCTGGGAGCGCCACACCGAAAATGTGCTGAAGGTGCGCGGGGGGCGGAACGCCGCCAGCGCTAAGGTCGCGCCGGGGTGGTCGCGCACGAGCTTCTCCACCGGTTTGCCCCACCGAATGAAGCGAGCAAGCTGCGGAAGTTTTAGTCGGGCGAGCGTCACCGTCACGACGGGCTGCGCGGGGTCGGCGTCCGCGATGTTCGCCGGCAACTCGCCAAGCTCCGCGAATCGACCCCATTGGCGGAGGAAACTGAGACGGACGTGCCAACCCGCCGCGAGCGTGCGACCGAGCTTCGTCTCCGCCAGGAACGCATCGAGCGCGGCTTCGCTCTCCCATGAGGCAAAAACGGCGAGGCTCCGCAGTTGCATCCGCGCCGGCGAGAGGATGGGCGAGCCGAGCGTCATCGCCGCCATGCACTCGGCATGACGCAGGCCGGCGACGCTGCGATTCGTGAGGGGGCGGCACATGGCGCCCGCCGTCGTCGCCGGCGTCGTCCTCGCGAGATGGAAGCTGAAGATTTGCATGCTGGAACAACGCGAAAAGAGCGCGAAGCGTTACGCTTGGGGCGCCCGCGGGGCGATGGTTTGAATGGGTGAGTGCGACGGCGGACGGCCGCAGGCGAAGGCGACGAACGCGAGTCCAACGTGGCCGACGGCGTTCACGATGCCATGGTAGTAAACCATTTGCGACATCTGAAGAATCGGGCGACCCCAAGCCCAAGCTAGCGCGAGCGCCATCGTCGCCAGGGGGACGGCGAGCGCCAGCACGAGCAGCAGCCACGGGCCGCGGGCGATGCGACCGGGCCGCCCGAGGACGACGGCGCCCCACTGCGTCGCAAAGATCAGCGCGTAGCTCGCCGCCCCCGCCTCATCGCAGTAGCGGAAACCAAGGATGCCGGCAGCCGTCACCAGGTACGCGAGCGGATGCGCTATGAGCAGAAGCCGCAGGGTTTTCAATGCGTGTCGATTGGAAACGACGCGACACGAGAGAGCGGTGACGGTGAGCGCGCCAAAGCCCGCAAACGCAAAATGGGCGGCGGTGATCCATGTCCACGGCGCGCTGAACCCGAGCAGCGTCGATTCGCTGAGAAACGCTCCGAGCCAGACCAAGCTGCCGACGAGGAAGACCCAGGCGGCGGCGAGTGCGAATTCTTCGGGCAGACGCTGCGGTCGCGCGAAGGCTCGCTTCACCAGAACGACGCCCGCAGAAATCGCCAGCAGACACGGCGCCGCGAGGATGGCAATGGCGGTGGCGTAGGTCATGACTGGCGGCGCGGATTCTTGTGTTCTTGGCGGTTGGCGAGCCGCGACGCGGGCGGCCTCAGTCTAGACCGCCAAACCTGCTCGAACTTAACCGAGCGGGGGTGAATTGTAGCGCACGTGCTTTTGGGCGATCCTTGGGGCCGTCGGCGATGCCGAGTTGGCCGGATCGAGGAGCGTTACTGCTGAGGGCGGTCGTGTACCGGCTACAGAGCAGGCAGGAGGCCAGTGAAGCCCGGCGGACGTTTGGGAGCATGTCTGGGGCGGGAAGGCTCTCGCCGGGGCGCGGTGGCCCAGAGGATTTTTGGGATAGCCGCGGGAGGCTGTGGTGTGGAGGCGTGGCCAGCGTCGCGCTAGGATCGATCGAACAAAGCGTTCTGCTGATAGGCAACTTGGCCAGGCTCGCCGCTAATATCGGCCATCCGCGTCTCTGTCTTCCAGGCTGCTTGCAAGGCGATCGGGTGGCATGCCGTGGCGGCACTTCACACTGGCGACACGCCACTGGCACACGGAGTTAGCTTGCCAGTGCCACCCGCCGAAAGTTTTCAAAGAGCGGGCGGGTTCCGTCGAGGTGGAATGCCGTCTCTTTGAACCGACCAGGCAATTCCGCGCTTGGCATGCAGTCGATTTTCGGCCACCCGATGAGAAAGATACGCCCCGCCGCGGAAGCCGCGGCGGGGCGTATCGCTAGAAATTAGCGGCTACGAATAGTATTCGCCAGTCCGTAACTCGACGGCTCCGATATCAACTAATTCATCAATCGAAAATGGATTGATGCGATCGGATCCACGCTGATCGAATACGATATCGAAATCGTCGATGAAGCTGTTGTCGCCGTGATCTATGACTTCGCTATCGTAGTACGGCACGTGGGTCTTCGTCGGCCCGCCATTGTCGGCTAGCGGTGCAAGCCGAGCGTTTCTCGCCGAGACGGTGCCGCGAATGTTATCGTACGGCGAGGCGGACGAAAAGTAGTTGTTTGAGTCGAGTCCGATGAAGTTGTGAGAGCTTGTGCCAATGATCGACGCGCCAGTTCCGGTGTCGACAAGGACATCTCTCGGGGCGTTATCGTTCAGTCGATTGCCGGCGATAATCGTGTTGTGAATCAGAACGTCGGCAGACCCAGAGACTCTCAGCCCGCCTGGAAGCAGCGTACCTCCATATGAAGTCTCGTAGAAGGTCAGATTGTTATAGATAGTGCTCTGAATAATCTCATTAACGCCGGAACCGAGAGTAACGATGCCACCTGCCTCATAGCCTTGATTGCCGGAGATGGTGCTGTTTAGTACAGTGAGATCGCCCGCGCCTTGAAACCAAATGCCGCCTGAGTAAACGCTGCCTGAGTTGTTGCTGATGGTGCTGTTAATAACTGTTAAGTCGGCGCCGTCAGCGAATACAGCGCCATACCATCCGCCATTTCCGTCGAGCGTGCTATTCACAATCGAGAGTGAACCGCCATCGGCCCAAATGCCGCCGACGGAATCAATGCCCTGATTGTCGAGTAAGCGAACGTCATCTAGTGAGACGTCCGAGGATGTTGCGTAAATACCCCCGACGTAGCTGAGGGAGTTATCGTAGCCATCCGAGATAGTGACGCCGCGAACATTCACCGTCGATGACGAAATTGACAGCACAGCGCTGTTGCCATTCGCGCTGATCACCAGGTCGCTTGCGCCGGGACCGGCGATATCCACGTTCGAAGTAATCGCCAGCGGCGACGAGAGTGTGATGGTGTCATCGGTCCAGCCAGTTTGATCGAAAGTGATCACCTCGTCGCCAGCGAGCGCCGCGGATAGGGCGAGCGCCTCACGCAACCTTAGCGAATCAGTCGTCGCTAACTGGTCGACGGAGTCATTGCGATCGCCATCGCTGCGGACGATCAGCGTCGTGCCGGTGCTGGCCTCGTAAGCGCCGATGTCGCGGAAGCCGTCGGCGTCGGGGTACGTGCCGTCGGGCAGATCGTACTTGCCCGTGAAGCCGAGACCGCGCTGATCGTAGGTTGTCGCATAATCCTCACTTCCCTTATCGATCGCCGGGCTAGTGGTCTTTAAGGCGTGCGTCTTCGTCTTACCGCCGTAGTCGCCGAGCGGGGCCAAGCCGGCGGTGTTTGGACTGCTTAGTATGATGTTGCCGTTCGTGTTGCCCAGGCCGCCGGCTCCCCCGCTGCCGATGAGGTTGTAGGTACTGTTTGTTAAGTCGACTGAGCCCACGATATCCAGTTTGGTGCTGGTTGTGCGAGCCGTGTTCTCTGAGATGATCGTGTTGTGGAGAACCGGGTCCGACGTGTTGTTAAGGCGATGGAGACCGCCGCTATCGTTGCCGCGGTTGTAAGCAATCGTCGAGTTGGTGATCGTCGTGGGAGCGAGATTGTTCTGGAGCCGAATGCCGCCGCTGTAGAGCGCCTCATTTCCCGAGAAGGTGCTATTGACGATCTCCACGGTGCCGGTGGCGCTGCCGGCGATGGCGAGTCCCCCTCCCTCGGAGTAGGTTGACGTTGCGATGCCGAGCGCAATATTGTTGGAGATCGTGCTGCCTTCGATCTTCAGCAGTTCGTCCACGACGTTAGCGTAGATGCCGGAGCCGTAGGACGCGTGATTGTCGTCAATTGTGCTGTTGATCACCTGTAGACGCGAGTAAGTCGTCGAGCGAATTCCGCCGCCCGCGCCGTTGGCGGTCGTCGTGTTACCTGAAACGACGACCGAGTTGAGGGTGAGATCGCCGTTGTTCAGGATGCCGCCGCCGGCGGAGACGTTGCCGCCGCCAGTGATGGTGAGGCCGCTGATGGTTGCCTCGACTCCGGAGTCGACGGAGAAGACGCGGCTGGAGCCGCCGCCATTGATCGTTAACTTGTCCGCACCGCTGCCTTTAATAGCCACTTCATCAGCGATAACAAGTGGCGTTCCCGCTAAGGCAATATTACCGATGCCCGGTGCAAAGAGGATTGTGTCGTCATCGCCCACAGAAGCGTCTGACATCGCAAGCGCCTCACGCAAAGTCAGATTGCCATATGTCTTGTCGGCGTCGACGGTGTCGCCCTCAGAGGATACCACGAATGTTTTGCCCACTGGGTAATCGGCAGCAGCGTTAGACCATAAGGCTAAGTCGTCCTCGTCAACATCACCATCGTGATCTAAGTCGCCGTCTGGGCCAATCACAGGGGGCGTAGATCCAATGCCAGGTCCCCTGCCAAGGTTGTCGATCAGTATCTTCAGGTCGTCCTCGTCAACTTTGCCGTCTTGATTGAGGTCGTTGCAGTCTGGGGTGTCTGGGCTGCCGCTCACAATTCCCCATGCTGCGCTTACTTGAGCCCAGTTCGCATTCGCCGAGCCATCCCCCGCGCTATACGCATATGTTGAACCACCGCTGGTGGCGGACATTGATACCGTCGCTCCTTCTGAAATGGGAACGACGAAGTGCACGAATATATTAAACCCTCCAGTCGGGTTCGCTACTTCTACATAGTTCAGTTCAGGATAACCGGGAACCTTTACCGTTTTGTGCCAGTGAGGGCCGGGGATTATCTCACCAGTAAACGAGTCTTCCCACTTATATTCGCCTCCAACACTGGCGGTTGTGTCGTCGACTGTTATGGAAGCATATGCGCTATACTCGGTAATTGCGGTCGTCTCTGAATCCGCCGTAGTGACTCCGTAAGTCGCAACGAGGATGAAGCCATGAAACCATTGAGCGGTAATGCCATCGTCAACATCATCGAACTCAAAGATGGCTCCAGACTCAGCACTCGCCCCAGAGCCTCCTCCGCCCATAAATGCTGGGGGGCTGTCGAGTTCATAGCTCAGTAAGTGCGCAGACGCGTTGTTCACAAATGGAACGAACGTAGTGCCGCCGACATATGTCGGCGTTTGAGACACAGACTGCCCTACTCCGTGAATGTCAGCGCCATCGATGTTAAGATTGGCGGTGTGGGCGGACTTGGCTATCAGCTCGTCCGCGTCAGTTGGTACGCCTCCTTGGATTGCTGTGACATATCCCAATTCTTCGTGGCTAGTCGCGCCACTCGAGCTAGCGTCAGTGATGTTTCCAAACCCCCCTGTTCGGACGAATGCTCCAATAGCACCGACGTCGAACACGCGGCGATCTTCAAGCGCTTCGACGCCGTTAAGTCTTTTCGAACTCGCCGGACGTACGCGCTTGTTTCGGCTGAGAGCCCTGCGAAGCCCCAGCTTTGCCATCGTCCGGTCCCAAGAGCTAGGAAGTCTGCGCATTGGTAGCCTCTCATCCTATGGTTGCTGGAAGACGCAAGTTCCGTGCGGCGCATGGAAGAGATCAACCGAAAACCACGAGATCGTGGGCAGTTGAGCGGGCGTCGCTTCGCCGGTTGTATCGTAAATGACTATTCAAATCAACAATTGTCACGCAATAGTCGAGAAGAAAATCTCGATAAAAACTTGTGCGTGTTCAGCGTCGTTTTCCTAGCTTGCCGCGCCGCGTTCGCGGGCGTTGATTCATGTGACATCGCTGTTAATGGAATGCGGTTAGGCGCATGCGTAGCGATGCGTGCTGCGCTGTCGTTGCATGCAGCTCAGCGCGCTGCTTGCCTTATATTGCGATTTCTTAATGTCGTTGGCGCGTTGACAACGCCGCGCGTCGTGTCGCCGATACGAGCAAGTCGAACTCCGTGCTGGTCGGCGCTCGCCGCAGCATGTCGACGCTTCGCGGCAACATGCCACCCAGTGCGGTTCTTCTCTGTGGCGTCGCTGGATGCTCGTCGCTCTGTTTCGGCCGGCATCAGGTTGATGCTGGGCAGCGTCGACGCCAGTGCCTACCCTACGGGCTGCGTCGATTCGAGCAGGCGCACAGAGTGGCGGCAGTATTTGAGATGGATGCCGACCCCCGGGCGGAGCACGGGGCTAGAGGGCGTGTGAGTTCATGGGAGTCGAGGCATGAAAAAGTCAACCGCTGCCGTGACTCCCGACGCGTATGTGGCCGCGCTCAGCGGCTGGCGCCGGGAACTCGTCGAGCAGTTTCGCTCCGGCGTCCTCGCGACAGCGAAGCTAGAAGAGGTGATCAAGTGGCGCCACCTCGTCTACTTCTCAAGCGGTCCGGTACTGCTCATTCGCGCGGAAGAGTCTCGCGTCCTCTTCGGTTTCTGGCGCGGGCAACGACTGCGGGAGATCGAGCCGCGGCTCAAGGCCGGCGGGAAGTACGAGATGGCGACGCTTGAGCTTCGTGAAGGAATGGCAATTGACGATAAAGTCGTGCGGCGGCTCACGCGCGCGGCGGTAAAGCTGAATCGAGAGTTGGGGGATCCGACGAAGGTTGGGGAGTGAGTAGCAAGTGGGCAGCGGACAGACGGGCGGGTTTTGGGCCTGTTTGGGGAATTTGCTGTCGTTGCCGGGAACGGTTAAATTGGATTGGCGTCGTTTGCTTTCCTCACCGGAAGTCGAGACGACGTTCGACTTTGCGGTCGATTGCGGCGGTGTGTCTCATCTGCTTTCACCAATGCCGGCGTTACCTTTTCTATGCCACGTCGTTCTGCTCCTCGACGAGTCGACTCGCGGCGCCCTGCGGCACGCGGGTTGCGATTTGAAGCGTTGGAATCTCGCGAACTGTTGGCGGCCGACTTTGGCGATGCGGCTGTGGCGGCCGGCCAGTATGCGACGGCTGCTCACGAGGCCGTGGGGCCGCGGTTGGGGGAGCTGCGCGATGCGAATCCGTATGCGCACAATCAGCTCTCGACCGGCGATCCGGCCGATGAGGATGGGGTCGTGTTCGGCGTGTGGCGGGCCGGGGCCGCGGCGGTCGTGACGGTGAACGTGCAGAACGCTCTGGCGGGGGCGAAGCTGAGCGCGTGGATCGATTTCAATCGCGACGTCGACTTCGCCGATGCGGGCGAGCTGGTGATCAACAACGCCGCGGTCGTCGCTGGTGACAACAAGTTCACCTTCAACATTCCGGCGGGGATCGTCGGCGGCGACAATTGCATTCGCTTCCGGCTGAGCACCGCCGGCAACTTGGGCCCTGCCGGCTCGGCGCTCGATGGCGAGGTCGAGGATTATCTGATTCCTGTCGCGGACGCCGGGAGCGGGTTGTTCGGCGGGCAGCGGGTGATCGCCTACGACGACGCCGAGGAGATTGTGGTCGTCGATCTCGACGGTGACGGGACGGTCGACGTGCTGAACGGCAATCTCCAGTGGCGGAGCAATGTGCAGGGCCAGTTTGGGCCGCTGCGGACGACGGGCGTCACGGCGTCGTCGTACGGGATGCTGGCTGCGGCCGACGTCGACGGCGATGGCGACATGGATTTCTTCGCAGACTACGGGGGCGCCGTCTGGTACGAGAACAACGGGAGCGAGACGTTCACGCGTCGCATGATCGACAACGCTCTCAGCCCGCAGGGGATGACGCCCGTCGATCTGGATGGCGACGGCGACATTGACCTAGTGACTGCGACGAGCGGGTCGTTCGTCGCCTGGTACCTGAACAACGGCGCCGGGGCGTTCACGAAAGGGATCGTCGCCGCTTCGCTGGGATTGATCTCGCACGTGGCGGCGGGCGACGTCGACGGCGATGGCGACGTCGACATACTGGCCGGGTCAAGCTCGGCGATTGGTTGGTTGGAGAACGACGGTGCGCAGCACTTTACGGTGCGCACCATCGGGACGCCTGCGGCGAATCTCACCGACTTGGCGCTCGGTGATTTCGACGATGACGGCGATCTCGACGCGATGGCTGCATGCACCTCGCCGAAGAGTCTCGTGCTGTATCAGCGCGGCGGGGACGGGACGTTCACTGCGGCGAACGTCGATGCGACCGCCTGGGGGGCGGCGTCGATCGACGTGGCCGATCTCGATGGCGACGGCGATCTCGACGTTGCCGCTGCGGGACTCAATCGCGTCGCCTGGTACGAGAACGACGGAACGGCGGCGTTTACCCGGCGGATCGTGAGCGGTGCGCCGGGCCAGCATCGCAATGTGACCGCGGCCGACGTCAACGGCGACGGGCGGCTCGATCTCGTCACGGCGGGGGGATTTGTGACGCCGCTCGCGTGGTACGAGCAGCTGACCGACATTCCATACGACTACGGCGACGCCCCGCGGCCGTATCGCGTGTATGCCCAGGACCAGGGGCCGCGACATGTGGCGACGGGCCCGCAGCTGGGCGCCACGCGCGACGCCGAAGCGGACGGGGCCCACGCGCCGGCTGGAGCGGAGGCCGAGGACGACGGCGTCGTCTTCGGGACGTTGACGCTCAACGCAGCGACCGGCACGGCGACGGTAATCGTGCAGAACGCGCCGGCGGGGGCAAAACTTGATGCGTGGATCGACTTCGACGGCGACGGAGCATGGGGGCTCGCGGGCGAGCAGATCGCTCAGGGGCTCGCGGTGGTCGAAGGAGACAACGCGCTGACGTTCGTCATTCCGCAGTGGGCGGTCGCGGGCGCCACGTACGCGCGCTTCCGGCTGAGCACGGCCGGCGGGCTGGGGCCGCTGGGGATGGCGCTCGACGGCGAGGTGGAGGATCATGCGGTCGTCATCGGGCCGCGCGCCGCTGCGACGGGGTTGTTCGGCGACCCGCGAACGGTGATCTCGTCTACGGATACCACCGGCTCCGCGTTTATGGCGACGGCCGACGTCGACGGCGATGGCGACGTCGACGTGGTGGCGAAGGCGGGCGTGGGCTTCGCCTGGTACGAGAACCAGGGCGCTAGCGGATTCGTGGCGCATACGGTGACGGCACCCTCGCCGGCGATCAGACTTGGCGGTGAAGATATTGCCGTTGGAGATTTAGACAACGACGGCGACGTCGACTTCGTCGGCTACGGCAGCGTTATCGCGTCCAGCTTGCGAGGCGCACTGATTTGGGCTGAAAATGACGGCAACCAGAACTTCACGATCCGGACCTGGCTGTTGCCGACCGGCGTCGCGAGCGAGCATTTTGTCTCCATGACGATCGTCGACCTCGACGCCGATGGCGACATGGACCTGCTCACGACGGCGCTGGGGGCGGGCGTTTACGTTTTCGTCAACGACGGTGCTCAGGATTTCGCGCCAACCTTCATTGGGCGTTTGGGGAGCCTTGCCACCAGCGTTGTCGCCGCCGATATGGATCATGACGGCGATCTCGACGTCGTGGCGGGCGGCATTGGCGGCGTCATCAGCGGCTCGCCGCCTGCCATTCACGACGTTGGTTGGTTTCAAAATAACGGCGGTTTGAGTTTCGCGTGGCACGGGATCTTGCTGCAGCCGACGTCTGTGTCGAGAAGCGGCGCCATTGAGAGCGTCGCCGTCGGCGATATCGACGGCGACGGCGACCTCGACGTCGTGTCCGCAGGGGCGTCCGACTCTGCTTCCTCTACCACTTCCCCGACATTGTGGTGGCACGAGCAGACGGCCGACCAAACGTTCGTCTCGCGTACCATCAGCTTTGAAAGAGCCTACCGCTGGGCTACGCTTGCCGATTTCGACGGTGACGGCGATCTCGACGTCGTTGCCAGCGGTTACGCCAGCTACCAGGTAGGCGACAAGTCGCGGCTCGACTACTACGAGAATCTGGGCAACAAAAGTTTCGCGTATCGCGCGCTGGCCCAGCCGGTCGGCCTCGGGTGGAGCAACGCGGCTGCCGACATGGAC